>JBMZDF010000001.1:0-91076 GCA_049614105.1 Promineifilaceae bacterium (SeqCode)
GGTTGAAGTCACAGACCTCTCTACCTTACTTGTCAAAAAGCCGTTTTCACAGGAATGTGGGGGCGGCTTTTTTTGTTGTCAGAGTAGGCTAGTTGAGAAAAGGTTACAGTTCTAGATAAGTTTAATTAATGGCACCTGTTGACAGTTCCCACAATCCCGCAGAGCAATCTGCTAGATTACAATTGCTCACCACAGCAAATGCACCATTGCATCTGTTGCGTGAGCCGTTTGCGCGAACCGAGACAGAAACACCGCCACCCCCTCCCCAACCAACATTTGAAGAAAAGCCGTCTGAATCTGATCCTGTTCCCCAACCGCCCCCAATCTTTGCCCCCAACTTCACCCTGTACACCAATGTAGCGCACGCTATTCTCAGGCACGAAGTGGCAGCGGCCGCCCGCGTTTGGCTGCTTTTGCGCTGCCTAGACCACGACCGTTGTGGTTGGATCACAGTCGAGGAAGCACGCTATCACTTGACGAGCAAACAATCGCCGCACCGCGTTTTCGGGTGGCGACAGCTCCGCAACTTATTGAGAGCGGGTCAGGACACATTCTGGCAACGGGACAAACAACGCATCTGGCTGCGTTCGACGGCCAAAGTGGCTAAAAAACTGGAGGTCTCACGACTTCGCAAACAGCCGATCGTCATCCCCACAAACATTTTATTTGGAAAAATCCAAGGAGTACGCGCCGAGCTATTTGCGTTGATGCACCACGGACGCGACGAGCGTCTGATCAGCCGCGCCAAACTACAAGAAATCACAAGCGTCAACGAACGCACCCAACGCCGCTATGATCATGTGGCAAAGATTAAAAAGAAAGTCAGCTATTGTATAGAAGTAGCTAGCAAAAAGTCGCACGATGCGGCTTGGCATCATCGACATGCCGCATTCGACTTTACGGACAGGCAAGGCAAACAAGGGGAAGCAGGTGCAAAATACTATGCTTACCAACTGCCTAACAGCTATTCGGTCAATTATCTGAGCGCCGCTAAAGGGCGCACACGCAAAATCAACCAGCAATTACGAGAAGACCTTGTGGAAAATAGGGCGCAGGGGAACAATCGTGATGAGGGTGAAAATGTGTGTGCGGTCGAGCGTGTTGAAGATCGGCCGAAGTTTACACAACTGTTCTTCGAGGGTGGAAAAAAAGCTAGCAGAGCAAAAGGAGAACGTTATCTGAAACTAACGGATAAATCACGCTATTCTTTTTGGACCTACATAACAGATTAAAGCAATCTGGCCTTCACAGGCTTGGAAACGTTTGTCCGTCCTTTAGTAGGGTTTTTTATCTTTTTCTTTGTCTTTTAGATCTTGCTTGTTTAACTGTCTTAGAGTCAGTTAGTTAAGATCAACGAGATAATCCGCACATATGTATTTATGGCTTATGAGAAATTATACTAGTTAACTAGACAGTTGGATCAGCGTGTCAAATTAGCTAGACAGATGGATCAAAGTGGCTAGCTCGCCAGACAGCTAGATCAGAGTGCCTAGTGAGAAAGTGGCACTATCAGCATTTGACCCATGTAGCCAATGCCTTTGACCGTCATGCTCAGATCGCCTGAGTGCCTGACGACCGCCCCCAGTTCGTAGCTGATCACCAAAGTGCTATCTGCTTGCGCTATCGGCCGAAACGCGCACAAACATAGATGGCAAATGAACAAAACAGGTGCTAAGCATCGTGATGAGTTGGATCAACCCCTCAAATTATTGATTTCATCACACTACCCCTCCATTTTTCATCGTCTAAAATCCATATGGGTTAGGCAACCTCAAAAAATAAATCATCCTATCCTCACCGTTGGCACACTGGTTGTGGTAGGAAGTGCCTGATAAAAATTCTTTTGAGATGTCCCTAGATAAATATTCCTTAAAGATGCACGTATGCAGATTTTTGTGTTTATGCAGTCGCACACATATCGCAAAGATATTTGGCGACGGTGGATAGTTCACGATGCCTTTTGAACGCTTTTAGCGCATTGTGATTCAACACCGCGATACAAGCACAAAGTCCCTTGCTCGATAGAGAGCAACGTTATTGTCGCGTAGACAGCACAAGACATTGGCGCTGTTATGAATGCCGACAAAGGAGACCGAGATTATGGATGAAATCAAAGCTGATTATGATCTTTTAGAGCAGGTTGCAAACCTGTTCACCGCTCAATCGCAAGCGGTTCAACAAATATTGCAAGATGTAAAAGGATGCGTGGACCCCCTTGTTCAAGGAGGCTGGATGGGACGAGGATCAGAGTCTTTCTATGCTGAGATGGATGGCATGGTATTGCCCGCCACCCTGCGTTTGCAACAGGCATTAGAAGAAGCAAATCAGGTAACTAAGCAGATTTCGCAAGTGATTCAACAGGCTGAAGATGACGCAAGTTCGCCGTTTGTGCAGGCTAGCGCCTAAGGAGTTAGAGCATGTCAAATATTATCAAGATGGATTATGGAATGATGGAGGACATGAGCCGCACATTCCAAAAAGGTGTTGAAGGATTACAAGATACATCACAACAGATGCAGTCGATCGCCAATATGTTAGAAAACGGCGCACTCGTCGGACGTGGTGGTATGGCCTTTACTGATGCAATTCGCAGCAAATTATGCCCTGCTATCGGCCGATTGATCGAAAAGTTTGAAGAGCTGTCTAAAGATGTCGCTGACGCAATGGGCGATATGAAAGAGGCCGACGACCAGACCGAGAGCATGTTTTAAGTAGGAGATAAGTTATGTCGAAAAATGCAGAGATTAAGCTTGCCCGGAAAGTGGTTGAAAAAGTGCAAGCACAGCTTATGAAAAACCTCAACATCATTAAAGAAGAGGCCCATGGCCCCATGCAAGCAATGATTAGCGAGGTAACAGGCGGCGTATGGATAGGTGAAGGCGCAGACGCTTTTACCGAAGAAGTTTCCAGCTTGGTTATTCCAGGCGTTGGCGAAGTCGGCGAATGTATCTCAACCTACAACAACAATATTCAGAATGCCGTTGTGGTTATTGATAGTGCCGATGAGCAAGTCAGCAGTCTCGTGAACAGCGTTGCTGACCTTTTTGATGGCATATTTTAGTTAATTGGAGGATCGAACATTATGGCAGGTCAAAGTATATATATGGAAACGGACGCCGTGCGCGGTATGTCCACATCATTTGGAGACATTGGCGGCAGACTTGGTGAGGTAAACAAAGCACTCGAAACGCTTTCAAATCTTCTTAACGACACCGCATTTGTGGGCAAGGTTGGCGGCAATGCTGTTGCACAATACATCGACAACATGCGACCCCAGCTTGAAGAGATTGTGAAAAAGTGCGAGGAGCTTAACAAAGACCTTGAGTCATCAGCGAAAGCATATGAAGATGGCGATGCAACTGGCAGCACGCGCTTTCATTAATACGGTAGAGCGTAACGTATTGTCCAAAAAATAAGTATGTGTTTCATCGCCGTGACCCCTAAACGTGTCATAAAAGCACAAATGGGATTCGCGGCTGCAACACATGCAATGTTTAGCCTGCTTAAGTGACAAGCGTATCAAGTACGAATTGGTACGCTGGCGCTGGATACAGGTGTTATTTAAATTTACGTGCTTACCTGACGGCACAAAATCTAAACAACAAAAAGGTTCCCAGATATTTAACTTGGCATGGGGAACCTTTTTACTTAGGGCACAACGGCCAATAAGTCTGTAACTAAGTCGCTCGCTGTGAACAACAGGAGAATGAGAATTGCGATCAACAAGAGGCCACCGACAAATATCTGCATCGTTTCAGTTGTCGGCCAACGGCTTGGCGTGGGTGTTGGGATTTCACCAAACTGTTCGATGAGCTGTTGAATTAACACCGCTGGCTTCTTTTGCCGCTGGCTGGGTGTTTGATTTACAGCCTGAACAGCAATTTTGGCAACAGATTGTATGTCAACGCGGGTCATAACGGCCTGACGATTACGTTCAACTGCTCGATAGACCGCTTCATCTTTCAGCAGGCTATACGTGTAAACTGGCTGGCCGATAAGCATTTCATACATTGTCAGCCCCAAACCGTAAACGTCTGTTGCAGAATTCGGCCGAAGAATATCCAACCTCAATTCGGGTGCAGTATACGCAGGCAAAACAAACGATGGATCCCAATCATTACTCATAACGCTTTGCGACGCAGCAACGCCAAGATCCAACAACAAAATACGCGGAACCTCTGGTTTATCGTCAAACCGCACCAGCACTGCATCGGGCATGATGGCGCAATGATACATTCCTTGCTCGTGTAAAAACTCAATGGTGCGTGCGAGGCTGATAACCAGCCAGCCAATATGGTTTAACCAAAGTTGTGGCCGTTTACGCAGTAAATCACGCAGTGTATTCCCTTCGCTGAAGGTGAATAGATAAAAATAAATCAACTGCCCCCCTCTCATGCCTTTCCCGTATGCATCTGTTGCAACGTTGGTGGAGACATAAGGCGGCAGCAGTTTTGGTAAACAAGCGTGCTGGTTTTTGGACTGCTTCAAATCGCGTAGGAACTCTGCCTCGCGTTTGAGCTTGTTTATGTGCATTTGACCGGGCTGCGCGATCTTCAAGAAAACTTTTTCTTTCTGGTGGCTGGCCTCGTAAATAACGGCCGAACGCAGAATGCTCACAGCCTGAATAATCTCAATATCGCCTATCCACTCCCCATATCCCAGGATGGTTGGGGACAACTCAGCGGGACAATAATCTTCTTGACAGTATAGATTTTCATTAACAGATGTGCGCTCACAAAGTAGACAAATTCGATTCACAATAAGGACTCCTCAATATTTTTTGAGTAAAACTTTTTAATCTATTAGGTCTGCACTTAACAATCTTGTCAAGCATGAAAAGAAATTTAGCCTAACAAAACGAAGTTCACATGTCGCAAAATATCTTCATCGATCGCCCTCCACGCATTCAGCCTGAACTCCCATTTGACGTCGTTCAGATTCCTTCACCACCCGACAAGGAGGAGAATGGCTACAGTCAACTTATTCAAATGTCGTTGCCGTTAATCACGATTATTGGTTATGCGCTCGTGGCTAGTTTGGGTGGACGCAGCCCTTGGATGATGATCCCAATGGCGCTCTCAGTCGTTGCGTCAACCGTATTTTCGATTTATAGCTACCGCAGGGATCAGCAAAAACGAGCCGAGATCGAACGAGCCTACACAGAGCGATTGGTGGAGCTTAACAAAGAGATGCAGGCGCACCACGACCAGCAACGTCGTTTTTACCGTTTCAACTATCCTGACATTAAAACACGGTTTCACATCGTGCATGATGCAAAAACTGAGGTTGAAAAAGCGGATCGCACGCTCCGTTCCAAAAGCCGCCTGTGGGAACGACGTGTGTCAGATGATGATTTTGGGGTTGTGCGTTTGGGCATTGGAACCTTGCCTTCAACTGTGACCTACACATTGTCTGAGGAGGAAAGCCTCAAAGATCCACAGATACGGGATGCAAAAAAGCTGGCAAAAGAATCGCAGTTTGTGACTGATATTCCCGTCATTGTGTCTTTGCGGCAACCTATTGCGAAAGAGGCTGGAGACGATGAAACAGAACCTGATGATGTCCGCCGCACCCCTGTTGTCCATGCTTTGGGTATTGCGGGAGAGGCTGATGCCGTTTACAAGTTTTCTCGTGCGCTGCTGGCAGAATTCGCGATATTTCACGCCCCTTCAGATGCACGTTTGTATGTCTTGGCAACCTCAAAAAAATCATGGGAATGGACCGATAATTTGCCACACTGTCAGGGTGACGAGCAAAATCAGCAAGTTTGTTTTGTTGAAGATGTGCTGAGTGAAGATCAACCAGAGACATTTGGAGAAGACACGGAAGGGCCAATCGAAACCTTTCTCGAAGGCATTCGCCATACTTTGACACAGCGCAAAATTCGTATGCAGGATCGGGGCGATAATGACAAACAAGCGTCAGATTCAACACACCCCTTTATGCTGGTCATTATCGATTTGCTGGACTCGATGTATGACATGGCATCCCCATTGAGTGACCTGCAATCTGATCCCGCCATTTCGATTTTAGTTGAAGAGGGCAACACACTTGGCGCGGCCGTGCTGTTTCTTGTCCCAGAGCGCGGCAAAATTCCAAGCGACAGTACCGCTGTCATAGAAATCGAAAACACGCATATTGAACTGAACACAGGCGGCCGTGTCGGCGGGGCATTGCACTATCGCTATGCAGAAACAGGCGTGAACTCTTTTCGGTATGTTGGGAAAGCGGACAGCATCCGCAACCAAAAAGATATGAACGAACTTGCCAAGCGTATGGCGTCTTTGACGCTGCGGCAAGGGCGTGGGGCAAACCTGAATTTGACCGTCCCATTCATGGATTTGATGGGATTCGCGTCAATGGACGACCTGTTGACCAAAACGCACGAAAGCTGGAACCAGAGCATGGAGCCACGATTTAGCGACTGGCTCAGCGCAAAAGTCGGAATGATGTCGGGTAATAAGCCACGACGGCTTAAATTTTCGGCCAAGCGTGACGGTGTTCACGGCATGATTGCAGGCAGTACAGGGTCGGGTAAATCAGAACTGTTGATTTCAATGATTACGGCGATGGCAGTGACGTATGACCCGTCCGTGCTGAACTTCGTGTTGGTTGATTACAAAGGGGGTGGGGCGTTTAAGGCGTTTGAGAACTTGCCGCATTGTGTGGACATTATCACAAACCTTCAAAGCGGTGGCATCACACGTATGTTTACCGCGATTCACTCAGAGTTGCAACGGCGGCAGGCACTCAACACGGACACTGGCACAAAAAATATCGTTGAGTATCGGCGCAAGGGACTGCATCATAGCGAGCATCCCTACCCGTTTCTATTCATCGTCATTGATGAATTTGCAGAGATGATTGCCGATCGACCCGAATACAAATCGGAGTTGGAAACGATTACACGGGTTGGTCGCGCACAGGGGGTGTCGCTTGTGTTGGCGGCACAGCGGCCGAGCGGTGTCACAGATCAGATGCGTTCTAACATCAAGTTTCGTATCTGTTTGCGGGTGGAAACACCGGCCGAAAGTCGTGAAATGCTACGACGCACAGAGGCCGCTTTTTTGCCGAGTGGTGTCCCTGGGCGTGGCTATTTGCAGGTTGGCAATGAAGAAATCGAACTGGTGCAGGTGTCGTATGCGGGTGAAACGTATATTGATCCGAATCGGCAACCGCCTGTGCCTGTTTTTTGGCCTGATCGCGGTTTGAATCATATTGATTCGGCCGAAGACCAAGAACCCCCAGAGCTATACAAAGCAATCATCAATCAGCTAACGAAACATTATGCTCAACTAGATCGCTCTATCCAACGTGCGCCTTGGCCCGATCTATTGCCTACACGTCTCCACCTCTCCGAACTACTTGTTTCGCAAAACCCGAATCAAAAGTCGATCACATCACGCCATCATTTGCGGCACATCGACCAAATTATGTTGGGGCAACCTGAGGATAATAGCCTGGCCCTGAACCCCGCTGTCAATAAGTGGCTGAATGGCGAAAATGGCTGGGTAGAGTCGCTTGATTGGGAGCGTTACGCAATGCGCCCTGTCATTGGCCTGATCGATGATCCGCGTGCCGCCAGCCAAATGCCGCTGGTTGCTAACTTGGTTGCGGGGCATCTTATGCTGTTTGGCACTTTGGGATCGGGCAAATCTAATTTTGCTCGCTCGCTCATTGTCAGTTTGACGGCGACACATTCGCCACGCAACCTCTGGATTTATCTGCTGGATTTAGGCGGCCGAAGCTTGATGGCATTGGAAAATCTGCCGCATGTGGGAGCTCTCATTCAACCCGATGAAGGCGGCTATGAGGAGCGCGTTGAACAACTGTTGCGCGAATTAAACGAGCGTGTGGATGAGCGCAAAACGATATTGTCAGATGCAGGTTTTTCCGACCTCTATCGTTACAACAGCGCAAACCCCGCTGACCCTCTCCCAAGCATTTTGTTGATTATTGATAACTTTGCAGAGTTCCGCGAGACGTTTGATACGCAACAAGACAGCGTTGAGAGCGCATTTGATCGCTTTGTTGCGCTGGCACGACAGTCCAAAACCTACGGTATTCACATTGTCATTACGGCAATGCAAACGAATCATGTTCCTAGCCAGATACAAAGTTTGTTCTCTGAACGCATGACGCTCCGTTTGACCGAAACATCAGAGTATCGTGGGATTGTGGGCAGTCAAGTGGCTCCGCTCGATGATATTCCGGGGCGCGGCTATGTGCGGGTTGGACATCAACCGCTCAGTTTCCAGATGGCGATGCCTATTGGCACGGATGAGGTGAGTGGGAGCGAAACGGAAAGTATCCAGCAATTTGTCCACAGTATGTGTGAGCTGATTGAACATGAGCAAATAACGTTTGTGCCGCCATCGCGTATTAACGCGCTGCCGAAAACAATTCTGTTCCGTCAACTGTTGGCGCGTCAATATGATATTCCTATTGATGACCAGCTTTTTGCGGCACTTAGGCAGGCGACACAGGCGCGGTGGGAAGAAAATCTGGATGCTGTTTCGGCCGATTGGCTAAATGTGATTATCGGTATTGCCTCTGGGAATCGCATCCGCCAGCTCAATCTGGAAGCCAAAAAAGATGGTGTCCACGGCATGATCGCAGGCGGCACAGGATCGGGTAAATCAGAGCTACTGATGACGATGATTATCGGACTAGCCCTTAATTATGATCCTTCGATGCTAAATTTTGTGCTGGTCGATTACAAAGGCGGTGGCGCGTTCCAACCGTTCAGAAAATTACCGCACTGTGTGGACATTGTTACCAACCTCAACAAATCGGCCGTGCGGCGCATGTTTACCGCCATCAATGCCGAAATGCAACGGCGACAAAAATTAAATACCGACACTGGCACAAAAGATATTGTCGAATATCGGTCAAAAAATTTCCACAAAACACACGAACCCTATCCGCATCTATTTATCATCATTGATGAATATGCGGAAATGATTACCGACTCACCCGAGTTCCGCACCGAACTAGATAGCATCACACGGTTGGGACGAGCGCAGGGTGTTAGCTTGATTTTGGCTTCACAACGCCCCACTGGCGTCTCGGATCAGATGCGGGCCAATATCAAATTCCGCATTTGTTTGCGTGTCGAAGGCGTCAATACAAGCCGCGAAATGCTGCGTCGCAACGATGCCGCATTTTTACCAAGTGGCATGCCAGGACGAGGCTATTTGCAAATCGGTAATGAAAATGTGGAGCTAGTGCAGACCGCCTACACAGGCGAGAGCTATGCGGGTGAAGCCTTGCTCGAAAATGGCAAGCAGCCGAGATTTTATGACATGGTGGTGCGCTTATCACAAGAATTAATGGCGACACGTACCGCCCCATCCCCCCCGTGGCCACCTATTTTGCCAAAACGATTGACGCTATCAATGCCGCTCAATACGGGTTATCTTCAGCCCGACGGCAAACAGTTAATCCTTATGGGGCAGACAGATGAGCCAGACAGTCTTAACCCCGCACTGGCCGCGTGGCAAGCTGGCAAGGGGGCTTGGCGCAAGCTGGACTGGCGTAACTATGCGCTTCGCGGCACGGTTGGCCTGTTAGATGATCCCTATCGCGCCGCGCAAAAGCCGCTGGTTGTTGATTTATCACGCGGGCATTTTGTCTTGTTTGGCACTTCTGGCTGGGGGAAAACAACCTTTTTCCGCACGCTTGTCACCAGCCTCGCCGCAACCCATGCTCCCGATGCGTTCCACGCGCACCTGCTTGATTTAGGCGGGCGCAATTTAGAAGTTCTGAGCGCCCTACCGCATGTTGGCACGGTCATTATGCCTGATGAGCGTGGCTATGAGGAGCGTGTGCAGCAGCTAATCCGTGAGCTAAACGATATTGTTGATCGGCGCAAACGGCTCTTTAGCAAAGCTGGTGTTGCAACGTTGATTGACTATAACATCCAGACGCCAGACCAAATCGAGCCAGCTCTGTTGGTTGCGATTGATAATTTTGCGGAATTTATTGAAACATTTGGCGGCAACATAAAAGGCGACAACGATGCCAATTGGCTTGAAGCCTTGGTGCTATTGATTCGTCAGGGCAAGGCTTATGGTCTGCATTTTGTCATTTCCACCGATCGGCCGAATTCATTAAATAGCAAACTTTATACGCTGTTCACCGAACGCATGACCCTGCGCCTAGCGGATAACGGTGACTACCGAGCCATTGTGGGCGGGACGATCAGCGGCATTGATGAAATTGCAGGGCGTGGTTATATCAATACAAGACATCAACCGCTTGAGTTCCAAATCGCACTGGCAACAGGCAGTTTTGATGAGCAAGGGCAGTTGAGCGGCGAGTTTGGTGGCATTCTCGAATTAGGGAAGGTGATGCAGACCGCAACAGACGAGAATACCAAACGTCCTTTACGCATTGGTGCGCTCCCGACCACATCATCTTTCCGCACCGATATGATTGACTCTTTTGCGCACGCAATGGAGCCAAACGATTGGCGCGAGATGCCTAACTGGGACAAGATTGCGCATTATGCGAGTACGCAATGGGAGCATAATCACGCGCCAAGTCAGGCGGACTGGCTCAAAGTTGCGCTGGGTATTACATCTGGCGACCGACTGCGAACGCTGGCCTTGGAAGCGAAAAAGGATGGGGTACACGGCTTAATTGCGGGCGGTACTGGATCGGGTAAGTCAGAACTGTTGATGACCATGATTGTCGGGCTGGCGCTTAACTATTCGCCAGACATTCTCAACTTTGTTTTGGTTGATTACAAGGGGGGTGGGGCATTCAAACCCTTTGAACAACTCCCTCATGTGGTTGACATCGTCACCAATCTCAACAAATCGGCCGTCTATCGCATGTTCAGCGCCATCAGAGCGGAGATGCGTCACAGGCAGGCGCTCAACGTTGAAACAGGCACAAAAGACATTGTTGACTATCGTCGCAAGGGCTACCACATCAAGAAGGAACCCTATCCGCATCTATTCATCATTATTGATGAGTATGCGGAAATGATTGACGATAATCCTGAATTCCGTACCGAACTAGAAAGCATTACGCGAGTCGGTCGCGCACAAGGCGTTAACCTCATCTTGGCGTCACAACGGCCGAAGGGCGTCACCGACCAGATGCGGGCCAATATCAAGCTGCGAATTTGTTTGCGTGTCGAACAGATTGTGACAAGCCGTGAAATGCTTCGTCGTCCTGATGCTGCGCTGCTTCCCAGCGGTTTACCTGGACGGGGCTATCTCCAAGTTGGCAATGAAAATCTAGAACTTATTCAAGTTTCGTGGACGGGCGAGACGCTGCCTGATGACCGCGCCCGTCCTATTGTTTGGCCCAACCGTGTTTTGAGAATAAACGATAGCGCGGACGAAGATGCGCCAACCGTTTATGATGCAGTTGTATCCATCACACAGGCATTAAACCAAGACAAAATTGTGCGGCAACCTTGGCCGGGCTTCCTGAAGGAGCAATTTAGCCTTGAAACCTCGTTGTTTAATGAGCAAAAGCGGGAAGCTTATATTTTGAACAGTGCGGTTACGCACTGGATTAATCACGATACAGCGGAATTGTGGTCAGGGGTTGATTGGGCAGGAAACGCATTTACGCCTGTGGTTGGTCTGCTTGATAACCCCCGTGAGGCGCAACAGATGCCGCTCACGTTTAATCTCAAAAGTACCCATCTTGCCGTCTTTGGAGAGTCTGGTTGGGGTAAAACAACGTTTTTACAAAGCTTATTAGTTAGCCTTGCCGCAACACATTCTCCTGATGAATTTCAGGCCTACATTCTTGATTTGGCTGGGCGCAGCTATCGCAATATAGAGGCGCTGCCGCACGTTGGCACGGTTATTTATGCAGATGAGGAGCGGTTTGAGGAGCGGCTGCGGCGGCTTCTTGCCAAATTGGACAAGACGATTGTTAAAAGGCAACAGATTTTGAGTGAGTCTGATGCGACAACGTTTGCTGACTTTAATAAACAGCATCCAGATCGCGTTATGCCAGGTATTGTGGTTGCGATTGATAACTTTGCGGAATTATCAAGCAGTTATGAAATGCTGATCGATACGGTATTGATCTCGCTGGTACGCCGATCGCTAAGCGTTGGCATCTCTTTTGTCGTTGCCAGTAACGTGCCAAGTCATATCCCAAGCCGTCTCTATAACTTATTTGGCGAACGGATTACGTTTAAGCAGGCAGATCGTGATCGGTATATCGATATTGTTGGGCGTGGCGCGATTGAGCTGGACGAGATTGCGGGGCGTGGGTATGTGAGAATCGGCCGAAATCCGCTCCTATTCCAAATTGCCCTGCCAACAGGCGCAATCGACACCGAATATCCAGACGTCCTGTCTGATGCGGAAAGCATTCGCGCAATGGCACAAGCGATGAATGCAGAGGGCGAGTGGCGTCTCAATCCAGACCCGATCGACACGCTTCCCAACTATGTGCCGCTTGCAAACCTGTTGGAAACAACACCTATAAACAAACGAATACGGGCGGTTCTCGGCACAAACGACCAGCTTAACACGGCGTCGATCGACTTGCGCCAAGTTGCGCCGCACTTCAGCATCACTGGGCCACCCCTTTCAGGCAAAACGACGACGCTCCTAAACTGGGTTTTCTCACTGACACAACGATACGCGCCAACACAGGCAAAACTCGTTCTAATCGATCTACAGCGTAAGTTTGCCCACTATGGCAGCAATGAAAATTCATTAGGCGATTTGCCACATGTCTTAAATGTCATCACAGAAGTAGAACAAATTGAAGCGTTGCTCCCTAAACTGAGGGAGGAGTGTCACGCACTTTCGCAATCCAGCAGCACCCATCAGCTTTTCATTTTTATTGATAATTTTGATGACTTCACAGAGGCACTAGATGAGAGCAAGCTGCGCGACGAGGCAAGAGAGCTAGCGGGCATGGCCCGTCGCTTCGGCCGTGATGGGCTACATTTTGTCGTGGCAGGGTCGCTGGAAAGCAGTTCCAGCAATTTACGCCGTCGCATTCTCGCCGCCAACTATGGGATTGGATTACGCACCGCGCAATCGCTAGAAACGCTGCACGTGATGCGTCGCCCGGCTATTTTCCGTTCGGGGGATGAACTCCCTATCGGCCGAGGATTTATTGTGCAATCAGGTCGCCCCACAATGATTCAAATGGCTTCACCGTTTCCAGAGGGAGATTCGGCCGATGACGAGGATGAATCAGAACACATTGCCGCCTTAGATGCATGGATTCACAAAATTCAAACCGCTTGGCAAGCACACGACCCTGCTCGATGGGTTTCGGCCGATGAAACAGATGAGGCTGACGCTAGCGATGCGGCGACGCTTGTAGATGAGGAAACGGCCGCCCTGCTCGATATGCTCAAACGCATCACATACAAGCAAGGCGACAGCAATCTGCGCACGCAAGTCCTTGAGTGGGATGACAAATCGCTGCTGCGCTATTTAGTAGACAATCATTTTAAGAACGTAGATTCGCTCAGTCATATGATGTTGGGCGACACCTTCAGCGAGCGCTGGCCGCATATGGATGGGGTTTTCCCACCTATGAATCAGGATGAGTCTGCATGATTCTACAGCACACCAAAATAGAAATGAAAGTCAACTATTTTTACGGGGAACAGTATCAAAATGACTGATTATTCACGACTTGAGATCACAGTCGATGTATTCGATTTGAAACGACAGCCTGCTCGGCCGATTGCTAATTTGCCAGTACGCGACTTTATCACGGCCACGTTAGCCGAGTTTCGGGAGGTTGCCTATCTAGGCAATCAACCCGAGCAATATCAGGTGATTGATATGACCAGTGGCGCTGTGCTAGATAACGAGGCCGCTATCGGGGTGCAGATTAAGGCTGGCGCTCAGTTAGCCTTGATCGATCGTCCACTCGCACAGCCGCAAGGAGCTGAATCTGTCACAACAGATGTCTATCTGCGCGAGACGCTGTCTGGGGAGGTGTATAAACTGCACTGGAGTCCCGCAATTATCGGCCGATCTGACGAGAACATACGCGGCGAGGCATTGTTAATTACAAACTTAGAAAGCTTGCCTCGCGGGCTGCGTATTTCGCGCCGCCATGCCCAAATTACAGAGCAAGATGGCGCATTTTATATTAAGCAACTATCGCGTAATCCAACCAAGATAAAAGATACCGCCCACAGAGAAATATATTTAGATAACGAGTCGTACCAGCTAAAGCATGGTGATCAGATTCGCCTAGAGCGTAGCGGAACAGAACTGACATTTATTGAACGTAACAAAATAGGACAAGCTAATGAGTAATTTAATTCGTGTGAACTATGAGGAATTAGAGCAGATTGCGGGGAAATTTAGCCAAGAAGCAGAACGCACCCAACAGACGCTTGCAAGTATCTCCGTAACCATGAATCAGTTGCGCGAGGAGGGTTGGATCGGGCGCGGCTCTGAAAGCTTTTTTCATGAGATGGACGAATTGGTTGTGCCTGCTATGCGCCGTTTGATAGAGGCGTTAAGCGAGACGGGCAGCATGACGTTGCGAACCAGATCGGTCATGGCAGATGCTGAAGATGTCGCATCGACTGAATTTGCCACGGATGAAAGTAATAATGCTGGCAGTGCAGGTGGCGCTCGCGCTGGTTCAGGGGGCGGTGTTGGTTCGGGAGGTGGTGGTGCTGGGTCTGGTTCAACCGCATCTGCATTTGACTCCGCTAGCTCTAGTCGCCCATCGTCTAACAATACACCCCCCTCGTCATCTGGCGGCGAAGGCAGCAGCACATTCAATACAGATGCAACCCCATCCGTATTTGACTCTACTGATTCGAGTCGTTCATCTTCTGACAGCATGCCACCCGCGTCATCTGGTAGCGGCGGCGGCAGCGGCACGTTTGACAATAGCGGCACGCTTGACAGTACAGCACCATCATCTTCCGGATCGCCGTCAAGCGGTGGTGGTAGCGGTGGCAGTAGCGGCAGCGGTGGCGCTGCGTCTGATGCACAAACGGGCGGGGCAAATAATTCTCCATCCGAAGCGACTTCCCCAGGTGGCACATCCCCAGCAGACGCAAGCGGAGCGAACCCATCAGGCGCACAACACTCATCGGTCGCAGGCGGCGTGATTAATAGTGGTACCGCACCAACAATCACCGCAGCCAATCCACTTGATATTGGGATCGATAATACAGAACAGAACAACGTCACCCTCGGCCTCGCCGCTGCAAGCCCTGCGGCTGCCTTACTAGGTAAGACTTTATTAGACGGCGATGGTTCAGGTACTTGAGCAAAATAAATTAGATTGTTCAGAACATTACGAGGCTGACGCCATAGTTTGCGAGTGTGATGTTTACTCCTTTTACAGATCATCAAAAATTTCGATTCGTAAGCCCTAACCTTTGAGGTTTTCGTCAACGACTAATTGCGACCTATTTGGACGCCTAAAAACCCATCTAAACATCATGAATGTGACTTTTCAAAGCGTAGTTACGACTGTTACAACATGCTCTATTTTTTGAGAAGCTCCCGCGAAACTAATGAATACCGACATTATTCAAGCACAGTACGACGCATTAAAAACGATTGCCAGCACCTTCGACAATCATAGAGAAAGCAATCGAGCACAGTTTGTGAGCATTATGCGGCATGTAGAAGCGTTACGTGCCAACAACTGGGTCGGCGAAGGTGCCGAAGCATTTTTTGATGAAGTCGATAACACCGTTGCGCCAGCACTTACTCGTATGGTGAGCGCGTTGGCTGAAGCTCACGATATAACGCTCAAGATCAATGAGGTGTTGTATGCGGCCGAAGAAGCCGCCGCCGAGCCATTGCTGCAACCATCTTCCCCGCTCCAACTGTTGTCACCTGGCTCATCTGCTGGGCAACCAGTCCCTAGTGTACAAAATGCCGTTTTCGATGGGTCAGATGCAGAGCTTCAAGTTGCCCAATTCGGCGGCAGCGGTGCTGCATACACAGGCGTTGTCGTAGGTGCGACAAGACGGACACCCGCAGGGGCTGTGCCTAGACCCGCTATTGCAAACGTCCCCCCGTATGAATATGCGTTAATGAGTCGAGCCGTTTACAAGAATAACAGAGCGTTACCGGCTGAGCTGCGGGCAAACGGCTGGAAACTTTGGCACATAGGCAATACCAACTTTGGGTATCAAGCCGCAGTGTACTTTAATGATCGAACTAGAAATGTCGTGGTTGCGCATCGTGGAACTGATGAATTTATTGGTATTGACGGTTTGAATGGATCTGACTTAGATGATGATCTTGACATTATATTGAAATCTCCGCCTGAGCAGTATCTTAGGACGAAAAAAGCGGTTGCGGGTATCCGTGAACTGATGCGGCAAGAAAATATCGGACACTATGAGCTCACCCATACAGGGCATTCGTTTGGTGGTGCGCTGGCCGATCTTCATGCGGCCAATAGCGGCCTACGGTCGATCACCTTTGAGAATCCAGGTACACGTGAAATTTTTGCCAATATGGGTTACATGCCTGACCCCAATCAACATATTACCTATCAATCAAACCCAAATCCGATCAATCAATTGAACCAGCAAACAGGCTATATCGTTCAGGTTGTGCCAAGAACGCGAAGTAATGAATTTGGGTTTATTCGTGACACGCGGTTCCATCACAGTATCCATACTGTCATTGGTGGAATTAACCCAGCGACTGGTTTTCCGTATGCACATCGACCAATTGAACTGTATCAACAAGCCGAGCAGATCCCACTGGGGCTAGATGAAATAAGTGCTATGGGAAGTGCCTCTTCGCATAGAAGCACTAACTATGGGCTTTGACGCTTTTATTAGCCTAAGACCAAACAATGATGCGGCAACTATTTTTAGATTTCGAGACATATGCGAGTGAGCGGGTGGAGGTTTCGGCCGAAACAACCATCCACAACCTCTGTTGCCTCATTGCGGATACGTTTTTTCGGGAGGTTTCGGCCGAAAAACTAATGCTGCTCACACACTATGGCGATGTCTTGTCCAACCGACAGCAAACGCTACGGTCGCGCAATATCCCAGATAAGGCGCGTCTGTTCGTTCTGGTGTCACGCCGAGAAGCATTAAGCGCCAGCCCCGCATGGTTGCGTGAAGAAGAAATGGGAGATGTGTATCCAATCACGTGGCAACCTGCTTTGATCGGCCGACCAGGACAGCTACATGACAGGGAGCTACTTGCCGCCAACCTCGAATGGTTACCCGATGCGGTAACCATCTCACGCAACCATGCGCTTATTCTTGAGCGCGAAGGCGTATTTTACATTCAGCATTTGGCTGGAATACGCAATGAAACGCGCCTTAATGGCCGCTTGCTTGCACCAGATGTACTGCAACGGCTGCAACACAACGATTACATTATTCTCGGTCCTAGGCAAATCACCATTAGATTTTTGCTTCAAGACCCCTTAGGTCTTCTTAACACGTATTCCTAAACGCCTGCAATTTCCACATCTAGAAATAACGACTAAAAAGTTAGTCTATTTCACACCTACGTCCACCTTATATTTACTTATTTGTTTGGAGAATGGAGTTTTGTCATGTTATATCGCCGTACCATTTGTTATATTGTTTTGCTCTGCCTGTTGTTACCATCGGTTGCTTCTGCACAAATTGAGGAGGTAGAGGCTATCCGTATTGTTTCTATTGATAACTCTAAATTTCCTGACATGAGTATCCAGTTCACCGCAACCAATTCATACAATGTGAATATCTTGGATTTGACAAGCGATGACTTGATGGTTTTTGAAGATGATCAGCCTGTTGATAACATCAGTCTGACGGATGGTGATTGGCTCAATGACTATACAATTATAGTACTGGACGTAGGTGAATATTCTAACTTACAAGAGTTCGACACTAACATTCTACGGCGTCATTTGAACACTTTTGTCGAAAACGGTCGCTTCCAAAATGGAAAGGACGGCATAGCTCTTTATGCCACCAACCCTGATTATACACATAATACACAAGAAATTGTCCCGTTCACCAATTCGGCAGCAGCATATCAAAACATTGTCAACCAGCTAACCTTTGACTTTGCCGGATACTCATCTTCTATGGCTACGGTTAAGTATGCTCATGAAACTCTACTAAATACAGCCGAGTCTGACACAACCAATTTATCTGTTATTTATCTTGGCAACTTTTTTGAGCTTATGGATGCTTCAGGTGCTGAATTAGATCAGGTAATAACCGACTTTCAGGAAAGCAGGACATTGTTCTATGGATTACACACAAGCCCATCTGATTCTGGAAGCGTAGTAGAAATGTTCGCTTCTAACACAGGTGGTATGTACTCTGCGTTCTTTCCAGGTGAAGAAAGTAATGAACATTTTGATACGTTTGCTGCTGATATTGAATGGCAAGATCATACATATCAACTAAATTATCGTAGTAAAAATGCCTCTAGTGGTGCACGTAATATTAGTGTGGCAACGAGCGGAGATACCCTCCGAACGACTAAGAATCTTACTATTTCTATACAAAATCCAGAGATTGCGATCACCTCCCCGCTTGGTAACACACGTTTTACACGAACGTTAGAAAAACAAGATGAGAACGTTTACATGTATTCGCTGGATTCTTTTCCAGTTGAGGCACGGGTTGAGGGTTGGCCAGATGGCTATCCACGACAGATCAAATCGGCCGAACTGTTCGTTGATGGCGTCTCTATTGAACGTATTGATAACCCCCAAACAGACAAATTCACATTTGATGTGGATGTACGTGACTATACAGTAAACACAACTGTGCCAATTATCTTCCGTATTCGTGATGAACTGGGCCAAACAGTCGACAGTCCCCCAATTAATGTCTCTATTGATGTCGTTAAAGATAATTTGATTGAGGAAGCCGTTGCAACCGAAACGAATACACCACCTACTGCCGTGCCGAACACGCCAACAAGTGTCGCTGTTGCAACACAAACAAGTACGCCTAGTGCAGTCGCGCTTGTTGTAGATCAAAATAATACTGAGAATGCCGTTGTAGAAAGTGCAAGTTTTGCATGGTTGCCTTATACAGCGATAGGTGTTCTGCCGCTTTTGCTTGCTGGTGGATTTTTCTACTATCGTCACACGACTCAGGGGCCAAAGCGTCTAGCTCCCCCGCTTTCTACTGGAACACGTGAGACGATGATGGTGGGTGGCTTCAGCCAAATAAACAAAACGACGATGGCGGATGACATCGGCCGAACACCACTCGCAACACTGGTGATTTTGACGGCAAAAGCGGATCGGGTTCATCAAACATACGCTATTTTCAATGACCTCACTGTGTTAGGACGCGATCCAGAATATACCGATTTGCAGCTATACGACGCGGACGACAGAAGTACTGTCAGCGGACGACACTGCACTATCCAGTATCAAAAGTCATCGAAAAAGTTTATGCTCAGCGATCACTCAACATCTGGCACGCGGGTAAATAATCAATTGCTAGAACGTGACCGCCCTGTTGAGTTAGTCGATGGTGCGGAAATTATGCTCGGACTCGTTGCAGAAAAAGGCGCGAAGGTGCGTTTTGAACTTCCTACGCAAGATGCCGTTTCCTCAGCAACCATGCTCGATTTTGATTTACAGGAACAGGAAACACATGCAACCGTTTTTGACGATTTTGGCACAGTCACGCAGCTAGGATCGGATGAACTTGACGACGTTTTTGAAAGCAGTTCGCCATCAAATGAACATGCAACGAACAAAGATTGGATGCAGGGCCTCGAATAGGGGAGGCACTAGCGAATGGCTCTTACATCAGGGACGGTTATTGGCGAGTTCACCATTGAGCAGGAGATAGCTGCTAACAAGCATGAGGGAGGTATGTCGCAAACGTTTCTTGCTCATGAAACAGAGCGCGACCGTTATCAAGTTGTTATCAAGCTTGCTGAGTCTCGAAACGGTCGTGTAAGTCAATACCAGAATCTGTTGAAGCGCGAGGCGACCACCCTCAAACACCTGCGCCATCCTAGTATTGTGCGGATCTATCCGATCCGCACTCGGCGCGAGCCAACCTATTTTGCGAAGCTTGTCTCACACGAGAATACGCCTTGGTACTATGTGATGGAATACATCTCTGGGAACAGTCTGGAGTTTTATAAACCCCAAATCGTCCAATTTTCGCTTGAATGGCGGATTGAGCTGTTTTATCAGCTTCTGTGTACCGTGCATTACATGCACACGAGCAAAGTCGCGCACGGGGACTTAAAACCGCACAACATTCTTTTTCGTTCTCCACCCTGCGAAACAGAATTCCCAACGCCCGTCATTATCGATTTTGGTAGCGCGTCTAATGTGCATAGCGTTGACAATTTGACCGCTAGCATCCGTTATTCACCCCCTGAGGTTTTAGATGCTGTTGCACGGCAGCGGTTGCCATCGTCTGGTATCCATGCGGGACGGGTTGATATTTGGAGCTTAGGCGTGTTGTTATACGAGATTGTGACAGGGGAACGCTTATTTGATCAAGGCTCAATACAGCATATCTCGACAACGATGAAGAGCCGACGGTTGAAGCAAATGCATGAGCGTCTGCCCGCCGTACACCCTTCGTTGGACAAATATCTTGCCGTTATGTTGAGCCTTAATCCCCAAAATCGCCCCGCAACAGGTCAGTTATTGATTGCATTAGAAGAGCGCATTAGAAGCACTCGTGCCCCACGCATCTCATACAGGTAGATTATTGTGTCAAATATTATTTTAGGTTTAGGTCGAGACATTGGTCAACGAAATGTCTATGAAGATCGGGTTCAGGTCGTTTCCTTGCAAACGGTTGGAGGTATTCGGTTATCGGTTGGGGTCATTGCTGATGGCGTGGGCGGTGCGAATCAAGGCGAGCGGGCGGCACAACTTGCGATTGAGGCTGTCATAGAGTCTCTCAGACGAAGTACAGAAACAAATATTCCTGCCCTCTTAATTTCTACAGTGCAAGCGGCTAATTATGCTGTATATGCTGCGCGTGCCGAGACAGGCAGAATGGGCTGCACCCTTGCGATTGCTCTAATTGTGGCGGGTACGCTCTATGTTGCCAACGTGGGAGACAGCCGCGTTTACTTGGTCCGCAACAAGCGCGTCTCACAATTAACAATGGATCACAGCTTTGCCAATATGATGGTTATGCAAGGCAAACTGGGTCGGAAAGCGGCCGATGCCAATCCGCGAGCAGAGGTATTGATGCGAGCGTTAGGGCAAAAAGAACAGGTTGCCATTGATCTTGGTTTTTACATCAATACAAACAACTATCAAGCGGCCAACGACCGTGGGTACAGCGGCTTACCGCTGCGTGAGGGCGATTCGGTTATGGTGTGCTCTGATGGCTTAATCAAACTCGGCCCAGATGGCCGCCCCTATACAACCGATGAAGAAATTTATTACACGCTTACCTATCAAAAAGGAGATAAAGCGGCCAGAGAGCTAGTTTCCTTTGCGCTTGGGCGCAATGCTGATGACAATGTGTCAGTTGCAACATTGCAAATGCCCCGCCCACATGGCGAAACATTGCCAGGTAAACAAGGTGCGATTGGTCCAACACAAATACAACAGATTATCGGCATTGCGGGTGTAATCATAGCAATTTTAGGTGTTGTAATTTATGGATTGCTTAATTCGATGGGAACGATAAAAGAGGATGCAGCGACACTTGTGCAACAAAGTACACAAGCTGCATTGTCTGTTCAAGGCACACAGCAACAGCATCTGGTCAATAATCAGCAGGCAGCGGCACAGTCAGTGTTTCAAGAAACAACCGCCGCAGGACAAGTTGCCGCTTACACATCTACGCCAACTGCGGCACCAACATTAACCACAATGCCCGTCTTGCTTCCTAAAAACGAGGGGGAAGCATTCTCTAGCACACTCCCTGATGCACGAATGTGGCTAGATGCGGGCAGCGATAGTCAAATTTCTGCGGATGCAAGTGGTTATGATGGGGGCATTCAAATCAAGTTTAATCCTGACAATGGGGTGAGTTTGACATTTAACGGGTGTTTTTCAATTGATTACCAAGCTGAAAGCCAGCTTACCGCAAGCTGTTATTCTAGGGAGTGCCATTATGAATTCCCAAATGGAGAGGGAGACTTGACCGAAAATAGACAGCTAACGATAGACTTAGTTTCAGATGAGATTGATTTTGGCGAAATTTCAATTTTGGAGAGGATTGGTGATCAGAGTGCATACTGGTTATCCATCGAGGGCGTCACTCAATGCAACGTATACCCATGAGCTATCCAATGGGCATGAAATCCCGAACGAGATATTAGCGAATATAAGATTGTTTAGGCAGCTTGCGTGTATAGTGAACACCGCGTCCTTTTTCGCCATGTTTTTCCAGCCACCCATCCGCAACCAGTTGCGTTAAATCGTAAGAGGCTTGACGTGCTTTGCAGTGGGTCACTTTTATATAGTTTGCCCGTGTGATTCGCCCCTGTTCCAAAACATAACGATACGCTTTTTGTTGGCGCGAGGTGAGCGAAACATTTTCTAAGGTGAGCCAAGGGAATTGCTCTTGCAACGTTTGTAGACGTTCAAGAAGTGCGCCCTGTTTTGTCAACGTCTTTGTTATTTGATAGGTTTCACGCGCTGTGTCAATCTCGCCACTGGCGCACAGGGCTTCCGTTAGGTCCACATACACAACAACTAGCCAGATCTCATCAGAGAGTATTTTAATTATCTTGATTGCCTGACGATAATAATTAATCGCAACGGGGTAGTTATTTGTGAAAACGGCATAGTCGGCGAGCGATTTCAAGCATGCTTTCTGTACATTCAGATCGTTTATTTTCTGAGCGCGATTCAACGCAGACATCAGCATCGTGGCCCCGCCTTCTGCATGTACCGTACCATTTTTGCTCAGTTCGCGACTGTGCCACAGCATAGACATGCCGAGGTTGACTTGAGCATGCATTTTTATGCGTGGGTTTGCAGTTTTGTCTGCGGCCGTCCATGCCTGCCAAAAGTGATGTTCGGTTGCTGCGAAGTCATTTTGATTCCCAGCAAGTGTTCCGCGCATACGGTGAAATTCGTAGGTAAATTCGGCCGAATCCATCTCCCCCATCAACTTCTCAACCTGCGATAAATCCTCCTGCGCCTGCTCAAAGGCGCGTCCCTCTTGTATCCAGTATTGGGCGCGTTCTGCCAATATCTGGCCGCGCAAACTGGTTGTGTTTGCCTCATGTGTCGGCAGTTTCGCCAACGCATAGCGAAATTGATTAAGCATCTTACTGCTGTTCTGCTTCGCTCGGTACGCTTTCGCCAACTGTAGATGGGCGGAGGCGGCAACCAGTCCGCTCGCCCAAGTTAGTGCTTCATATTGTTCAATTGCGGCATCAATATCAATATGTGTATGCAATAGTTGCGCATAATTCAAATGGAGTCGATTCTTGAGCGCCTCGTCTAATTTGAGTTGGAAACTGGCTTGAAATGCATGCTGTAGCTTATTTGGGCCAAGCGTCATAAGCCACTTTTTCCAATTGTCTAGTAGTTTGTTAGCAAGCAGTGTTCCCTGCTGTGTTTGCTGGAGGTGGTAGAGGAGTTCGGTGTGTGTTTCGGCCGAATCTCCCATATCTTCAACAAACCTCGCCGCCCACTCATGCTCATGAAAAAGACCCTGCAATGATTGCAGATAGTTGGCCAAAGGAGACCAAAGCTCCACACCCGCGATAGAGGTAATAATTAAACAGCGCTGTTCAAGCTCGCGCCACGCTGGACCATACAGCGGCATCGCATTTGAGATTGGCTTTCGCAAAATCGCTAGTTTCCGCGCAAGTATCTTTGATGACTCATTTAACTGTGCATAACGTTGTGCTAATACAAACCGATGTAAATCCGCCTGTCTTTTTCGACTGTAGGTTTGATGAGTTGAGTCAACGCTCTGCAACAACAACAGCAGCCAATCGGCTGCATCCCGTAGCATTTTCTTGATCTGATTTGCTGAGCGGTACTTTATTTCACGAATAATCTCTGGCTCAATGCCATGTTTTTGAGCAAGTGGAAGCGGATCATGATAAAGTGCCTGTCGTGGTTCACCATAGACATACAGCAAAACCATCATTGTGTACACAACTTGTCCTTCTTGCACTCGGGCATGATCTTGCTCAGTTGAAAACTGATTAATGCCCCAGATCAATATCCACACTAACGTCTGTGCAAACTGATAATCTGAATATTCATTGGGCGTGCAGAGGTCTTCGACCACACGCCAGTGCAGAAGCTTTGATTCACTAGCCAAGCGGTATAAGTTTGGCTCCCCATTTCCTTGCATGTCAGACAAGGTTTGTTTTAGATGCTCAATAGTCAAAACCGTATTCTTTTGTGTCATGGTACAACTCCGCAAACCCTTGCGCTATCTCCGCAAACGCGCACATATTAACGTGTTAAAGAAACAAAAACAAACAGGAAACTTTCCTTTAGCCAACTCTAACTCATAAAACAGGTGTTTAAGGAGTACTTTGCACCTATCTATCTTGCTCTAAAATCTAATTGGTCATTGTTTAGCGGAAATTTCTCTATAAAAACACGTACGTTGTTACATATATTTTTGATATGCGTGTTGATAGGCGCAAGATATATTTGTTATTTGTAGGTCTTAATAAATGAAACTACCTTTTTCACTCTTATTTACCATTATGATGTTTGGCGTTTCAGTGTTGCGGGTTTCTGCATCTTCTGGTTCGGATGATACATTCTATGTTGATAGTACCGTTGATGCAGTTGATATAAATATTGGTGATGGTGTGTGTGCATCATCAACAGGTGCATGTACATTACGTGCGGCTGTCCAAGAAAGTAATGCGTTGTCAGGTATAAACACGATTAGTCTTCCAGAAAATAAATACGTACTGTCTTTGAGTGGGGGGAATGAGGATTCATCGGCGTCGGGTGATTTAGACATCAGAGATGCATTGATTATCATAAACCCTACGCCAGAGATTGGCGCTAAAATAGAAGCAAGAGGTGATCGCGTCTTTCATATTCATACAGGAGCAACTTTAACGGGATCATGGTTGGTGCTGGCAGGTGGTTTTGCGCAAAATGGGGGAAATATATTTGTTGAGAATGGGGGGGAGGTTACGCTAAACCATACGCTTATTCGTTCTGGGTATGCGACAGACTATGGAGGAGGAGTTTATAGTCATGGTACGGTAAATTTACATAATTCTGGTGTAGATGATAACTGGTCGTCTGGGCAGGGCGGGGGAATCTGGATTTCTTCTAACGGGCGTCTTGGTCTCGTTGGGACCAGAGTTGAGGGCAATCAGGCAGGCAGCGGAGGGGCTGGGATTGCAAGTAGTGGTGTTGTAACAATTACACATAGTCGTATCGAGAACAATAAAACAAATATTGCCGATACATCACCTGATAACGTCAGCCGTGTACATATGGGGGCAGGTATTTATAACAATGGGGAGATGACGATAGGAAACACCACGATCGCTTCAAATAAAACAAATGCGGGCGGCGGCGGTATTTTTAATACCGGTCATACAAATGGTGCTGAACTAAAAATTTATAACAGCACAATTTATGATAATGAAGCTATTGCGGGCGGTGGGTTGCTTAATAATGCTCCAGCCACATTAATCAATACAACTATCAGCGATAATCGTGCCATTTTTGGGGAGACTAATTGGTCTCCTTATGTTGACAATCTTAAAGCCAGATATCCTTTGTATATTGGTTTGATTAACTCGGTTGATCCACAGCCAGAGGATGTGCTGGGCGGCGGCGGTATTTTACACTATGCTGAAACAGATAAACTGTTGCGTCTGATTAATGTCACACTAAGCCATAATGAAACAGATTTATCTGGCGGAGGGCTACGAATTGTTGCAGGTGATGTGAGTAGTGTGAACACAATTATAGCCAAAAATAGGCCCAATAACTGTTATTATGGCTTCCCATCCGAAGAAAAATGGAACCCAATCAGGGCTATACAGAGCCTATATGGGGCTAGTATCAATTTTCGATCAGATGGTTACAATCTGGAAGATAGCAATATCTGTGAGTTGACAGGTATCGCAGATCGGGTTAACGCATCACCGTTGCTTGGCCCACTGGAAGATAATGGCGGTGTTAGCTGGACGCGGGCGCTTTCTGTCACAAGTGCGGCCATAGACAATGGTGTGTCGATTGCGGCAGAAACCGAAACGGATCAACGTGGTATTTCTCGGCCGCAAGGCGGCGCTTGGGATATTGGTGCGTATGAGTTAATTCCTCCAACGGTAGTTGCACCCTCTAATAAGGCGGAGGGCGTACTTGTTCTCTATGCATTCTCGCTCGATGGGGTCGTGCAAGATAACCACAATCTGACGGGGATGTTTCGGCCGATTATCAACACCCTAGAAACAACAACACGCGGGATGACCCAAACACAGGTTGTCGCCCTAGTTGATTTAACAGGTGCTGACAACACATTCATCTTAACAGCTCAGAATGGTGTAGTCAGTCGGATTGACGGGCTGCCAGATGCAGCAGGCCAATTACAAACGCACCTAACCGAATACAATATGACCGATCCCCAGAGCTTGGGGGCCTTTATCAGTTGGGCACGCCATGCATACCCCCTACGCCAAACAACATTCTCATTTGTGGGACATGGGTCTTATGCTGTGCCAGATGTCCCAGACTCACCTTCAGCAAGAACAAGCCACGTTGTAAACTCAAATCCTGTTGTGCCAGCGCCAGTCAATTGGCCGTTGCCAACCCTGCCTACATTTTGGGTGCTGCCCACGTTTTGGGTGCTGCCCACGTTTTGGGTCTTAACGAATGTAACCGATGCGTACCCACAGCCTAGTATTATCTCGCCATATGACATCTCGGAAGCATTGCGAATCGGGACAAACGACGGGGCCGACCCGATTGACGTACTCGACCTATACCACTGCTTTTCAGCATCGTTAGAAGAATTATATGAAGTATCAAACCCTAACGATCCGGAACGCCCTTATGCTCACAAGTTTCTCGCATCCCCCAGTTATGTTTATCTGGATGCGTCACTAATTGGCAACGCGCTGGCAACCTTACGGCCTCAAGCGAGTGCCGAGGCTTTGGGTAGAGGGATGATAGATGGGTATGAGGATGCGTTGACAGCAGCAGAAGCAGATGGCCCCAGCGAACATCCGCGCAAAACTATTATGGTGGACAGCTTAAAAATCGCGGAGCTTAAGCCTGCTTTGGATGCACTCTCACAAAAAATTCTTGAAGAGGACGAACCAGATACGTTAATAGCAGCCTACACTAATGCTAAACGCTATGATACAGATTTCCAGTGCGGTATTCATGAATGGGAACTCAATGCAGACGACCCGTTTATTGACCTTCACAGTTTTACTGTCGAACTTGCCAATCGTTATGGGGACGCAACCCCCGTTGGTATTAAAGCCAATACGCTTGCAATTAAGATCAGTAATGCTGTTGAATATAGCCGTACCGTTCATGGAACGCCGTGGTTTGCGGATGAATCATCTGAGTGGCAATTAGATGGGATGGGGATTGCATTATGGGCTGATTTAAATGGTCGTGCATGTAATGGAGGCACCGCTTTAAGCTGGCAGGCAGCTTACTACACTGACACAGTTTCGGTTGTTCAATTTGGCGACAACCCTCACCCCTTTAGCTTGCTTAAAGGTGGTGGCTGGTCAGATGTAGTGCATAAGAGTTGGGAAACGGAGATCACAACGCTTATTACACCAACAGTCAACATGCCAGCTTTAGTGACCCTGCCTGTCACCGTTGAGGCAGGGTTGAGTGAGATTGTCTTGCCACGTACTGGTTCGCTCAGCGTCGACACCCCTGTCCCAATGGGGGTTGTTATCTCGGCCACTTCTATTGTCGAGAACCCCCGTGTGAATTTTGAGGTGCAGGCAGCGAATGGCGATACAGTTTTCCGCACACAGATAAACGCAGGTTACTTAGTGACAGGCACACATCCTATCTATATTGCCTCAGCCCCAGAGGCGAATTTATGGATACCACAGCAAAACGGGCATTACACCTTAACTGTGACGCTTGACCCCGATCATTATCTTGTTGAGACAGACAGAACGGACAACGTACTTGTACAACGATATGTGGTTGAGGGTCAGGGAAGTACGACTAAATTCTCTGTTTCCTTGAGAGATAACAAGGTTTGGTTTGATTCATCAACGCTGGAGCTAATATTGAACAGTCAGGATACGCTCGGGATGGCATTTGTGGAGGTTTATCACTATCCAGCGGCAGGAGAAACAACTCACAAACCAGCTCTTTTAACGACGGATACACTTAATTTGAGCAACCCGATTTTGACACTACCTGCGGAATTGTTGGCTCGGGGGCGTGTGGAGCTATTTGTATGGGGTTGGGCAAACAATGGTGACTTTATCCCGCAGCCAGCTCGTTTGTCTTTGAGCTATGTGCCAGAGTCGTTAACGTTGGGCGCGAATGAGAGCCACTTTTTCTACTATAACCATCGTGCGGTGGATGGGACGACTTTAGCTTGGACATTGAACGAGTTGGCGGATTCGGCCGAAATGTTCATTTTTGAACCATACAATCATTGGCAGTCGCTGTATTCGGCCGATAACACTATCACCGTGTCCCCCGCTCTCTCTGGAAACTATCTTGTTGAAATCCGCGCGGGCGAAAACGGGGCAACCTACTCTCTTAGTAACCAAGTTAGCCGCAGAGCGGCCGAGGCAACAACAACCCGCGTTACTCGTCCGCGCCCTAACCAGCTTCAACCCGTACCCGTGCCGCCGAAAAGCCCTGGGGTGTCCGCCATTACAATCGCACAACATGAAGTTTCATCGCCTGTATACCCCATTGGTTTGATTATGTTCCTCGTACTTTCAACCGCGTGGGTTCTGCTCTGGCATACACATCGCGCCATTTTTCATCAGCGCACAAATAGATAGGTCCTTCGTTCTCATCAAGGTCGTGATCAATGATAAAGTTGCCGTTTTCAAGAATTAGCTTGTTTGTAGTCTTCCTGTCGCTATTTATCTACTCAAATGCGTATGCACAGGCAACAGGTGGCTCTCTAATCCACAGCATAGAGTCTGGCGGAACCGCAAGAGGGCATCTTAATCAGAGCAAGACGCCACTTATTAATTCGAGGTCGCTTAGTACGCTGCCTCGTACACTTTTCAACAATATCACCATTATAGACAACGGCATCACGCTCAATTGCCAAAATGAGATGTTGTGCTTCAGTATTGGAATTGGTGATGCGGAACAGATTGATCGGCTTGTGATAAGGGTGGACGATTCAGGGGGAATGAGTGTCACCGATAGGTCTATCAACAATCCCAAAAATTCTGAAACCGTGACTTTTAACCTTGCAAACTTTATACCAGAAGAAACTTATTCTTTTCAAGTGTATGCGCTCAATCGAAATAACGAATATATCGTTCCAGAGGGCGAAAATAGCGAAGTCTTGTTGACTAAATCGTTCACTATGCCTGCGGTGCGCGTATCTACGTTTGAGTCTAAAATTGAGACGGTTAATGTAGAGTATGAATCGATGCGCTTTATCATTGATCTAGCATTGCCAAGCGGCAACAAGATTCAACTATACTCAGGCCAGATTGTCGAAAATGATTCGGGTCGTAGTGTTCATAAGTTTGAAAGTAACGTTTTCAATGGGGATACAATCATCACGCAGCTTCCGCAAGAACTGCGTACACCTGAAGCCAAATATGATTATACGCTTGAATTAATATTAGAAATATCGGATGAGAATGACAACTGGTCTAAATCCGAAGTTTCCCGCGAGTTCTCTCCTAATCTACCTGTTGCCCCTAGCTTTATACAGACGTTGATCTCGCGCTTGGGTAGCAGTCCTGTTTTTTTGTTTGCGATTATGACGGTTGCACTCTCTATCCCTATCCTTATCATACGTCGCAGGCGTCAGGCAAAAGCGGCAGAAGTTAAAGTAAAACGCCCCCCTGTAGATAATTACACCATACTGGCTGAAGATTTGGTTTTTCCGCCAGTGACACGTGAAAGTAACGCAGGCGAGGTGGGTAATCTGGGGCGAGCTCCTGAGGGGCGGCTGCAACAGACCTTATTACACTCACAGAATCGGGTTACACAACAGATTCAACCAATCCAGGTACGGGTGTTTCGTATGCCCAAAAATGAGATTGTTCATGAGTGGCGTGTTTCATCGTTGCCAGCGACTTTGGGACGTGCGAATTGTGATTTGGTAATTCGAGGGGACAATCATATTTCACGCCTTCACATTGAGATCGGCCGAGAAGATAACGCTATTTATGTTAAAGATTTAAACAGCAAGGTGGGCGTACGAATCAATAAGCGACGTTTGCCCGTTGGGGTTAATGTAACGATTCGGCCGAAAACACAGATCCAGCTAAGTTCCAAAACAACCATCGAGCTGATGTAACAAACGGTGATATTCGGCCGAAATCAAAGCCATCATGAAAGCTATGTAAAAGAGCGTTTACATAACCTATGTGAGGTGGATCACATCCGCCAAAATAATTTAGGCGGTTAGTCCAAATAACCTTTGAACTGCACGGCGCTTTATTATAGTAGAGACCTTGATTTTATTCGGGGCGTGCCCTAGACGAAAACCGCAGAGGTTTGTTGTCATCTACTCTGGTTTGTGCATAAAAACCTCTGAGGTTTATTGACTTAGCAAAAAAGCTTAATAGATTGTTATAATTGTTATATGGAACATAGTCAGCTTATAAATGATGATAAAGAACGGCTAATCTCACTTGCTGAAGCGGCAGGTAAATATGGCTTGACCCAACGATATTTGAGCAAGTTAGCCAAAAAAGGACGCTTGCAAGCTCAAAAGTATGGGCCGATTTGGCTTACTACCCCAAAAGACGTTGAAATCTATATTGCTAGCCGTCAAAAACGTGGTGTATATCGTGAAGATATTGATGTCACCAATTTTTGACAAATGGCCTTTTATGTAGCTATAATTGCAGAAATCAAAGCGCAAATTGCGAAGATAGTTTAATTATTGTATGGAACACAATCAAACTGCGAGTGATAATAAAAGACGGTTGATTTCTTTGCCTGAAGCGGCTGAGCTTTATGGTTTCCATTCCGAGTATTTAAGTACACTAGTACGGAAAGGACGGCTAGACGGTCTGAAAGTTGGAGGGCGTTGGATTACAACCCCACAGGATGTAGAAAATTTTATCCGCAGCCGACAAAAACGCGGTGTTTATCGTGCTGATATTCAATTGGATTGCGAATAACTGTTGAATCAGTTATAATAGCCCAAGAATGCAACAGATAATAAACTGCAAAAAACGTATTCATTTCAAAGAAGCAAGAGAATAGCTTTTGCAGGTTGTTGCAATTGACGAGGCCAACCATCCAGATTTAGATTATATTTGGGTGAGAGAAATCAAAACGCAAATTGCGAAGATAGCATAATTATTGTATGGAACACGATCAAATTGCGAGTGATAATAAAAGACGGTTGATTTCTTTGCCTGAAGCGGCCGAGCTTTATGGGTTTAATGCTGATTACTTACGCCATTTAGCACATAGAGGCCGCTTACAAGCTCAAAAAGTTGGTCGAAATTGGATCACAACACCAGCACAAGTTGAAAGCTATATTGCCAGCCGAAAAAAGATGGGTGTTTATCGTGGCGATATTCAACTTTGACAAATAATCCTTTACAGGACTATAATTGCAACCATCAACTAGCCGCTGAGAGAAATCAAAGCGCAAATTACGAAGATAGCATAATTATTGTTATGGAACACGATCAAGTTGCGAGTGATAGTAAAAAACGGTTGATTTCTTTGTCCGAAGCGGCAGAAATCTATGATTTCAATAACGATTATTTGGGTCAGCTTGCTAGACGAGGAAGACTTAAAGCTCAAAAAATCGGCAATTCATGGGTGACAACCCCTAATTATGTTGAAGACTTCATTCGTAGTCGAAAACAAAAAGGATTGTTCCGAAAAGATATTCAGATCAGTTGACGCGTGCTCGTTTGATCGAGTATAATGCGTGCAATCAAATAGTTGATTATGCAACAACAGTACAGTGCAACAACACTGCGCAGTTGCCTAACCCAAACCCTGCAAAGACAGGCGGCGGACTGTGTTCAGCGTACTCAGGTAGCTAACTGACTTCAAGTCAAAAAGCAAATGAGAATGCAAATCCAGCCAATTTCAAGCGGTTGAAGTCACAGACTTCTCTGCGCAAATTGCAAAGATAGTTTAATTATTGCATGGAATACAAGAGTGTGAATGACAATAAAGGGCGGTTAATTTCGTTGCCTGTAGCCGCAGAGATTTACGACTTTAATCCTGCCTATCTGCGACAACTTGCATTAAGAGGCAGGTTGGATGCACAAAAAGTAGGTAATAGCTGGGTGACAACCCCTGCAAACATCGAATTGTTTATTCGTAGTCGAAAAAAGACAGGCGCATATCGAGAAGATATACAATTAGATTGACTTAGCTCTTTAGCGTAGTATAATCATAGTAATTAAATAGTTTATTATGCAACAACAGCACAGTGCACAAACACTGCGCAGTTGCTTAACCCGGACCCTGAAAAAAGCAGGCGGCGGGCTGCGTTAAGTGTACTCAGGTAGCTAATTGACTTCAAGTCAAAAAGCAAATGAGAATACAAATCCAGCCAATTTCAAGCGGTTGAAGTCACAGACCTCTCTACCTTACTTGTCAAAAAGCCGTTTTCACAGGAATGTGGGGGCGGCTTTTTTTGTTGTCAGAGTAGGCTAGTTGAGAAAAGGTTACAGTTCTAAATAAGTTTAATTAATGGCACCTGTTGACAGTTCCCACAATCCCGCAGAGCAATCTGCTAGATTACAATTGCTCACCACAGCAAATGCACCATTGCATCTGTTGCGTGAGCCGTTTGCGCGAACCGAGACAGAAACACCGCCACCCCCTCCCCAACCAACATTTGAAGAAAAGCCGTCTGAATCTGATCCTGTTCCCCAACCGCCCCCAATCTTTGCCCCCAACTTCACCCTGTACACCAATGTAGCGCACGCTATTCTCAGGCACGAAGTGGCAGCGGCCGCCCGCGTTTGGCTGCTTTTGCGCTGCCTAGACCACGACCGTTGTGGTTGGATCACAGTCGAGGAAGCACGCTATCACTTGACGAGCAAACAATCGCCGCACCGCGTTTTCGGGTGGCGACAGCTCCGCAACTTATTGAAAGCGGGTCAGGACACATTCTGGCAACGGGATAAACAACGCATCTGGCTGCGTTCAACGGCCAAAGTGGCTAAGAAACTGGAGGTTTCACGACTTCATAAACAACCGATCGTCATTCCCACAAATATTTTATTTGGAAAAATCCAAGGAGTACGCGCCCAACTATTTGCGCTGATGCACCACGGTCGCGATGATCGCCCGATCAGCCGCGCCAAACTACAAGATATCACAAGCGTCAATGAACGCACCCAACGCCGCTATGATCATGCGGCGAAGATTAAAAAGAAAGCCAGCTATTGTATAGAGCTAGCTAGCAAAAAGTCGCAAGATGCGGCTTGGCATCATCGACATGCCGCATTCGACTTTACGGACAGGAAAGGCGAACACGGGGAAGCAGGTACAAAATATTATGCTTACCAACTGCCTAACAGTTATTCAGTCAATTATCTGAGCGCCGCTAAAGGGCGCACACACAAAATCAACCAACAATTACGAGAAGACCTTGTGAATAATAGGGCGCAGGGGAACAATCGTGATGAGGGTGAAAATGTGTGTGCGGTTGAGCGTGTTGAAGATCGGCCGAATTTCACACAACTGTTCTTCGAGGGTGGAAAAAAAGCTAGCAGAGCAAGAGGAGAACGTTATCTGAAAATAACGGATAAATCACGCCACTCTTTTTGGGTCCACATGACAGATTAAAGCGATCTGACCTTCACAGGCTTGGAAACGTTTGTCCGTCCTTTATTAGGGTGTTTTATATCTTTTTAAATATTTATGATCTTGTGTTTGATCTAACCTAGGATCAATATTGACTCAGTGATAGTTAAGAGTTGACTTAGGTGATAACTAATTTCTTAGTAAACTAGTTTTAGACCTAGGATCAATATTGACTCAGAGATAATTAAGAGTTGACTTGGGTGATAGCTAATTTTTGAGTAAACTGGCTTTAGGCCTTGGAGCAATATTGACTCAGTGGTGGTTAGGTTTTGGTTTAGCAATAGCTAATTTTTGGGTAAACTGGCTTTAGGCCTTGGAGCAATATTGACTCAGTGGCGGTTAGGTTTTGGTTTAGCAGCAGCTTTTGGGTAGACAGACTTTTCGCCGTTATCGTAACGAGACCTGTTACGGTGACTTCGGCCGAAACTATGATCCTAAGACCCTAGGCAAATAAAATGAACATGGTAACTTTCAAGATCACAAATCAACATAATTATGCTGCTTCGTCATCCAACATCATCCATCAGCCTACGTTCTCTCACCAAGTCGCTACAGCAGCGCACGCCCATCAGCCGATCGACGCACACGCTATCTGAGCAACTGACACAAAATGCACCGCACAAGCCAAACCGACCTATCAGCCCAGCAACCAATCGGCAGTCGTTGGCACAAAGGCTAAACAGCTCTCAGCCACAAAAGAGCGTTGCCACACCCCGAACGATCGAGCAGGTTCGGCAGCATTACACAAACATCATTCGGTCCGTTCTCCAGATGAACGAAGCACGTGACCAACAGTTACGCGCAATTTCCGAAGACATACCAGCCATCAGCGCGGCCGAAGCTGAACTCAACCGCAAAAGTCGCCTTTTCCTCACCTCCTTTGGCACTGCAAGCGTCGCCACACTCATCAGCCCTCAATTGGCTATTCTGGGATTACCAGCTTGTTTGTACATTCTCAAAGACGTTTACAAAGGCAGTTACGAGGCGTTATTCAAACAGAATGAGCTAACAATCGACACATTGGTTGCGCTGCTCGTTACGCTTTTCATCGCTAGCGGTTCCTACCTACTTTGCAACCTCTACCTCGTTTTATTTCTCTCCAATCGCAAACTACTGTTCAAACTCAAAAATCAATCGAGCAACAATATTGTTGATGTTTTTAAGCAACAGCCACGTACCGTCTGGCTTTTAGCCGATGGTGCGGAAACAAAAATCGCGTTTGATCAGCTTAAACTAGGTGACAAGGTTGTGGTACATGCGGGTGAAACAATTCCCGTTGACGGCACGATTGTGACGGGCGTTGCCACAATTGATCAGCAGTTGCTGACAGGTGAGTCACAACCTGTTGAGCGCGAAGCTGACGACAAAGTATTCGCGATGACCGTTGTGCTGTCGGGGCGCGTTGTGCTGCGTGTTGACAAGGCTGGCACAGAAACGACAGTTGCCCAAATTGGTCAAATTCTGAACCAGACCGTTGACGCTAAAACAGATATGCAGCTTTGGGCAGAACGCATCACGGATAAAACGGTGCTGCCTACCGTTGTACTAGCCGGGCTGGCATTACCGTTCGCGGGATCGCTGAGCGCCATGATTGTTTTGAATTCCCATTTTCGCTATCGGCTGAATATTATTACAGCCACCAGCGTGCTTAATTTTCTTAATTTGGCGTCGCAGCAAGGGATATTAATCAAAGATGGGCGGTCGCTAGAAGTACTTAATCAGGTAGATACGGTTGTGTTTGATAAAACAGGGACGCTGACGCTGGAGCAGCCCCATATCGGCCGAATTTACACCAACCCCACACACAACGAAGAAACTATCCTGCAATACGCAGCAATCGCTGAATACAAACAAACCCACCCTATCGCCAAAGCGATTCTTGATGCGGCAGCGGCTCGCAACTTAGAACTGCCCAAAATTGATCAGGCTGAATACAAAATCGGCTACGGTGTTATCGTTACCTTGGGCAACCGTACCATCCGCGTTGGCAGCACGCGCTTTATGCAAATGGAAGCGTGCGCCATCGACGCCACAATTGAAGCGGCACAGACGCATTGTCAATCGCAAGGACATTCCCTTGTGCTGGTTGCTGTTGATGACAAGGTGATCGGCGCAATTGAACTACACGCGACTATCCGCCCCGAAGTGGATACCATCATCGAAAAATTGCGGGCGCGGTTTGGGGAGTCACTCTATATTATTTCGGGCGATCAGGAAATGGCGACCCGCAAACTGGCTCACGATGTCGGCATTCACAACTACTTTGCCGAAACGCTGCCTGAAAACAAATCTGAACTGATTGGACAATTACAGGCGTCTGGCAAATCGGTTTGTTACATTGGAGATGGGATCAACGATTCAATCGCGCTCAAGAAAGCGGAGATTTCAGTCTCGCTGCGCGGTGCCTCCAGCGTCGCCATTGATAGTGCTGATATTGTTTTGATGGACGGAACCTTAAACCAATTGGAAACGCTATTCACACTTGCCGAATCGTTTGAGAACAATTTGAAATGGACATTTCGAGGCATCGTCGCCCCTTGTTTACTCAATTTGGGCGGGTTGCTGCTGCCGCAATTCACGCTCATGCACTCTATGGCGTTGAGCGGTGTCAGCGTCGCGGCAGGATTTGGCAGCGCGATGCAACCGTTATTGAGTCATCACGCAGCCCAAGTTGCGTCAATTGCTGCTCATCACAACGGCAGCACCGCATAGAAACGGGACAATTTGTTTGTGAAAACTTTAACTTTAGTCAACGCGTTGGTTGGTCGGGATATCGGCCGAAAACGATCCCCATTCAAAAAACGCCTCCCTCGTTTCAGGCGCAAAGCACACCGCAGCAGTTTCGCAAGCGCCATCGCCCCAACGCAAAAACAGGTTAAACAGGCGGCAATTATTGGTGGGGGGAGTGCTTTGGTTGCAGCAGGTCTTTACCTGACAACAGCTCACAGTTTGACACCAATTATTGTTGTCAACCGTTTTGCCTCAGTTATTATCACGTCTCGCTTTGGCCCACTTATTTATATTGCTGGGACAGTCATATTGCCCCTCGTATTTTTCCCACAAACGTTTATGACAATTGCAGGGGGCGTACTTTACGGCGTTTGGTATGGAACGCTGTTGGCGACAGGTGCTCAGGCGATTGGTGCATGGATCGGTCACATGGTCGGGCAACAAATTGGAGATCAAACCCCGTTTGGTCAAAAAATGCGGCAACATATAGATCCTTATCTTGACCGTTTGCATAGCAACCAGCTTGAAACAGTGATGCTGACGCGCCTAATCTACTTGCCACATGAAGTGATTACCTACGCTTGTGGGATTCTAGGGGTTGATACTCGGCCATTTCTGATTGGCACGATCTTAGGCACGTTGCCCAGCACTGTTTTTCTTGTTCACGTGGGTGCTGCGATCACGGGCAGCGTGATTACAGGTGCGATTCATATCAACCCCGTTGGGCTTGCTCTGAGCGGTGGGGCGGCCATCATCAGCGGATTGACCGCAATATACATCCGAAATCAAGCCGACCGTTCACCAAAAAACGTAATTGTTGATATGGCTCCACATCATTAGGGTGTCTTTCATTTGAGTAAAGAGCGGTGGCTGAGCATGTCGAAGCCTGAGCAACACACCGCTGCGACTTCGACAAGCTCAGTCTACCAGGGCGATTGCATTCCAACTCAACTACAAAATTGGTAGGGCTAAATGCCAATAAAGCCCCTTGAAAGCGCCCCTTTTTTCCTTTCTGTATACCTCGTTCCACTGCTCTGCGGTGGAACGCCCCTCTTGCCGCTCCGCGGCCTCTTCTATGCCAAGAAAAGTCCTCCACAGGCCGCAGAGCGGCAAGAAAAAACACTCCCACGCGGAGCGTAGGAGCGAGTCAAAACGTAATTATTGATATGGCTCCACATCATTAGGGTGTCTTTTCATGCAATGTGCCATTTTCCAGCCGCAGATGCCGCCATTCGGTACTTTCCCAAAGGCCGCGCCGCACTGCGTCTTCCGCGTCAAGCAGCTTGCGATAAGCCGAGTCAGCCTGTTGCGCCAGCACGTGTGGGGCGGCATCTTCTACTAACTGCCCTTCATCAATCACAAATACGCGCTCAAATGTTTGCGTATCGCTCACATCATGGGAGATAAACAAGAGCGTTGCGTCAGACCAATAAGCACGCAGTTTGGCAAGCAGTGCCTGCCGTTGAGGGCGATCCAGACCGCGAAACGGTTCATCAAGGATAATCAAACGGGCGTCTTTGCGCAGCAACGAGCGACCCAAACGCACGCGCTGGCCCTCGCCACCTGATACAAGTCCGCCCCCTTCGCCTAATTTTGTTTGCAGTCCATCGGGTAAACGTTCGAGCACATCGTACAGGTCGGCTTGGTCGAGAATGGGGTTGAGGTGGCTTGGTTCGGCCGAATTGCCATACAACAAATTATCGATCAGCTCACGATTCCAAATCTGCACCGTCGGATCAACCCATGCCGTTTCCTGCCGAATGGTGTCTAGTCGCGAACCATGCAGCGGCACACCATCAATCGACACCACACCTTCGCTGGCCCAATACCAGCCCAACAACAGCCCAACCAGACTCGACTTCCCTGCTCCCGATGCCCCCACAATGGCGACATGCTCACCCGCTCCAATCGCAACATCAATGCCGCGCAAAATCGCATTGCCACCCGCTTCAACATGCACATTCTGCATCTGAATTGCCATGCCGCTTTCCGCTGCCACAGGTGTTTCTGAAATAGGATCTCCGCTCCAGCGGTCAGACTCATTTGGCGCACCAAGCGGCTCTAAAATCCGCAGCACGCGGTTGCGAATTTGCGGATATTGCAACGTGACAGCGGCAAGCTGTTGTCCAAGCTGGGGCAGATTGAGCACCCAATAAAAAAGCAGCAGGACACCTGACGCGCTGCCGCCGATGGCAAGATAACGCAGCATAATCGCGACCGCGCCAACTGTGCCAACGAGCGCTTGGATGCCTTGCACCCAAAGCGCAACTTGGTTGTAGCTGCGTCCCGCTTTGACCCATTCAGTGAGCAGCATTTCGTGGGCGGTTTCAATGGCGTTTTCGGCCGAATGTGCCTTAATCGTCACAAGCCCCAACAGCCCATCTAAATAAAAGCGACTTAGCCCGCCGCTGTGCGCCCGCAAGCGTAAATCATGCTCCTGCAACAACGGCTGCATCAACAGACTAGGCAACACAGCCGCCACCAGCACAACCAGCACAACCCCAAACATTTGTGGGATCAAAATCGCCACGCCTAGCGTGGTCAGCAACAGTTGGAACGTCAGCCGCAAAAAGCGAACGCCCAACGATGGGAATTGCCGCACGCTTGCCAGCTCATGCGCCCGCATGCTCATGTCGGAAATTAACCGACTTTGAAAGTAACGATCGCCCAAATGTGGAATTTTTGACAAAAAGGCGATGCGTAACCGCATATCGAGATGGCGTCCCATCCGCTGCACCGTGTCAGACAGCCAAAATTCGAGCGCTATCATTAAAATGCCAAAACTTAATACCAACAGCAGCGCATTAGTCCGCTGGGCTTGCAGGGTAAGCAGCGCCCCTGCATCAAGCACGCCACGCAGCAAAAGTGCTTCCAACGTCACGCCAATTGCGGCCAGCGCGGTGGCTAGCGTCACAACGGAGGGCGCTAACAATCCATCCTCGCGCAGCAGTCGCCACATTTCCCAAAACGGGTGTGGCTCTGGTTCGGCTAGGGCTTGGGCTAATTCGGCCGATAATTCATCTACTTCCTCATCCTCATCCTCACCCTCCGCTTCTTCTTCTAACGCCTCATCCAAATCAGACGCCGCCTCCTGCACCCCCGTCACGCTCACCAACACCGCGCCGCGCACCATCACCGTTTCGTCCTCATGCGCCCCGTTTGCTGGACGCACAAACCAATAGTGTGCTGGGATTTGTTGCCACGCAGTCGCCATCGTACTTGATTCGATTAGCTGTGTTAGCAACGTTGCCGCTTCATTTCCCGTGCCGATCGCTTCCGCATGTACCAAACTGCTAACCAACCGTGTCGCCGCATCGAGCGTCGCAAGGGGAAACCAGCCGTCATCAGCCAAAGCGTGTGCTAGCAGTTCATCCCGTTGCGTGGCATCAATATGCAACGCCGTCAAACGGGCCGTCAGCGGATCGGTAAACCCTTCCGTGCCAGCCCATTCGCGCCATGCAGCGGCCGACATATCAAATTCATGCACATAGAGTTGTTCGAGGAGTTGCGCTTCTGTCAGCCAACGACGCCCAATACTTGGGTCCATCACCTGCACACGTCCGCCATCAACCCGCCACACCACGATAAAGTGGGTTAGCCCGTTGGGGAGACGTACCACCAAAATTGCGGGCAGCACAGCCGTTTCAGGCAGCAGCAGGTGATCAACAGGAACCATCACTTCCTGTGCTTCTAGCCCCAATTGGTTTGATACTTCTTCGAGAACTTGGATTGATGTGCCGTCTACGCTTGTCTGACATGCTTCGCGTAGGCGGCCGAAATGGACGGGAATCCCAAACCCTTCTAGGATCGATTTAAGCGCGGCAGGGCCGCAGTCCATGTTAGAGGTTTGTACCGTTTCAGGAACTAACCAATGTTGGCCTGATTCGAGCGGAGGGATCCATGCTTGCCAGAAGGACATGAAAAAATACGATTATTGTTTGGTCAACATATTCCACAGAAATTGCACGGGGGATACCGTCTCGATTTCAACCGCCACTTCACCTGTCAGCGCCTCACTCAGTTCGACACTATCAGACAACACATCAATATGCGCCACAACGGAGCCATCAGTATGTGGCACAAAGCGATGCACGTAGGCTGGCAGCACGCGCAAATCATTGCCATCCGCATCTTGCAAATGCAACCGCGCACCGACCCCTGTCATAAGCGGTGGCAGCCCGTCGTCAAACTTGGCGGTGATCAGTCCGTCTCGTGTTTGGTCAAGCTGGCCACTGACTTCGTGCAGGGCGATGTTACCTGTGGCGAACCAAATAAGCCACGCCACAAACAGCGGCGCAACAAGCAAAAGCCCCAGCAGTCCGTTGTGATAGCTGTCGGCTTCTAACGAGCGCAGAGATCGGGTGAAAGGTAGAGACATAGCGCACCTAACATATCGTTTGACCGCCTTTTCAAGTCGCGCCGTTGCATTTTGACCGCAACGGAAATCGTTGCGTTTCAATGTGTCAAGTTGGATCGCAAAATGCTGTTGCACGGTACACTTTAGCGGTGACGATGTTGCAGACAATGAGCTGGACAAAAGCCGATCTTGGCAACGGCATACACCTTTTGGCGCAGCGGGCGGGGTTATCGGCTGGCGCGTCGAATGAGGGGAGTGTTTCGGCCGAAACAAGCACCATCCCACATCTTGCGGCTTCCCTTGGACTCACCGCACAAGCGGTGAACTGGCGCTATCGCGATTATCGCATGCTGCTCCAGCTTGCCGCGCCTGCTGTCTTGCAGGTTGAAATTTCGGCCGAAATTCGCTACCTCCTGTTGCTCCGCCGTGGGCAAAAACAAATCACACTGCTCACCCCTGACCAAAAACAGGTGCGTTTACCGATCGCAACCCTGTTAGCACCACTGCAAGCGCAAGAAGCTGGCTCGCTCGGCGCAGAGGCCGATGCGCTGCTTGCCAAAACGCAGTTGCCAAGCGACCGCATCCCAATTGCCCGCGCCGCGTTGCTGGCTGAACAGCTCAACGGCAAACAACTGTCAGGCTGCTGGCTGCTCCAACCCGCCGCAAATGCCTCCCTTTGGCAACGATTGCGGCAAACGCGCCTCATGCGCCACCTGCTCACCATTTTTAGCACCGCCGTCACCCAACAAGCATTGACCTTGGGGGCTTGGTACATGATCGGCCGCAGCGCCCTGCGACAGCATTTTGAGCCGTTTGTGGTCGCCGCATGGATTTTATTGTTGCTCACCGTCATTCCTGTGCAAATGACGGGGCTGTGGGCGCAGTCGGTTTTGGCCCTCGACACTGGCAAATTGTTTCGCTCACGGCTGCTGCGCGGCATTCTCAATCTGCGCCCCAACGACATTCGCCATCAAGGATCGGGTCAATTTTTAGAGCGCGTGATGCAAACAGAATCGTTTCAGTCGCTGCTGCTGGGGGGGGGGCTGACCATTCTGCTTGCGTTGATACAGCTCGTTTCAGCTTTTGTTGTGCTATCGCTCGGTGCAGGTGGATGGCTACATGCTTTCTCGCTTGCTGGCTGGATGATGCTGACTGGGCTGGTGATTGCTCGATATACTTTTGCTTACAATCGCTGGTCTGACACGTATCGCAGCCTTACCAATGATCTCGTTGAGCGTATGGTGGGGCAGCGCACGCGGCTGGCGCAAGCGTCCCAGGCAACATGGCACGTGGCGGAGGATGCCCAGCTTGAGCAGTATCAACAAACGACGCAGCAGGTTGATCGGTGGCAGTTAGTGCTGAATGCGCTTGTCAATCGTGGCTGGTTAGTTGTTGGATTGGCAGGCATTGCGCTGCCGTTTGTCAGTGAGACGCCTGATGCGACGCACCTTGCGATCAGTTTGGGCGGCATTGTGTTGGCCAGCGGGGCGCTGTCGGCTATTTCAGCAGGCGTGTTGAGTTTGGCGCGGGTGATGAAAACGTGGCGTGATATTGGCCCGCTGCTGCAAGCGGCTGCAACGTCGGCGGAAAATCGTGAGATTGTGCTTGATACGACGGCGTCGGCGGGTGGGGCGTTGGTAGTGGCGCGGGATATTGAGTTTAATTATCGGCCGAATGCCAAACCAGTTTTCAGCGGCATAAACCTTGATATTGCGCACGGCGACCGACTTCTGCTTGAAGGTGCGTCGGGCGGTGGCAAATCAACCTTCGCCAGCTTGTTGATGGGGTTGCGCCAGCCAACTTCGGGCTTGCTATTGCTGCATGGTCTTGACCAGCCAACAATGGGATTAACCAACTGGCGGCAGCGTGTTGTGGCCGCCCCGCAGTTCCACGAAAATCATATTTTGACCGAGACGTTTGCTTTTAATTTGTTGATGGGACGGCGTTGGCCCGCCACTGAGGAGGATTTGCGAGCGGCCGCGCAAATTTGCTACGAGCTAGGTCTTGGTGATCTGCTAGAACGGATGCCGAGCGGGATGCAGCAGATGATTGGCGAGGGTGGCTGGCAGTTGTCGCATGGTGAGCGGAGTCGGCTATTTATTGCGCGAACGTTGTTGCAAAATGCCGATCTTATCGTGCTTGATGAGAGCTTTGCGGCACTCGATCCAGCTAATTTGCGGCTGGCGATTGAGTGCGTTCTGCGGCGAGCGCCAACACTGCTTGTAATTGCTCACCCCTAACGCAACGAATCTCGTTGCGTTTGCAAAATAAACTGTATCTGCCAAAAGGCGATAAGACGTTAAAATAATGAAAAGTGATTGAAATAAATGCGATCTTGATACCAGTGTTTTTACCAAGTCGCTTAACCTGATGAAATTGTGCGCGGAACAGTTTCACGACAAAGGAAACAACATGAAGAAAACAAAAAACAAAAAACAGGCACAGTTAAAAGTAAACACAAATGTACGTGCGGGTTTTAGCTTCAATGCATTCGTTGACAATTTGCAAGCGTTTGCTACCGATGTTGGCGACGCGGCACAGGGTGCTGTGGCTGGTGCGAAAGACGCAATAGCGGATAACGTTGTATAGGCGATTATCAAAGATCATTCCCTCGAATTGAAAGCTCAACTTTCTGCTGAAAGTTGAGCTTCCTGTCTATCATGGCGTTTTCATCATTTAATTGACATACTTGCCGTGCAAAAATGCCTGCACCCACCTTCTTTTTCAGATGAAACCAAGTGCGCCACAAAAAGTTTTGATCAGTTCTGAGCACATGTGTGTTTCATTTCTACCCGACAGAGACAGGGTTTTCATAGGCTAAAATTTAAAAACGACAAGGGGAAATTTTCATGTCAGCTCTAGCAATATTTCTTTCAGGTGCATTTGTTGGTAGTAGTGTCAAGTGGATTTGTGATGAGTGGCAGTTGCGCTCGCAGAACGCGCAGGTTGCAAATACAGACGATGATCTGTTAGCCCATGACAAACTATCTGATAACCCACCTGTGGCTCCTACAAACTCATAGGCATCGTGTACGTCACAGTCTGAGTTCTCTAAATCACTTTCCATAAGTTTTATCCCATGCAATCTCTCGATCTCGATCTGCTGTTACAAATCGCCTCACAGATTACCTGGGTCTTTTTCTCAGTCTATGTCGTCACTGTTACTATTCGGTCGGCAATTCGACACGGTATTCTGCGTGCAGGTCTCGAACTGCTGACCTTTCGCGTTCTCCTGCCGCTCATGTTGCCGATTGTTATGTCGTTGATCAGCATGTCGGTCGTTTTTGTGCATCCACAGCAGGTTGGCGTCGTTGTGTCGATTATGCTGCCTGGTGGTGTGCGTCCAGAGGCAATGCCGGCTGGTCTGCACTTCATCATCCCTCTGATCGAATATGAGGTAATCTATCCAATTTCTTGGCAAACATATACGATGTCAAGCAAAGTCGGCGAAGGAAACGTTCTGGGCGATGACTCAATTCGCGCTCGTACAAGCGACGGGCAGGAAGTTCTAATCGACACGTCCGTGATTTTCCGCATCGATCGCGAACAAGCCGTGACGCTTTATATCGACTGGCAAGAACGGTACATCGAAGATTTTATGCGCCCTGTGTTGCGCGGCTATGTGCGCCGCCAAGTGTCACAATTCACGGTTGAGGAAGTTAACAGCTCATCACGGCGCGATCTTGAAGCATTACTTGATCGCCTGTTGCTAGATGAATTTGAGGATAAAGGCTTGGTTCTCGATCAGTTTTTGTTGCGCGATATTGCGTTTTCGCCAGAGTATGCGCTAGCGGTTGAGAAGAAACAGGTGGCGCTAGAAGGGCAACAACAAACGCTGTATGAGGCACAACAAGCGATCAACATTGCCACAGGCAACGCCAGCGCGATTGAAATTGAGGCAAACGGACGGGCAACAGCGATCAAACTGGAAGCGGAAGCGGAAGCAGAGGCCTTAAAGCTGATTGCGGCAGCATTGGAAACAAACGACCAGCTACTGACGTATGCGTATATTGAGCAACTCGCCCCCAACATTGATGTTATGTTGCTTCCAAACGACGCACCGTTCCTCTTTCCACTGCCTGACCTTAAACAAAATGATGTGGTGACACAAACGATTACCACCACAGTCGAAGAAACGCTCGAAATCGTGCCTCCCCCATTTCTGACACCTGTGCCAGAAAATGCTATTAAGGAATAAGTATGGAGCATAAAGCACCCCAATTGAGTCGTATCAGTCAGAAACAACTGTTGGTCGATAAATTCTTAACTTGGATGCCTGCTAGCGATGCAACCGCTTGGCTGAGAGCCTTGTCTGCAACTGAGCAGGCGACAGCCATCCACGAGATCGCCGCGTTTTGCCAAGATGCGGGCTTTGAGTTGTCGTGGGTTGTCGAAAACCAAATCGGCAATGAGCAGTTGGCCGATCTGTTGAAGCAGTCCGTGTTGCGTAGCGTCGAAACGCTGCACAGCGCCAGCATCGCGCAGCCGTTGCTAACAACGTACACGGCACTCGTCAAATGGTTAAACAACCCGATCAAGCGTGGCTATCGTAAACAAACGCGCCAAATTTATATTCGGCTAGTCGAACAAGGCGTCATTGCAAATGCAGACGCAGCTATTTTGCTCAATAGTGACAAATTGCGCTGGGACTATGTTCAGAAAGCGCTGTTGACGGCGTACCGTGAGGACGCGGCAGCGGTTGAATCGGCCGTGCAAGCAATCATCGTTAATGAGCCAGAGGCGGCTGAAACGCCGCAGCGGGCGTGGTGGTATTTCAGCCACAGGATAACCATCATGCCGATTGGAATTGTGGAAACAGCCCTCGTTCTAACATTGGCACGTGGCGCACAGGGGCGCATTCGCAAACGGCGGCGACGTAAACGCCGCCGACAATTTTTTCACGCTCAGCGTTCACTGAGCAAACAGGAGTCACAATGATTACACTCACTTCAATCCTTACTTTTGTATCTGGCTCGCTGATTGGCGGATTCTGTACTCGCCAGGTACGTCGCTGGCGGCAACAACGTACGGTAGTTATGCTGAAGGAACCTACCCCAAACGAGCCTATACTGACTGACCCTGTTGTAAACGCGCCTGTTTTAGAGGAGCCGACACCAAACGAGCCAGTCTTGGTTGAATCTACACCAGATGAGCCTGTTGATGTCCCTGAAGCGAAAGAGGATAATCTTCAACAAATTGCGGGCATCGGCAGGGTCTATGCAAAACGGCTGCAAGCGGCAGGTATTCGTTCATTTGCCGATCTCGCGCAACGTACACCACAAGAAATCGTCGCTTTTGTTACAGCAAGCGGCACGCCGCAACCTAACGTTGAGCCATGGATTATTGATGCAGCACGACTTGCTGCGGCCTAATGTTGAGTCTCTTGTTAACATCTTTTAATAACTAAAAATTATGACGCTTACGCAGTCTCTAGCACCACGCCCGATCACACAGGCACGCACCGTTTTATCTCGTTGGTGGCAAAAAACGCTTGCCCCGGCTGTTGATCGACTGGTGATGGAATCGGCCGAACATAATCAGACCCTCTCTACAGCAAGCGTTGGCCTGTCTGCTGCAAGCGTTATTTTCTTCCCACCGCTCAAGCTACTTATTGCCCCAACGTTGTTGTTGACCGCCCTACCAGCTTGTCAGACCATGATCGAAACATGGCGGCGCGACAAAGCGGTTCACAACCATACGCTCAAGGTTTTGCTGACGGGTGGACTGATCGCGACTAATCACCTGTTAGTGGGTGCGGTTGGGACGTGGCTGCTTACCCAATGTGATAACAACACCACTGAAACAGATGGCCCACCATTGACGTTATCGGGGTTAGCAATTGGGGTGCTGGCTTTGCCCGTTGCAGGTGTTTCAGGTGGTTTGGCCGCGTTGTTTGCCGCTGCGGGCTATGATGCGCTGAAACCAATTGCCGCCCCGCTGCATAACAAACATGACATGGTGGTGCGTAATTTGCCCGCTGCATTACGATTGCCCACAGTGGATGTGGTGCTGCTCGATCAGAACTGTTTGGTGCAAACAGAGCTGTTGGGCGTACAAGCCTATGGTCATCATGCGCCAGATGAGATTATCTACTTCGCCATGCTGGCCGCGACGCCAACGCTGCCCGCAACATTACGCAAACATTTCCCCCAGCTTGTCCCTGACACACACCAGATCGACGTGCTGCTCAGACCAGCATTAGACACACAGGATTTTGATAGTTGCCCAGAGGCCATCGCCATGCAGCGCCTTGAAGTTGTTGTGAGCGGTCACAGCATTGGCGCACTTGATCTGACGTATGTGCCGCTCCCGCAAGCGCGGCTGTTGCTGCACGCTTTGCGCGAAAAGGGGTTCACAACACAGCTACTGTCTAATCTATCTGAGCCGCAAACGGCTAAATTAGCGTCTGAATTTGATATAGATGCGTATCAGGCTGAGCTTTCCACCGATGATAAGCGTCTGCAAATTTTTACCTTGCAGCAGAATGGTCAAACGGTTTGTTTTATAGGACGTGAACAGGTGATCGCTTCCGATCTCACGCTGTCACTTGAAGCAGGGTCATTAGATTCGGATGTTTCGCTGTCTGAGAACGCATTACCTCAGTTGTTGTCTCATGTTGAACAGCAGACACGGCAGCTCAATCTGTTCAAGCGGCTGCGCGTTGTGCCTGTTGCGTTGACAACGGGCAGTATCTTTTTCTTTCATTGGGGACTCCCTGCGGCGGTGACTGTGCAGGCAGTGGGGTGGTTTGGCTATCAGTTGTTGGCAGCGTCCCGGCGACGTGGTTCGTGAAGCGCTTTTCTCTAATTGGTAATTATCAATTATTCATTATCCGTTGTTTTCGGCACTGTTTTGATGTGGTTACTCTGGCAATCCTAACTACCTATGAGTTGTTACCAATTGATAACGGATAACGGATAACGACCAATGAAGCATTATCACCACTGTTGAGTGCGTTAACTATATAGCTCTGCAAATGCTTCACCTAGTGCTTCCTGAAAGGTGTTGCGTTCTTGCCACGTAAGTGTTTCGTACAAATGATGACGTACAAGCGGGTGTTGAAAACGGTAGCGGGCGTAGCGTTGTCGATTGATGATGAGCGGTTGTTGCTCGATGAGGAGACGATAGCGGCGCACCAGTTCTCCCAGTTGGTGTGCAAGCGTTTGCGAGGTGATGTGACAAACTGTGCCAATGGCATCAGCGGTAAACTCCTCACCTTCGACGCTGGCGGCACGCAACAGATAACAGAGTGATTCGGGCAAAACACCAACCCAACGTGTTAGGAGGGCTTCGATTTCGGCCGAAACTAAATCCTCCCAAACCACATCCTTCACCAACATCCACGCCCCTTTACTATCACGCTCTACATAAGATTGAGCCTGTAACGTGCGCCATACCTGCACCACAATGGCAGGATGCCCACACGTAAAACGGTAAAACTGTCTGCGAAAAGCAAACGGTAGTGTATTTGGCTCGTTATCAAGCTTGGCATCTATAAACCTTAAACCGTCCTGTTGCCACACCGCATCGAGATCAATCATGGCACTGTGTTGGGCTTGTAGCACAGGCGTCACATCCCAATGTGAGCGATAGGAACCGATCAACATAATCTGCTGCGATCCAAGACGGGTTGCAAGCTGTTCAAAAAGCAACTGTGATGCGGTATCGGCCCACTGCAAATCGTCTATGACCAAAAGCAACGTTGTGCGCTGAACCATTGTTTCCAGCAGTTGGATCAGTTGAGATATGGTTGGGTAGGTGTTTTGCGGCCAGTTTAACCCAAGCTGTGCAAATAGGTGTTGTACAGAGGTATAGGGCTGTGTCCCGTTTTGTTGGCACGCTGTTTTTGCGCTGATTAATGTGCTGTGGGCCAAGATCGCCTGTTCGGTGAAGGTGTGTAACAGGCAGCTTTTGCCGCTGCCCGTTTGCCCTTTGATAAGAGCTAGCTGACCTTGCCCATGTCGTGTTTGGGTCAGCAGTTGGGTAAGCTGGTCAAGCTGGGTGTCTCGGCCGAGACAGCGGCTTATTTCGGCCGATTGTGTTTCGCCCATAGCAGGCAGCGGCGGGAGTTTTCCAAGTTTGATCTGATTGTAGAGCGTGGATGTTTCAGCCGAAACATCCACATCAACCTCTCTCCGCAGCGCCGTCACACAGCGATCATACTGCGCGATGGCCCCCGCCATATCTCCGTTACGCGCCTTGATTTCCATCAATAGCCGATGCCCGCCCTCATGATACGGTTGAAGCTGTAGCAGACGGGCCGCCGCTGCTTCTGTCTCATCCGTTCGCTGCTGCACCCAATAACGATGCGCCACCACCAACCACCCCTTGAGCGCCAGTTGATACAGTCGCTCACGTTGTGTAATGACCCACTGCTCAAAAATTGGCGCATCTGGGACATAGAACTGCTGTAGAAAGTCGCCCTGATATTGTTGCAATGCATGGTGTAAAGTCGGTAGTGCGATCTGATGCAGATTGCCCGTCAACACCCGCTCAAACAGTGCAACATCGACCAGATGCGGCAACGTAACGTTAAACTCAACTGTATGGTGAGAAATAAGCAGGGTTTTGGGAAGATGTTGGCGCAACGATGGGAGAACATTACGCAGGTTTTTCTTGGCTTGAGCTGCGTCTGCGCTTGACCAGAACATTTTGCCAAGAAAATCACGTGCATGAATGCCTTTACACAAAGCGGTGTAGTAAAGCAGCGCCTGCGCCTTTTTCGGCAGCCGTTGTTGTCGCTGTTGTTCACCCCATGTAATTGTTGGCTCGCCTAACTGGCGAATGTACAGTTCATCCATTGTTGTCGCCTGGATATATTGTGGGGCAAGGTTAACGCCTCGTATAGACTCTTAACGCAACTAGAGCGCAACGAAGTCTTGCTATCTACAAGGATTGGGAGTTATATGCCCTGAGCTGACTGATTTTCCAGCGAAAAGATAGGCTAACTATGAATGCTTGTCAAATTGTGTTTGAGGGCAAACTTGACAAGGCCAGGGAGGTGAGAAATATTTAGCTTGCGCATAATATGAGCGCGATGGGTGCGGATGGTGACGTCGCTTAAGCTAAGCTGGATACCAATCTGGGCGGTTGTGTCGCCGTTACATAACAAGCTCAAAACCTCGCGCTCGCGTTCTGACAAACCAGCGAGTGCTGTAGATTCGGCATTGAGGGGGTTATTTTCGGCCGAACGAGGCGCAACCACAATCCCGTGCAAGTACCGCTGCATCTGATCCGCCCGCTGCCACACAGTTTGTAATAAATCAATGCTTCTACGATTTGTTGAGCTGTGCGCCGTTAAACTTTGAGTCGCTAAGTGCAAGTCAGTTGTTATAGCCGTTAAGTTGTCGAGCAACTGTTGATTAATAATATTAGCTAGCTCTAACTGCGTCATCGGCCGCGTTTGTAAAAGCTGGCTTGTGAAAGAATAGAGCTGTTGATTTTGCTCTTGTAGCAATCGCAACAGTTGTTCTTTCTCTAGCTGCTGCTGACAACGTAACTCGATTTCAGCCTGTAACTCAGCCGTTTTGGCTGTCACTGTTTCTTCGAGCTGTTCGTTTGTTGTTATCAATACCTGCTGTAGGGTCGCAAGCGTGATATGAGTGCGGATGCGGGCCAAAACGTCCGCTGCGTTAACTGGCTTCGTGATGTAATCGACCCCTCCTGCCTCGAACCCCATTAGGCGATCGTCCGTATCAGTTAGAGCAGAAAGAAACAGGATAGGCGTGTTGGCAATATCTGGGTTGGCTTTAATGGCACGACACGTCTCATAGCCGTTCATGCCTGGCATTCGTACATCAAGCAAAATCAGATCGGGGCGTGCTTGTGCCGCCAGTTCAACGGCATCAATGCCGTTTCCTGCGGCGAGTATGTGGTATTCCTCTGAATCTAAATAGTCAAAAAGAACAGCGAGATTAGCAAGGTTATCATCAACGACCAGAAGTGTATGTTTCATATTGTAGATTGTGTTGCGGTGGTTTCTTCTGCAAGCCACTAACATCGTTTGTGTATACAGAACGAGCGGAGCAGGATCAATGCTTGTGTGCTAAATGTCGGGTATTCGGCCGAAATTGTTTCCAACACGCCTTTTACCCCAGAAATATCCCTAGTTCCCCAGTTAATGCAACTGTAGCCGTCACGCAACGGATGGGAGGGTAAGCGTTTATTCTGGAGTTTTGTTGTCTGGATGATAGGTTTATTCGATGTGGAGCAATGCTTAGTTCGTATCTAGCAACTATTCTATAAAATGGATTAGGTGAAAAGTCGTTGGTCGCCAGCGTTCGGACAGATAAATTCAATCAGTTTCGTATAATGTGGTTTGTATCATAATAAGGGGGCGTCGTCTGTAGGGCTATTTTCGGCCGAGTTCACCGCAACGAATATCGTTGCGATAGACAGGCCTTTCTCGTCTGTTAAATCAATCAATAAGGCGGTTGGCCTCTACCCTCCTAGGGTAGACCTACCCGCAATGATTCCAATTGTGCGCTGTAAAAGCTCACCACTATTGCATGTACTTGTTTTTCCTGTTTGCTGTTCTTGCACTCATGGTGCTCGTTTCGATTGTCACTCTTGATGCAAAAGAGGCTGCACTCGGTCGCCTAGGCTGGCGCATTGGATTTCTGTTGCTGTTCATCATTGGTGGATTGGTTGGCGTGCGCTATTCAATCACACGTGCCGTTCCCTGTTTTCCAGATTGCACAGGTATTAATTTTTTAGATCGCAACTTCAGTGAACGCGACTTTACCAGTGGTAATTTCGTGGACTCTTACATGCCGCGCGTCGATTTTAGCAATGCAGATCTACGCAATAGCGACTTTTCGGGTGCAAACCTTCGGCACAGTGATTTTAAGGGCGCAGATTTGCGATTCACTTTTTTCATTGGGACTGATTTGGAAAGCGCCGATTTGGGTGCGGCTCAATTGCAAAATGCATCGTTTCAAGGGGCAGATTTAACCGAGAGCAATTTGGCAGGTGTGAATCTCTCACAGACCGATTTATCAGGTGCAATACTCAACCGAGCCACGTTGGTTGGTGCAGATTTGTCGGGTGCGCGGCTTACAGGAATTGAGTTGCGTGGCGCAGATTTAAGTGGCGCAGATTTAAGTGGCGCACAGCTTGCTGGTGCATCTTTGAGCGAGGCAAATCTAAGCGGCGCGGATTTAAGCGGTGCTAATTTGCAAGGCACATTCATAAACCTTGCCACCCTAACTGGAGCCGATTTGACCGATGCGAAATTAGCAGGGGCGAGTCTGATCGGCACCGATTTATCATCGGTGAATTTACGGCGTGCCGAGCTAGTCGGTGCGCTCATTATGGGCGCTCGATTTGACGGGGCCGATTTACGCGGCGCACAGCTTCGTTATATGCGCGATGTCGATCAGGTTACGCCCGAAGATTTAGAACTGGACCCTGTACTTGCGGGTATGAACGCCCTTCAACGCGAAGCGATCACCGTCCCTAGCCGTCTTGAGGGCATTGTTGTGGATGCCAACACGCTTGCCCCGGCCGAACTATTGCCTGCTGTTGCCCAAGTAGCCGAAGATACGACAGAGCGACAGGTTAATGTCGCTATTTTGCATTCTGTTAGCGGCGATTTGGCGTTTGGGGAATCGGCCGTGCTCGATGCAACGCTGCTTGCCATCCGCGAGATCAACGCGGCAGGTGGCATCTTGGGACGCAAGATCGTGCCAATTGTTGAAGATGGGGCTAGCGACCCAAGAGTGTTTGCAGAGAAAACAACCAAATTGTTAGAAATCGACGAAGTAGACGTGATGTTTGGCGTCTCAACAACCGCCAGTCGCAAGGCAATCATTCCTATCTTAGATAAAAACAGCAGTTTGCTTTTCTATCCCACACAGCACGAAGGGTTGGAAGTATCTGACAATATTATTTACATGGGCGCTGACCCATCTCAGCAAATTGTGCCAACCATTGAATACCTTTTAGCGGAAGGGTTTGAAACCTTTTTCTTGATCGGCTCAGATCGTGAATATGCCCACATTGCCCACCCGCTTATCAAAGCACAGCTTGCCAATGCGGGTGCAGAGGTCACTGGTGAAGTGCTGGTTCCCCTTAAAAACACAAACTTAGCGGCTGCCGTGCGCGAAATCGCCTTTTTGAAACCAGCCGTTGTCATCAATACGCTGGTTGGCGTTTCCAACAAAGCTTTTTTTGAAGCTTTTGCCGAAGAACGCATCGCACCGACATCGTTGCCGATCATATCGTTTGGCATGGGTGAAACAGAGGTACAGGAGGTGGGCGTTGAATTTGTTGCGGGTCATTTGATTGCTGCCAGCTATTTTCAGACGGTTAACACCATTGAGAATTTCACATTTGTCGATGCCTATAAAGAAACACACGGGCGAGAGTCGGTTACCTCAGATGCGATTATGTATGGGTATGCGTCTGTCTATTTGTGGGAAGCCTTGGTTCGACAAGCGCGGTCTTTTGATGTGGAGGCGATCAAACAAGTAGTTGAGGAAATCCCCATTGAGTTAGAAACGCCCAACGGGATGATCCAGCTTGATGCTGAGACAAAGTATATTGCCAAACCGTTACGCATCGGCCGAATTCGGGATGATGGTCTAATCGAAGAGATATTTACCACAGGGAACCTGATCGCCCCCGACCCGTTTCTGACAGAGTACGATTGGGCCGAGGAAATAGTAACCCTTTTGTTGGAGGAAGAAGAATGAAACAGTTCAGTTTACTCTGCTTCCTGCTTTTGTTGATTGCCTGTGGCAACAACACCTTGCAGTTGCCCGCAGGATGCCCGCCAGCCTGCAACGGCATTAACTTGCGGGGGCGCAACTTGCAAGGGGCAGATTTAGCAGGTGCAGATTTACAAAAAGCGAACCTTGCACGCGCCAATTTGCGAAATGCACAGCTTGCGGGGGCAAATTTAAGTGGCGCAAATTTAGACCAGGCGGTACTCTCGCAGGCCGATCTGACAGAGACAAACTTTACAGGCGCATCAATGGTAAAGGCGACTTTAACCAGTGCGATATTAGATGGCACAATTTTGGCAAGCACCGATTTAACAGAGGCGACGCTTACACGTGTGGATCTGACTTCGGCCGATTTGACAGCCATCACGCTTAGAAGTACACGACTTATCGGCGCACGCCTGTTTGGTGTCGATCTTAGCGGGGCCGATTTGCGGCAGGCCAATCTGACGGGGGCAAACCTAACGGGGGCCAATCTTTCAGGGGCCAACCTTAGCACCGACGACGAGCGACAAGATGGCGCAGACCTCAGCGGGGCCGATCTACGCAGCGTCAATTTGAACGGTGCAAACCTGACCCGCGCACGGCTGCGCGGCACGCTTTTCGACAACGCCTCACTCATTGAAGCGATTCTACATGCCAATCTATCTGGTGCGCGTATGATCAATGCCGACCTCAGCAACGCCAATATGGAAGCGGGCATTTTCAGCGGTGTCGATCTAACACGTGCGACGCTCAATGGGGCGCAGCTAGAGGGCGCTTTGCTCAACGGCACAAATCTACACGGCGCATCACTTCAAGAGGCGACACTTATTACACGTGAAGGCAACACGATAGAAATAGTCAACCTTAGCGGCGCTCATTATGATTCTGAGACACGCTGGACGACAGGATTCGCCCCACCACCCATCGCAATTTTTGATGCCGACCCCACAGAATAATTATGAGCACTCGTCGCAAGCTACTTATCTGGTTGTTTCTAAGCATCATCACGGCCATAGGGGCAACCGCGATTTATCGCCAGGTGCAGCCAACAACTGGCGAAGATGGTGCTTCGGCCGTGTCGGATGACCCCACTGTTGCAGAAGAACAAGACACATCGGCGTTACGCTCTAACGTCGAACAAATTCAAGAGCAGCTACAGGATTGGGTTGTAGAAGTACGCGCTTTAGTTTTGTCAGAGGAGCCGATCGGCACAACCACAGAAGGCTCCCTTGTTATTTACAGCACGGCATTTGAAGAGTCGCTGATTAACTACATCACGGCATTCCGCACAAAGTACCCCGAAATCACGATCACCTATGAGTTGATGGAGATTGCTGAATTAACGGCCCGCGTAACGGCGGAGAGGGACGACCCATATGCGGATGTGCTTTGGGGTGTACCTGCTACAACTGTTCAATGGCTTGCGTGGCAGGATACGCTTGCCGCTTATGCTCCCTCGCATGTTCAAAAGCTGCCGCTCTCGTTTCGTGACAATCTGACCCCCCCAGAGTGGGTTGGATTCGCTGCGTGGATGAATGCTATTTGCGTCAACAAACAGATGTTGCAAGCGGCAGGGCTTCCCATTCCTAAAACATGGGCGGACTTAACTGACCCACAATATCAAGATATGATCTTGATGCCAAACCCTAAAGCGTCTCAAACGGGGTATTTGGCCTTACAAGCTTTCATAGATTTATATGGTGAAGTTGACGCTTGGGCGTTTATGGATTTGCTCGACAAAAATATTCGCGCCTATCCTGACTCAGCGACAGGGTCATGCAGGGCGGTGGGCGATGGTGACGTGCCGATTGCTATTTCATACGCATTTGTGGCCACAGAACAGGCTAAAGAAATAGAATCTGCTATTGCAGTCTTTCCCAGCGAGGGCACAGGATGGGAAATAGAAGCTGCGGGTCTCATTCGCAAGTTTCCTGTCAAGCCTGCCGCGATGACTTTGATGGACTTTATTATTAGCGAAGAGGCGATGCACGAGTATGGTCAAAGCTTTGCTGTTACCGCCATCGAATTAGACTATTTACGAGTTCCAGTTGGGTATCCTGAGGAGCCTAGCGCCATTCTGGTTAAAAAGGATTTTACGTGGGCAAGTGCAAACAGTACCCGTTTGTTAGATGAGTGGCAGCAGCGCTATGAACGGTCGGCCCAAGAACCGTAAGGATGGAGTAACGAGGCAGTGAAGTTTTTTAGAGACCTCAAAATCCGAACAAAAGTTACAATGCTTTTGTTTACCGTTGTAATCATCGCCTTTCTGGCCGTAAGCAGTATTGCTTGGTTTACGACCCGTTCGGTTTTGCAAACGGATGCTTTTAACCAGATTACGAGTGTGCGTGAAGTGCGGAAAGATGAGATCGAGCGTTATTTCAAAACACTGCGCAGTGAGTTGCAGTTGTTGTCGCAGGACGAAAATATCATCGATGCGATGCAGACATTGCACGCAGGTTTTATTGAGCTGGAAAATGTTGTTATTTCGGCCGAACAAGAAACCAATCTCAACAACTTCTACGACAGTGAGTTTTTGCAAAAGCTAGAAGCGAACATGCGGCGTGATTTATCAATTGAGGACTATCGGCCGCAGGGAAATGTGGCCGCTTACCTACAGTATCACTATCTTGCAAACAACCCGAATCCCACTGGCGAAAAACACCTGCTCGACCAAGCGGACGACGACAGCAGCTACAGCAACGCACACGCTCGCTACCATCCGTTGCTGCGCACCTTTCTCGATCTTTTCCAATATTACGATCTCTTCCTCATAGACCCAGAAACACGCACTATTGTCTATTCTGTGTTCAAGGAAGTGGACTATGCATCCAACCTGATCGATGGTCCCTATGCAACAAGCGGTCTTGGCGAGGCGGTTGACCGCATACTAGAAAATCCTGACCCAGCACGGATTGATGTGGTTGATTTCCGTGCATATGATCCGTCAGCACAAGCCCCTGCTATGTTTTTGGGCATGTCACTTTATGCGGGTGAAACATTGATCGGCGTGCTGGTTATTCAAGCCCCAGTTGACGAGATTGATCAAGTGATGACCAGTGGGCAAGCATGGGAAGAAAAAGGTCTAGGGGTGAGCGGTGAAACCTATCTGGTCGGAGCCGACCACCTTATGCGCTCCATGTCCCGTTTTTTAATCGAGGACAAATTAGGCTATTTGCAGGCGCTGCGTAACGCGGACACGAATCAAGAACAGATCGACCTGATCGCCAATCTCGAAACATCAATTTTGCAGCAAGAAGTGAACACGGCGTCTGTTGAATTGGCGCTAGCGGGTCAGGATGGCGTCCACATTGTCAACGATTACCGTGGCGTAGCCGTGTTGAGTGCCTATGCGCCTGTTGAAATCGAAGGCTTCGACTGGGTGATTTTAGCCGAAATAGATGAGGCTGAAGTGTCGCAACCCATTATTAAGCAGCAGCGTTTCTTTCTGATGAGTGCGGGGGGCTTTGCGGTTGTGCTCAGCATTTTGTCCTATGTTGCCGTCAATTTGTTGATGCGCCCTATCGGCCGTCTCGTCGACAGGCAAAAGCGCGTTCGTGAAGGGGATTTTGAAACGCTTGTCCCGACGAACTCGGCCGATGAAGTCGGCATCTTAACGTCATCATTTAATCAAATGGTTGAGAGCCTGCATGCACAACGCAGCGAACTCAAAAAACAGATCGGCGCAAATGATCGCTTGATGCTCAGCATTTTGCCTGATTCAATCGTGACACGTGTCAAACAGGGTGAGAAAAATATCGCGGAGCCAGTTGGTCAGGTAACGCTGTTGTTTGCCCGTTTGCGTGGTTTGTATGCGATGGAGACACGTTTTGAAGATGACAAGCACATCGCCCAATTGCTCAATCTGTTGTCTAACGAGTTAAATCGTGCGGCTGATACAGTTGGTGTGGTGAGACAGCCCGCTGTAAGCAATCGTTACACGTTTACCTGTGGTTTAGACGATGCTGCGCCCGATCACACAGAGCGAACTATCAAATTGGCGTTGATGATGCGCAAACTGCTCAAAACGTTTAACGAACAGCACGGCACGCAATTAGCGGCCCAAATTGGGATTCACACGGGGCGTGTGTTGGCGACTGTTTCTGAAACACGCAAGCTGCATTTTGATTTGTGGGGAACAACTGTTGCCATCACAGACTCTATCGTGTCGATGGCGGCATCGGATGAGCTTTTAGTCTCACATGAGGTATACCAAAAGCTGCGTTTGGCGTATGATTTTGAGCAGCATGAGCCAGTTCTGTTGGAAAACGGGACGATATGGCGTGTGTGGCGGTTTGTGCCGTCGATAGAAGATGATATTTCGGCCGAATTAGCTACCGAAAACCTCAACCAAATATTAGCGCAAACTGGCACAGCGCTCACGTTACCCGCTTCGATAAAGCCACGGCGCAGACGTCTGTGGAGACGATTTGTGCAGAAGTGATACCAACCCAAATTGGCATCAACTTGATCCCTTATGTTGCTACTGATAATTCCCACCCTTTTGCTCTTCTTTAGCATTGGTACGTTCACAACAATCCGCATGCGCCGTCAAAAACAGACTGGCGAAAAAATCATACCGCCACGCCTTAGCAAGCGCTCCGACAAGAAACGGCGCAAACTGCCGCAGTTGCTTGTTGCATGGTTTGAGGAGCGCGATAAGCACGGCGTTGGGGCATGGCTGCGCAAGCTACCCGCCAAAGAGCTAGCCTTGTTGACCAAAGATGTCACAGCTTATGCACACGATATGGGGTTTGATTTACTGTGGGTTGTGGACAAACAGATTGATGATGTCGCCTTGCGCGAACAAATCAGCAACGCAGTTTACCAATATGTCTACTCATTTTATGCAGCAGTTGTTTCACGTGATGAGATGCAATTTTATATGTCGTTGACTGATTTTCTCAACAATCTCAACAGCCGTAAACATCGGGCGCAAATGCAGGCCGTCTTTAAACATTTAACTGACGATGGGGTTATTCCGTATTCGGCCGAACTTATATTCCAGCCCAAACACAAACGCCGCTATCAAATTGAGCAGTTGATCCTCAAAGCTTCCCAGACCAACCGTGAAGCCCTCAAGCAGGCATTGCGTGCCACAAGTGTTACCCAGCAGTGATTTGTCCATATCTTGTGGTATTGTTGTCAATATAAAAGCCATGTTTTTTCGATATTAATCGTTTCAATGATGGGAATCCATTGTTTCGATAATAGTAAAAAAAGGTGATTCAGTGATAATTATTGCTAGGAAGTATGTATATGATACTTTTCAGAAGCAGTGCTTAGTGTAGTTATAGAAAAATCAGGAAAAGCTGTAGCCCAATTTCCATAGTACCAATATCAATCTGAAGTAGCTTGGCGCAAGGTTCAGGCAAATTTTAGGTGCGTTGCAAGCAGAGTTAGATTAATTAATTTGTGGTTTCCTCAAAATTAGTTCAATCTGGGTTTGGTCTGCATTATTGTGACTTGTCTGGGAATCATTCCGCAATCTTGAATAAAGGGGAATAGAATCAATACTATGTCGGTCGACACTTCCGCGCGTGTCAAGTTGCACCTGGCAGGAGCATTCCTTCTTACAGTCAGTGAACAAGCAGTTCACAAGTTTCATTCCAACAAAACCCAAGCATTGTTGGCTTATCTTGTTTTAGAAGCGGCACAACCCCTGAGCCGCGCACATATTGCGAATGTGCTTTGGGCAGGGTATGAACGCAAATCAGGACGCGCATCTTTGCGGATGACGCTCTCAAATTTGCGACGTGTGTTGGGGCCATTTGACGATCTGATCGTCGCCACACGCAACACCATTCAGTTCCGCAGCGATCACCCTGATTTTTGGTGTGATGTCTTATACCTACAACAGTTTGCATCTGCCCCAATCCCCAGCCAATTTGACCTGCTGATCAGAAAGTATGATCGCATTCTGCTGGTTGGGTTTGACAAGTTGGATAGCCTAAAGTATGTGACGTGGTTGGCAAAACGGCGACAGGCGTTTGCTGATTTGATCACAACTTTGAATACACAGGCGGCTAGCAACGCCCAAGCACGGCACAATTTACCCCGATCGTTGACGACAATGTTTGGACGTTCGGCCGAAATTCACCAACTCAAAGCCTATCTTACCAACCCCGACACGCCACTGGTCACATTGCTTGGCCCAGGCGGTGTTGGCAAAACAACGCTCGCACTCGCCGCCGCACGCCAGCTAACCAGCACATTTCCTGACGGCGTTTGGTTTGTCCCCCTCGATAAACTTCTCACAACCGCTGACCACAACCCCGCCGAACAGATCCTGCACGCCATTGCACATACGCTGAACGTCATTCCTCATTCATCCCTTCCCCTCAAGACGCAGCTAGTTGATTATCTGGCACAACAAAAAACCCTGCTCATTTTAGACAATTTTGAGCAGGTACAGGGTGCTGCGCCGTTTGTTCTGGAATTGTTGGCAACCACCCAGCTAACCATTCTCGTCACGTCGCGCCAGCGGCTCCACGTCATGCCTGAGCAGATTGTCCGCCTTTATGGGTTGCCTGTTCCAACCCGTGATGAGCGTGACGTGCCGAGCGTTGCCCTGTTTTGTGATCGTCTGCGCCGTATCGGGCGTCAGACATCGTTTGATGAGCATGATTGGCTGGCGATAGGCACAATCTGCCGCACCCTAAACGGGCTGCCGCTGGGCATTGAGTTAGCCGCGATTGCGTGTGAACACAAATCGCCACAGCAGTTGCAACAGCAACTTGCGGCTAACCTCGACGTTTTACAGACTGAGATGGTGTCGTTTCCTGAGAGACAGCGTAATTTGTGGTCTGTCGTTGAGTATGCGTGGCAAATGCTTTCGCGTGAGGCGCAGCGGGTGCTGCTGCAATGCGCGTTGTTGTGCGGTACGTTTTCGGCCGAAACGCTCACCCACATCACACAAGCCCGCTCAATCATCATCCAACAGTTAGTACACAACGCCCTACTCACCCCAGTCGGCGAGGGAATGTATCAGATGCATGCCCAGCTTCGTGCATTTTGCGAACAGAAAACAGCGGTGACGCCCGCTCTGCGCGGTTGGGTGCATCAGGCAAAACAGCGCCATGCCGCCTACTATCTCACTTGGGTTGCCGAGCAACTGCCCGCCTTACTTTCGCAGCCTGTCGCCACAATTGAGTCTATTCGCCAGCAGCTTGACCAGTTAGAACAAGCATGGTGTTGGTCTGTCGACCACTACGCCGAAAATCTACTGGTGAACGCAGCCCCGACGCTGGGCGAGTTTTTTCGGTTGGCTAGTTTGAATAGCGTTGGCGTCGTGTGGTTGCAATCAGCCCTAGCCGAACAGTTTACAGCAACAAATGAGGTGATATTACTAACCGAATTGGTGGCTTTGCACTGTGAGGAAAACGCACACGAACAGGCGCTTGATGGTCTGCGCCGTATCCATACGCAACTTGAGCAGCACCCAGCGGCGGCCGATGTCCATTTTGTTGAGGGGTGTGTCTATCATGCACTTGCCGATCACGCGAATAGTATTGCGTCTTTGCAGTGTGCTTTAGTTGGGTATCGTGAGGCGCTTTCGGCCGAAACGCTCTACCCCCGTCGCCCGCATGAAGAAACATTATTGCGACACCGTGCCGCCCAAACGGCTCACTTGTTAGGTAGGAGTTATGTCGTGCAACAGGTGTCGGGATCGGCCGAATTAGTCTGGGACGAGGGGCAGCAGTGGGCGCTTGCAAACAAAAATACGGCACAACAAATCGACTTCCTGCACATGCTTAGCCAGTCGGCGCTTGCCAAAACAGATTATCAGACCTCGCTCGCATATTGTGAGCAGGCGTTTGCTATCACAGATGATTTGGCAACTTATCCACAGCTATACTACTACGCAGGAATCAGTACTTATGAGCTTGGTGAGCCAAACAAAGCGCAATTGCTATTGCAAACCGCAATTCGCCGTGCCAGCCAGCTACATCAATCAGACATTGAGGCGCTTGCACTGTTGAAATTAGGACAGGCGCAGCTTGAAACACAGCAGGTACAGGCCGCACGTCGATCCGCATATTTAGCATTGGGCATCGGTCATCGCATTGGACAACCACAGATTAGCGAGCAGTCAACGCAGCTAATCGCTCAAATCAAGAGCGCATCAGACCCAGCTAAGTTTGTCGGCTTTGCTCAAAATAGTGGGGATCAGAAGGCTGTGATGTATTAATGTCATCACACGCTTGTCACCAGCGTTGGTGGCTCGGTTGAAGCTGCGCTTTCAGTTGAGGCGCTTTGTTGTACAACGGGCTGTGGCTCGCCTAAAACGTGTTCTCGAATTGCTTGGTTCACCGCTGCTCGGTTGCTACGCGAGGCGAGCGCGATTGCTTTTGCCGCCTGTTCCCAACGACGCCGATCGCGCTGGAAAAGAATGTCGACATTTGCCTGTGGAATCACGTCTTGTTTGGCAAGTTGGAGGTAGACGGCTTGTGTTTTCGGCCGATATTTTCCACGCCCTGCATTTTTCAACAAATCGATCAGCGCCTTGTAGACGACCAAATCTCCCTTTGCCTCTGACTCAGATCGATGCGCTTGCACAAACCGCTGCACCGATTGAGCCATATGCAGACGCAACGTCTCATCTTCAATTTGATCCTCCACAATCCATGCCAGTTGGAAGCCGCCCTTTTTACAAAATCGATCGGCCGCTTTCACAAACGCATCCCGTTCCTTTGGCTCCAAATTGAGTAGCCACGCGCCGCTTGCGGCATCGGCTTGCTTGATCCACATCATAAACGCTTCGGTCAGCGCCGCCCGATTACGAAAGTTGTTTTTCAACACAGGCATTTGAAATTCGTCGTCTTTACTTCGCCCTCGATAAAATGTAAAAAACGCGCCGACTGCGATCAAAATTACAGCCGCTCCAGCATATAAGTAAATCATGATTGTCTCCTTGAAGTGCGAAAAAGAGATGGATAAGTCAATAGAAGGTCGTTGCATCTCAGTTGTTTGATATCACAACCTAAGATGCTTCTAGTATCGTACTTTGCCCCACCTCAATCAAGAACAGATAACGCAACGGATTTCGTTGCGCTCTGGCCTATTTCGACACGCTCAACGCTAGCTGGAAAAGGCGGTATTCTTCTACCTTGTTACTGTGAGCAAGCGTGGTTGGGGCATATTGCAACATTTTGTCTCTAAACTAGAGACAACCAAAGGGTTCGCCGTTCCCACCCGTAAACCACATCAATATTATTAGAGCAGCCAAGACTCATAACGGAGTGAGCATGTCGAATTTTCTTATTTTTTTTGCACTTTCTTTAGTTGTTTGGGGCGCATTAATCTACAAAGCGTGGCAGATGAACGATGACGAAAAAGCAGAAGTTTCTGCCAAAGTTCAAACGGTTACCCAGCAAAGTGCTGCACGATTACAAAGTTTGACGCTACGGTCAGACCCAACCCCCGTTGTTGATGCACAGTTCGCCACAAGCTTTCGCGCATGGATTAATGACGCAGCGTTGATTCCAGAAGATCTACATCGCTGGGCCACTGGATTACCTGACGAACATTTTGAAGTAATCACTGAATTTGTGGCGCAATTTTGTAGTGATATGGGCTTCGACCTACAGGGTGTCATCAACGGAACCTACACAGATCGCGATTTGGACGATACGCTAGAACGTGTCATCATCCACATGATGACCTCTACACAGCTCATTTTTGGCGTGCGTGAGGAGTTGCTTGCACACGAAACGGTGACAGCAACGCAACCTGAATTGGCAAATCAGCTACAATCATTGATGGAGAGCAGCAAGGCGTCAGTTAATGGCGTTCTCAATCGCTCAGGCCTGACAGGTGGTGCAAACGGGCATCTAAACGGGCATTCAAACTAATCTGTCAGCACAATCATAACGACTGTCGTTCATCAGATAAGTTCAGTTTCTATCTTCTCAAAAATCTGCGGTAAATGCTCATTCCACTGTTCTGCGGTGGAATGTCGCTTTTTCCGTTATGCTTCCTGAATGCCTAAAGTTTTAACTATCCGTAAGTAGCCGTCTTGAAAGTTAAAAACTCAGCGTTCTCTGCGTTTCTACGGTTCAATCCCCTTAAGGGTGTAGGATTGAATTAACTGTTGGGCATACACCTACCGACCTCTGGAGGGGTCCAGTGGGTCAAACAATCCACCTTTCTAAGCGGCCACGTTATTTTCGGAACTGGCCGAAACTAATGCATGACATTTAGCCTCCCATCCCCCCGTAACTGGCAACTGCCTATCCCTACTGAAACCCCCGATTGGCTAACGACCTCATATAAAAAGCAACAGCGATTACGTTCTAAGCTCACGAGACGTATACAGGACATGCTGCCGCAGGAACAAACCGATCAACGGCTTCTGCTATCGTCGCTGTCGTTGGGTATGACGGCAACAGCTTTTGTTGTGCCATCTGCAAGCGGGTTAGCCGTGATGAGTTTGCCACTGTCGCTGGCTGTCTTTGCACCTACGCTCCAAGATGCGTACCAAACTTTGCGCGAGGAGCGGCGCATCAACAATGATGTTCTCACCGCAACACGGCTTGGTCTCTGTACCGTCATGCACTTTTACGGCATTGCTGCGCTCGATGCGTTTTTGCAAAGCGTCAGCCGTAAGCTGCATATGCAGTCCGAGCAAGATTGGGAAGCGACACGTCAGTCGATTATTTCCCAATTGGCTACTGATGAGGTAACAGAACAGCGGCTCGCGTCATGGTTTACGCATAGTGTGGAGACGCAATCGGCCGTTCAAACCCGTGGAGCGCTACAGGCCGATCGGTTCGCGCCGTATATGTTTGCATCCTTTTTTGCCACGCTGCCGTTTTATGATGCGGGACGCGCGGGGGCATTTTTGATGACCAGTTTCGGGGCGCACACAAATATGCTCAGCCCCACAACGGTGCGCGATTTTGTCAATCAGGCGGCTCATCATAGTATTTTGGTGCGGGATGCGAGGGCGCTGGAATCGGCCGAAACGTGCGACCTTCTCATCATCAATACCGATCTGCTGGCTAAACACACGGCACGTTCTAACTTCAGCTTGGCGCTCAAAGCCCTACGCCAACAACATCCCGACCTCCTCGTTATCGCTATCTCCCACAAACAAAACACCCCAGCCCGCGCCATCTTGCATCGCACGGTAGGGTTGGACGAATGGATTTGCGTCGCGTCTCAAGCGGACCAAGTTGACACGCTCCAAACATTTCAGCGGCAAGGGCGGCATGTTTGCTATATCGGTGATGGCATCACCGATCAGGCATTGTTATCGGCCGCGCATCTGTCAATCGCCATCAATCCGCAGACGATGGAGTCTGACAACCCCGCCCATATCATTCTGTTAGGTCAAGATCCCTTCACCCGTTTGGATCACCTGTTCACGCTGGCAAGCCAATTTAATCACAGGCAAGCGTTCAATTTCAAAGCGCCCATCGTGTTTGACGTTCTCGACATCACGACAACGATAGTGATTCACTTTGGATTGTTCTACTCGGTGCTGTTTAACTATAGTGGTCTGCTGCTTAGCACGCTTAACGCCCGTGAACCTTTTTGGTGGTTCAAACAAGACCGCAAGCGCAAAGAAACGAAGCAATTGTCTGCACCAATACAATGGACACCTAACGCGCTAGACGAGAACAGCCAAGTGGAACCACAGCACAGCACAACCTAACTAACTGCCCAATTCTCAACGCCCAATCTCCTTATCACTAAGAGCCGCTCTAAGACGCTGGCCTTAGAAATTTCCAGCAAGTCTGGTTATCAGCTTTGCTGCGCGTTTAGTATGTATACGTGAGTACATGCTGACTCTCTATATACCTACTGCGACTCTAAAAGAATCATATGCACATACAATTTAATTATTTACGCAGGTTCTTTTGCACCAGAAAAAAGTATGTATACTTACTTCTGTAAGAGTCTTTTTGGACATGCAAAGAGTCTGCGCATACATACTTGCACATACTATTTGCTGGAGATTTTATATGAGCCTTGTACTTGCTTCTATTAATCGAAAAGGTGGTGTTGCAAAAACGACTACCGCCGTCAACTTGGCACACGGGCTTGCACGAAAACTAGCCGAGAATGAAGGCGGTAATGTCATTATTGTTGAGCTTGATCCGCAAGGTGATGTTTCACGCGCACTGGGCATTGACCCAAATGACAAATGTGTCAGCAAGGTTTTGACAGGCCATGTCGCATTGCGAGATTCGATTGTGAGTGCTAATCGGGAATCAGAGGGTGGGCCATCGCGGGCAAACCTGTACGTTTTACCTGCAAGCGAACGCTTGAAACGAGCAAAAAAATATTTGATTGCACAGACAGCCTTGGCGTCTGTTAACTTCGCACTTGATGATGAAGCGTCAATTCCCATCGATGATTTACTTGTCTATCATCTTTCCCCGCTGCGTGCTGCCTTCAAATTTATCATTATCGACTGTCCGCCATCGCTTGATCTGCTTGAAACTGCCGTTTATAAATTTGCGGATCAGGCCGTCGTCCCCGTAAAAGTTGACTATCATGGTGCGGCCGCTACGGCTAATCACACGCACAATATTTTGGCTGAGCAGGAATCAGGGATTGATATTAAAATCGGCGCGGTGGTCCCAACATTTGTGCGGTCTCGGCAAAAGTTGGCGCGTCAGATGTTGAAAAGTTTAGAACAACGCTATGGCAAAGATATTGTGTCCGACCCCATTCCTGGCACGGTCATTGTCGAACAATCGCCTGCGCGGGGTGGGCTGACCCTATTTGAATCAGCACCTGACAGCGAACCCACAGCAGCCTATCAATCATTAGTCAATAAATTTTATAAGGAAGGAAAATAATCATGAGCGAGTTTAACGATCCATTAGCCAGCATTCCTGATCCACAGCCATTAAAGAAAACGAAGCTTGAAGAACCACGCAAACCAAAAGCGAAGCAGAGTGAGTTTGACGATCCGCTGTCCAAAATTAGAAAAACAGAGACAGCGCGTGCGACCAAAAAAGCGACCTCGATGCGCGGCCAATATTGGCAGCGAACGTTACGCCTTCCACCAGAATATCAGGATTTGACCCTACAAATTCACCATGAGGGGCGTGCGCGTTCGATTGCAGATACAGAGCGTTGGATTTATGCAATGGGGCTACAAGCTTATTTTGCAGAAGGGAAACGCCCTACGTATGTCAAAAGCGTGGCACGTGATATAAAGTTGCCAAATCTAGGCGAAAACCTTGAGTAGGCAGGAAAATGAAATGGTTCAGATCATGCAAATTCTTGGTGTCGGACATCTTCCTGCAAGAGCTGATTAACAATATGGTGAATGCCCTCGCTGAAAGGGTGAGATGGATTTGATTTACAGAATACGCTAGCACTTGCGTTTTGAACCACCTCAATCGAGAGGGGCAACACGGCCGCAATATTGCACTGATAGGTTTCTGCGACCTGTTTGCTGATAGTGGCGAAGTTGTAATTGGTTGGCACTTTATTCACCACTAGCTTGACATCTGGCACACGAAGCCGCCGAGCCACGTCAACCGTGACGCTCGTGCCTTGGAAATCTTGCTGATCTGGGCGCAAAATAATAATGAGAGTGTCGGAGATCGCAATCGATAACAACGTCTCCTCGTTCAGACCCGGATGGGTGTCAATCAGCAGGAAATCAAGTGACTGTGCCGCTATCAAATCACGAAAGGCCGCATGCATTTCACTTGCATCATATTTCTCACGCAAGATGCGGGCAATATCATTTGGGTCGATACTTGATGGGACAAGCGACACAAATCCGCCGTTTTCAGTACGATAAACTTCATGCGCTGCTTCCAAAATTGTGCAGTTGCCCCAGAGGTAATCGTTAAGACAAGACCCCGTTTCAATATCATCTAGGCCAAAGATAATGTGGATACCAGGTGATTGAATGTCGGTATCAAAGACGCCAACACGATACCCTTGGTCGGCCAAAGTGATTGCAAGATTGGCGGTGACATTTGACTTACCCGTGCCGCCACGAAAGGAATGGGTTGAGATTATCTGGGTCATGGTTTCTCCATTAGTGAACATTGTCTGATACAAGTCTCAGCGATTTAGCAGTTTGCTGGGGTAGGTGAGTTGCTTAGGCTGTGGATGGTTTAAGCGACTCGCGTAGCTGGGTTACATTTAGCTCTAAACGTTTGAAAAAATCTGTTTCGACAATCGCATCCAGCCGCTCTTTTTTCTGGTGATGATTGATTTTGATATGCAAAGCGGCTACCTGTTCCTTCAAATCGGTTTCACGTTCCCACACCTTGCCAGACATTTCGTTGAATGCGTTGGCAAGTACAACCAGTTCATCAAATGAGTTGACCTGTATTTTGTCCGCTTTGTTATCGGCCGAAACCTGTTGAACACCTTGCAAAAGTTGGGCAATCGGCCGATGAATAAGCTGTGTTAAATAAATCGCCAGCGCAGATGCGAGAATCACCAAAAACAACGTCACAAATAAAACACGCATCCGCATTTGAATGGCTGGCGCAACCACCTCTTCACGTGGAACCGTGATACCAAGCCGCCAGCCAGTTGCTTCAATCGGGGCATACACCAATAACGAAGTATCGTTGTTGGTATCGTTGTTGTAATAGCCAAGCCCTGTGACATCTGAAAGCATCGAATTGACAAGCTGACGAAATTCGGCCGAACCTGTCTCCTGCAACTTTATCGCCTCTTGCTCCCCTTTTGTTGCGTCATTGTCTTGAAAATCGGGGTGCGCAATAATGCCGCCCGTATGATCGATCAGAAACCCATGCCCCGCGCCTTCGAGCACTTGGATATTGAGGGCGATCTCCTTGAGCGACCCAATCGTGACATCATGCGACATAATGCCCAAAAAATCGCCGCCGCTGCCGATCAACGGTTTTGAGGCGGTGACCATCCAGCCTGCCCCGGCAAAATCGACATAGGGGGCGGTCCATTGCAACGCATAAGATGGATTATTAGCTGGCTCCGCGACCGTATAAAAAACAATTTGGGTTGGGTCCCACGCATCAGGATAATGATCATTACTGGCCCAAGGATAAAGACGCATCATACCCTCTGGCGTCGTCATGTAGATCCACTGTGTATCTGGGCTGACACCCTTAATGCCTTCAAATATCGTGTCGAGCTGTTCCGTTTGGATGATCGTTTTGGCAACTGTGGCGTCCACATCGGCCGATGCCCAGTAAACATTTGAGAGCGTGTCACCCAAACTGTCGGCCCCTCCGCTGCGATTATAGTAATCGTCTAGCCCTAGAATGCCGCGATTGTCTAGCTGATAACGCATTAGCTCAGTGGTCACTATCTCGTCATCAATTGGCGTTTCTAACACTTCCACAGCCTGATGCGCGGCAATCTGTGTGGTGTTGGCGACCTCGTTCAAACGAATATTGATTTCTTCCGCACGGGCGGACGCAAGCTGCAATAAGTTTGCTTCCATTTGAGCGGTCAATGCTCGCATACTTTGGCTTGTAAATAGAATCGAAACGATCAGAATGGGGATCACTGAAAAGGACAACAGCGCAATTAAAATCACACGAGTGAGGGAGCGTTTGAGCCAAGACAATATCGTATTCATAGGTTTTTTCCTAAACTAATATCAGCTTGTTGTCCACATCGATTGCAACAGCTTCTTGTTGCATGTCGCGCTTTAGAGCGGTCGCAAAGTGCAACACATCTTCTAAATTGGAGTCTAGGGCGCGTTTTGACACAAAAGTGCGGACGATCGTGACAACCTCGGTCACCAGCCCACCCTGATCGCTTTTCCAAATGCCGTCCGCCCGCGAACTTGTTGCGCCACCAAAGACAGACCCAAGAAATGACAACGTATCATTCACCTGCGTCTCGTTATTGGTTTGCTGATCAACCGTTATCGTTGAGGGTACAAAAATCGCGATGGTGTGATTGAGCGAAAGGCGGCGGAACAGTTCGGCGATGGTGTGAGATAGGGTTGATGCGGTGCGGTTGGTGGGGAAATCGGCCGAAAATGGCAGCACACATTGGAAAGTAAACTGCGCCGCCTGTTGTGCATCCTCTGGGTTTGTCTTGTTGAGCAAGACCAGCCGTTTTTGCTGTGGTGGCGTTGGAATCGCCTGCCACTTGTCACGACACGTTTGCGCAGAAGCTGCACAGGTTGTGATGCTGATCACAACAGAGGCGCTTGCGATCACCTCGCGTTGCAACGGATCTGGGTGATGACCTAGATCGATCAAGATGTAATCAAAGCGTGCTTTTAGCTCCGTGAGCAAAATATCGGCATAAACAGCGGGTGGATAATCAACAGATTGGTGAGCATGGAATAACATAATCCCGTTGCTCAACTGTTGAATGATGCCAAACCCACTGGGGGTTTCGGTTACGATAGTTGCGGATAGCAGATCGCGATAGGGGTTTACTTCTGTTTTCCAATCCCAGATGACAACGCTGGGGCTGTTTTCGGCCGAATCCAAAGCGCACAATGCAAGCTGCGCCGCAATTAACGAGGCACCATCTCCCGCCGCCAAGCCGTCAACCGCCCACACGTGACCCGCCCGTCGCCCACCATGACATAGGCAATTTCTTAGCTGTTTGCTCAGGTATCGCGCCACGGCGGTTGCCAAATCGTGCTGAACAGACTGCATCGCAACAAATGCTTCAATCGGCCACAGCATCACTGTACATGCTGTCACCGCTTTGTAGGTTTCCTGCGGCTGCTGATTGCCAAACAGCTCCGCCACGCCCAGCCATTCCCCCTGCCGCAAATACCCGTTTAAGGTTTGCGCCCTGTTGCCGCTAATCTGCACTTTGCCAAGTAAACCGCTGCGAACCACCCCGATAAAAGGAAATGATTTCCCCTGCCAGGCCAGCACTTCGTTGGTCTGTAGTTTGCGGACACGGCATATTTGCTGCATTTTTTCCAGCGTTACCTTTGACAATGTTTGCCCAATATCGGTATTGGACAGAAATTCGTCATCAGGTTGTGCTAGTAATGCTTGAATCGGTGCTGGCAAATTGCGAACGTTGGCTGCGCGTAGCTGAAAACGGGTCACAAAAACACGCTCGTTATTGACAAGCTGTTCAACGAGTTTGGCGCGTGTCACCAGTTCTTCGATGGTTATGGCAACTTCGGCCGAAGGGAGATTAATCCGTTCCGTTATTGCACGAACGCTCAATCTTGGAAATCGCGTGACGCAGCGCAAAATATCTTGCTCTACAGGGTTCGCGTTTAGAAGGTCGAGGGTCGATAAATACGACATAGTGATTAGTTAAAGAAGGAGTCTAGCAACCCACCCGACGGGCGTTTCCTGGGCGTATTGCCCTTTGGTGAGATTTGAACTGAATAACGCAGCTCGCTCTCATCATGCAAAATGAGTTTGGCGGAACGCACCATCTGGCTGAGCACTTGGTCGAGTTCTCTAAGCGGGATGCGTGTTCTACGGGCAATTTCGCGTTTTGTTTGAAATGGGCGTCGTACTAAACAGCGAATCACATCCTGTTCGGACGCAGAGACTTGTAGTAGATCGAGTGGGCTAAGCAACATAGTAATCTTTATAGTTGTGAGCTGACTGGGGCATGTGCTTGTGAAAAAGGGGCGGGTTGTTTTTGATGTACCATGTTGATAATCAGGTTTGCGGCATGGTTGCATTCGCGCATGTCGGCGAAGTCGGCCGCCATGCGCTGTGCGTTTGTTTCTAACGTTTGATCGCTGGTTAATCGGCCGAAACTTTCCCGCAGCCGCGCTTCGGTCACATCCTCAACAGGCAGGCAAATAGCCACGCCAGTCTCCGCACAACGTTCAGCCACCAAAAAGTTCTCACTGGCCGTCACAATTTGCAACATCGGCAGCCCGTGGCTCAACGCAGCAAGCATCACGCTTGATGTCCCCGTTGCGATCACATAATCAGCCCGTGGGAAAATTAGTTGATGCGGAATAAAGCGGTCAACAAAAAAGTTGTCTGGTTGGGTTGCTGTGACTAAATCTGAATCGTTGGTTGAAACAATGACGCGTACAGGGCGATCGGCCAGAACGGATACAAGGGTTTCCCAGAAATCAGGTATCCCCTCCCTCATGTGATTTTCTTGTTCAAATTGGCGCGACCAGCGATTATCGTGTTGTACAAAACAGATCGGCATGTCGGTATCAAGTGCCGCTGCCAGCGTGCGGTAAGCATTTTGGTCAACAGACGGATACCATGTGCAAGCACCGACCAGCCGTACTTTGGTTGGTAAGCGCAAGTGATTTGCCTGCAAGGCTGAAATTGAGCGCAGTAAGTATAAATCGCCTAAAAGCGGGAATTGGTCATAGTCGCCTTGATACGGCGTGTGGCCGCAAATAGAGGCGATTTGGTTGGCGATGTGCATGACGGTCAGATAGCGTAAGCCGCTGTCGGTATGAACTTCATCAGGTGTACTGTTGGGCAGCGGCGCATTTTCGCAAGTCGGCCACATATACGTGCCTAAACCAAGTACTGCAACTGGAATGTGATGCCATTTGGCGAAAAGAATCGCTCCCAGCGCCATTGAGGAGGCGACGATTGCATCTGGTTGAAATACGGCTGCTGCTTCACGAACAAGCGCCACTTGCAACACGTTCGGTTTGGTGCTGCCCCACAAACTGACCCGAAAAGCGACACGGCTCGGCTCGCTGCCGGTATTGACGCGAGGGCAATTTGCTTCGTCCAGTTCAGAATCAAACCCTGATCCCGTTACAAAGCCGACGGTGTGCCCTAATGCCTGAAGCGATTGGGCAACGCGAATGGCTGGATAGATATAACCGTGGCTGGCAAGTGGACAAAACAAAAAGCGCATAAGGTTGCTCCTTTGAAAATAGCGGTTGAACAAACAGCCTGTCAGTTCTTACGCCGCGCGAACCAGCGGCAAAACGGTTAAGAGCGATGGTAGTTTGCTGGGTGCGATGTAGCGCACTAAGCCATAGCCAATCCCTGCTAAACCTTGTATCAACCCTGCCGCCTCAACTGCAAGCGGCAAGCCACATTGAATCGCATCTATGGTTAAGTTAGCGAGGTGTTGTGCGGCTAGTTGTTCAGTTGTGTGCTGTAGGATTGGGTCGGCTAATATTTCGGCCGATGTGTGCAAAAAATCGAGTGATCCAAATAGCCCATTTGCTAATGAATGATCCCGTATTTCAGCATCCGAAACCTGTCGGATCGCTTGGTCAATTAAGTTGGAAGCCTGCACCGTTCTGTGTTCAGGCGGGAGCGACAGCCAACCGAGCGCATACCCGATCGCGCCATCATGCCAATTTGTCGCGGTTGGCATCGCTGGCACATGTTCAAGTAGTTGATTGGCCGCAATCGCAAAACGAGGCTGTCCCGCCCACTGTGCCACCCGATATAGCTCTGCCGCGATACCGATGAGTCCGCTTGCATAGCCTGTCCCCAAGCGCACATGGGTGGGCAACTGCCACGCCTCCACGCAAGGCTGTAGCTGTTGCAGCAGCCGCTCCCCCGCTTGAACGGCGTAGGCCAATAAGTCCTCAGACGGGTCTATTTCGTTGAGACACCAGAGTGCGGGTATCAGACCTGCTGTGCCAGACAAAACGTTGAGATAGCCGTCTGAATCGATTTTATGCGAGCTGAGTGTTGCCCACGCATGCGCCTGTGACAAAAGCGCTGGATCGTCAAATTGTTGTCCAAGACGGGCGCAGGTTGTGATGTATCCCGCAATCCCGTCATATGCGCCCAACAGGGTCCCGTTGAGATGTGCCTCAATTGAACTCGTATTGGCAAGCGTGGCTTGCAGCGGGGCAATTGTTTTACGGGCTAGATTTTCCCAGCGGACATTGTTTGTGACGCGGGCAAGTGCGGCGAAAAACAACGCGATCCCACAGCTACCGCTGTAAAGCGTCAGATTGTTTGGCCCAACATAGTGACGATGCCGATAGCTAGATACAGAAATCCATGCCAAGGAAGTTCCATCATCAACCGCTTGCGCTGCCAGCTTGTCGCCAATCGCACAGGCCAATTCAAGCGGTGACTGTGTTCGTTTTGACGGAGCAGGGGGCGTTAAACTATTTTCGCGGGTTGAGCTACAGGCGAGCGTTGCCCGAATGTACCAAAGTTGTTCACGACAGCCACGATCGCTGATTGCGTCAACGCGAGCCATCGCTGCATCTAATCCGCTGCGATCTGTGACCTGAGAAAACCGTTTGCCGCTGCTTGCCCAAACGTCACGCGAGTCAGCTTGCGTGTAGAAGTACGGCACATCAAATGTGCGTAGCTCGCGCTTTTCATCGGCAATAAAGTTGGCATACTGCTCGCCTTGATTCACACGCCCCCATAATAGGTCGAGCGTGCGCTCTTGGGTTAAGCCACGACGCAGTTGGTCGGGCTGTCGCAGTTGTCGCAACAACATGTCGTAAATCATTGTGTCGCGGAACAAGAATCGGATACGTGCGCCAGCAAAGGTTGAAAGTTGTTGACGTAAAGCGGCCTGATTATTTTGTGCAATGCGGTAGGCGGTGCGGAAGCCCTGTTCGATTTGGTCAATGTAGTCAGTTGGATCTGCTTGGGTTTGGTTGAATTTCGGCCGATTTTGCGCCTCATCCCCCGCCACAGATACCCAAATTTGTTCATAACGCATCTGGTCACTCTGTGCATCAAGTACCTTCAACCGCAGCGCCAGTTTTGTTGCATTCCCACCAAGCCCCCCATCCGCCGCATCATCAAACTGATTCGGCCGAATGTTTGGCAGCAACAACGTTGTGATCACTGAACTATAGAAACGCGCATACGCCTGTTGTTCAGCCTCGCTCAAATCGTCTGTCTGGTCTGGAATATCAGGGTGAAATAAGCCCTCAAGATCGATCAGAATCGGATGTGCTCCGCTGGCAATCACGTTGTCGCTGTGGAAATCTGTGCCGCGTACCAAATATAAAATTGCAAGCAGTGCGCCTAACCGTTCATAGAACTGGGCGACCTCACCACTTGTTAAACAGCTTTCGTGGGTGACAAATTCGACCCAGCCATAGGCGGGACGCTCAACAATCGTGAGCAGCCGCAGCGGCGGCAGTTGTCCCTGTCCATGCTGATTAAACCAGTTGAGCAAAGTCTGAAATTGTGCATCAACCGTCAGCGGTTTGGGCTTGTAAAGAAGACGTGCGCCGTTGCTATCGTGCAGAATATAAACGGTGCGTCCGCTATCGTGTCGGTCGCTAACTGAGTCCTGAATCTGTTGAATAGCGGGCGCAGAGTCTGTGAAAAATGTTTTGGTCAAGGTTGACCAATCGGCCGCCAGCCGATCCAAAAATTCGACGCGAGCCGCTAGCCAATTTGTGGTGAAGTCATGCAGCAATCGGCCGAGCACAGGATACGCCTTTAACAGCGTCAACGCCCCCGCCGCACTGCGATACAGGTCTAAAAATGATTGAAAACGCGCTTGTGAGGTTTCCCCAGAGAGCTGTTTGAGAAAACGGGCTGACTGTAGTTCGGTTACAACAATCGGCGTCAAAATATCATCACAATCGTCAAGCAGGGCGGTCACCCATAGGGACAATGCTGTTTCAGGAAAAGCTGCTTGACCAAGGTGTGCCGCCGTTGTTGCGTAAGCGTCATACAGGTCATTTAGAATTGAATAGATGAGCGGGCGCACAATAACCAAGAGCGTCTCGTCAAGCCGTGCTTGTTGTGCGGTTGAGGTGAGAGAGGGCGTTTGACAGGTTGTATAGCGTTGTTTTAAGGCTGTCACCCAGTTTAGATTGGGGGTTCGTGTTTTGAGCTGGCCCAGCGGTTCACTGAGAATGCCAACGAATTGAGGTTCTGACAGGTTATCTTTTGCCAAACGTTGGGCGAAATCGGTCGATTGCGTAAATGTCCCCACTTTACGCCATTTGTTGTAACGAAAACGCCCCACGCCTGTGACGGGCTGAGTACTTAGCTGTTGTAATTCGGCCGAATTACAAGACGCAACCCGCTCACTCAATGTCAACGCATCAAACCAAGCTTCATCCATCATTCAACCACCCCGTAAACCTAACAATAAAAATAAACAATGGCCTACCTTGAGGGTAAGCCATTGCCTGCAATTAGATTATTGCTACCAGGTTTTTACGCCTTTTCCTTCTTCGTGAAGGTGCAGCCTCTGGTGCAAATGCAGATGCCTCGACCGCCAGCAATTTGCTCAAGCTCTTCATCAGACAATTCAGCCATGTTTGAAGGGGCGTCTGGAAGGCCTGCTTGCTGGTCTGAGGTCAATGAAGCGCGAAATTCTTCATCTTTCCATGCGCGAACGACGTCGTCTGAGGTCAAACCAATATCTTCTAGTGTGTGTTCAGTGTTGTTAGACATTCTTAACTCCTGTAGAGGTAGTAGCTCAACCAACCGATTTTGGCCGAGTAAATGATGTGAAAGAAGGACATACAGCCGTTAGGGTTGTGCGTCTGCACGCATTACTCAAGAAAAATAATGCGTTTGTCCAATAGCAGATGATGCCACCAGCCATCTTCCGACGGAATGGTGTCACTTTGCCAGTCAGCTTCAACGCCAAAAACACCAAAGCGATCCCCATGTCCGTCTGTCTTTTCAGCAATAAATCGTTGGGCGGTTTCTACATTTTGAAAAACGCAACCACCCAGATAATCATCGCTGCGGCCAACTTTTAACAGGGGTCTTCCCCATACTTCGGCTTGTGCTTTGTATACATTTCTAGGACCAACTGTATAGAGCATGTTTTCTCCGTTTCAGCTTGCGATTGACTCACCTCTCAACAGGTTAAAGCGTAATTTGGGGTATGCATGATGCCATCTACATATCGTGGACTATGCCAACTGGCACAGCCCGTTGTGCCAACAGGAACAGATGGCCTCTACTCAACAGACCATCAGGGATGGGTAAATGTGGCGTATGGTTTGAGGACAATTTGATGTGGGCATATACATATCAGGCAGATGAGCACGCCTACGCAGACTAAAGCACCAACTTCTTGCTCAAAACAAGCTGCAAACATCTGCGAGATTGGCACAGACTCTACTTATGTCTTTGGAATCATATTTAAACGTTCAACTAGCAACCTATCGTGACAAACCGCAGCCAACCGTCTTTATAAACCAAGCCTCGATTCAGGTTTGGCGTGAGTATGCGTCTGTTGCGGAGCGACTGGGGGCGTATGTTGTTTTGGCGCAACATTTGTTGCAATTACAGTTTCCAGTTGAGATGGGCATACAGCAGACCCCTGCTTATCAAGCGGCCATCCGTCGCGGCATTCGGCCGAAATCCAACCACGCACTACAGCTAAACGCTCCCCAAGCGGTGCATCTTTCTTTGCATGAAGGCGTGGGGGGAACCGTGCCGCTGATTCACGTGCCGCAACGGGCGGACTTTCTAAAAGTGGCGGCAGCGCTGGCGTTTCGCAACGAACCGCAAACGTTTAGTGCCGCCATTGGGGCGTTTTTGGTGAATGGGTACAGCAATTGGGATCGGATAGAGCGCAAACAGGTTGAATGGGTGCGTACACGGAATTCGGCCGAATGGGGCCATTTATTTCAACAGCTATTGGCCGATCGAGCAAGCTATCAAGACAGCTTCATGATTATCACAAAGCAGCCATACAGCGGCGTAGACAGTCACGTTGCGGGAATGTCGCCGCAGCGATGGCTGGCCCGGTCCCACACAATCCGCGTGGCCCATGAGTCGGCCCACCTATTTACAAAACGAGCCTACGGGCAGCTTAATCACCATCTACTAGATGAATTAGTCGCTGATTATTGCGGGTTGGTTACCGCATTTGGAACCTATGATGCGTCGTTAGCTCTCCGTTTGCTTGGTATCGACACGACACAGCGCCCCACAGGCCGCGTATCGCACTACCTGCCTCCCATGCTGCGAGAGGATGAAATCTATCGCCAGCTTGCAACAATCGTGACACGGGCCGCACATACCTTGCAGGCGTTCACCTGCTGGGTTTGCCCCGATCCAACCTCTATTTCAGCGATGCGGCTGTTGCTGCACACAATTTCACAAGCATCACTGCAATCTCTTGCCTGCACAAACGCGCTGGCCGCGCTTCAGGCTTGCTATCAAAGGAGTAGAAAATGAGTTCTTCCATTTTTCGCAAGGTCTCAATTGACCGACTGTCATCGCCTGAGCAGCTTGATATGCTGTTAGAGGTGGTTAATCCGCGTAGCTGGCTTGTTTTTGTTGCACTGGTTGTTGTGTTGATCGGTGGGCTGGCGTTCGGTGCGTTTGTTCGCGTGCCGACCACTATTTCGGCCGAAGGCGTCCTGCTCAATCATGGGAGCCTTGTGCCAATCGATGCACCTGCCAGCGGCTATGTCAGCAACCTATCAATTGACGAGGGCGACGTCATCGCCGTTGGTCAGCAGCTTGCCATGCTGGAAACAGAAGCAGGGCCGCGACCGCTGTTTAGTATGCAGGATGGCCGTGTTATTCAACTGCTCATTGCGCGTGGGAACACGATTGAGGTTGACGATCTGCTGCTTGTTCTAGAGCCGCTCGACGAAACGATTCTCCCCTCCGTGCTGGCGCTCTTGCCTGCGGATCAGGCGGACGAAGTAACGGCCGATACCCTTGTTGACGTGTCAATTGCAAACCAGTCAATCGTTGGGCAAGTTCGCACAGTGAGCCAGTTACCGATCAATGCGGCGGCACTCACGCGCCTTGTGGGCAGCGATAACGTGGTTGATCAGCTAGCAACGATGACCGACCATGTTTTAGTGGATATTGCATTAGCCAACACACACGATACCAACATACCGTCTGGCGTGATTGCTGATGTTGATTTTCGCATCGCAGAACAACAAATTTGGCGTTATGTTGTGCAGCAAGGAGGAGAATAATGAGGCTATTTCGACGCATTCGCCGAACGCCAACGGTGCTCCAAATGGAAGCTGTCGAGTGTGGCGCAGCGGCGCTTGGCATTATTTTGGCCCATCATGGCAGCTATATCTCCCTCGAAGAACTGCGCAATGATTGTGGTGTCAGCCGCGATGGGAGTAAGGCCAGCAATATTGTGCGTGCTGCCCGTCGTTTTGGTTTTGAAACACGCGGTTTTCGTGCTGAGCCAGCGCAACTATGGGATCTGCCTATGCCAGCCATTATTCACTGGAATTTCAATCATTTTTTGGTGCTTGAGGGGCATGATGACGATACCGTTTATCTGAATGACCCTGCGTTTGGTTCGCGCAAAGTGACGATGCAGGAATTGGACATGGCGTTTACGGGGGTTGTTATTACGTTCGAGCCGACTGATGCGTATCGGCCGATGGGCAAAAAACCAACCCTCGTTAGCACACTTCGCAAGCATCTTGTTGGCACTGAAAAAGCGATTGGCTACGTTGTTTTAGTCAGCCTTGCGCTTTTGGTGCTAGGGATGTTGGTTCCCACATTTTCAAGCTTTTTTATCGATCAAATCGTCGTTGCCAACAAAGTTGCTTGGACCAGACCGCTGTTAGGCATCATGCTGTTGTTTGCCATGGCAACCGCTGCGCTTGTGTGGTTACGCCGCACCCATTTGATGCGGCTTGAAGCACGTCTCTCAATTGCCAACTCCAGCCGCTTTTTCTGGCACATTCTACAGCTCCCAATCACATTTTTTAATCAGCGCAGTGCTGGCGACATCAATGCCCGCATCGGTCAAAATGATCATGTCGCTACGTTAATCTCCAATGATTTGGCGGCAACCTGTATTAATCTGCTGCTGATTGGGCTGTATGCGCTCTTGATGTGGCAATACAGCATCCTCCTAACGTTGATCACCATAGTTGCCGCGCTAGTCAATTTTGTGACGCTGCGCGTGATGTCGCAGCGGCGCATGCAGCACAGCCAGCGGATGGTTCAAGAACAGGGCAAACTGCTGGGCACAACGTTTGGCACGCTCCAGCAAATCGAAACGGTTAAAGCGGGCGGTGGCGAAAACGACGCCTTCGCCAAGTGGGCAGGGTATCACGCCAAACTGGTCAACGTGACGCAGGAAATTGCGTTGAGCAGCAGCATTCTGAACGTTGTCCCTGCGATGTTGCAGCAAATCACATTAATGCTGATTTTGGGCATTGGCGGGTGGCTGATTATGCAGAATCAGATGACGCTTGGGTTTCTGCTAGCGTTTCAGATTTTAGCCAATCGCTTTTTGCATCCCGTTCGTGAGCTGATGGGTTTTGGGGCAAAGCTCCAAGAAACGGAAGGTATTTTGAACCGTATGTCAGATGTTCTCAACTATGCACCTGAGGTAAATATTGTGCTTACATCGGCCGAACCAGAGAACGTTGAAGATCTGCCACCATTGGTTGGCGGGCTTGAAATACGCGATCTGACGTTTGGGTACAGCCGACTAGACCCGCCGCTGATTAAAGGGTTCTCGCTCACGTTAAAACCTGGCAAGCGTATCGCGCTTGTGGGCAGCAGCGGCAGTGGAAAATCAACCATTGCGCGACTAATTGCGGGTCTTTACACACCTTGGGAAGGCTCGATCCTTTTTGATGGGGTGGAACGTGCAGCATTTCCTGCCGTGATGCTCAGTAACGCCGTGCGATTTGTCGATCAGGAGATATTTCTGTTTGCCGACTCGATCCAAAACAACATTACGTTGTGGAATGATGAGATTGCACAGAAACAAGTGGTCCAAGCCGCACAAGATGCGGTGATTCACTCTGAGATTTTGCGGCGAGAGAATCAGTATCAATTTATGTTGACGGAGGGCGGGGCAAATCTAAGCGGTGGACAGCGGCAGCGAATTGAGATCGCACGTGCGCTTGTGAGCAATCCGCGCTTGCTGATTATGGACGAGGCGACGAGTGCGCTCGACCCGATTACAGAGCTAGCGATTGCCGATAATCTGCGACGCCGTGGGTGTACCTGTCTGATTGTGGCGCACCGTTTGAGCACAATTCGTGATTGCGATGAAATTATTGTGTTGGACAAAGGGCGTGTGGTTGAGCGCGGGACACATGCCGATCTGTGGCGTGCAAATGGCGTTTATGCACGTCTATTGCAAAGTGATGGGGTGGAATCAGAGCACCTCATGGAGTCGCTTTGGAAAAAGGTGACGGGATGAGTGAAAAGCAAACAACGTCGTCAGTTGCCGAAATGCTGTTGCTGCATTTGCGTTACAAAGAGGTTGCGGGGCTTGTCAATCAGGGAGGAACAGAATGGTTGTTAGATGATCCGAGCCGTGCGTTTATTCTTTATGATGGTTCGGCCGATCTGTTTGCCGTCCCGTTGCAGGCGGGACGTATTGTGGGGGCGCGAACACATCTCATGCATTTGGAAGCGGGCGACATTGCGCTCGGTTGTGGAACGTTGGGGGAGACGCTTGGCTATCTACTCGTCAGCGGGCATCGCACAAAGGTGATGCAAATCGGCCGAAATCGACTCGACAAAATCGCCAACAACGAAGGGTTTCAAACTGAGATTGCCACCATGCTCAATCGCTGGATTGTGAACCTGACCCACGCGGTCGTCACCGATCTGCCCCCCAAAGAAAGTATCAAATTAGCCGCCAATCATGCGCTGCCGCTGAAAAAAGGAACAAGCGCCAGCGTCCAGCGTGGCGTTCTCTGGATCAAGCACGAACAGGGCAAATCTCAGTTTGGCAATTTGGAACACATGCCTCATCTAAACGGGGTGGGGCGCTGGCCGCTTGGCGAGCGTCATTGGATTCGGGCTTTAGAAAATGGCCAGCTATCGAGCATCGACACAAACAAATGGCTTGAGAAGGGAGCTGATTGGGCTGACGTTGACCAGTTTCATCAGTTTATTTCAGGGGTGCTTGAAAAGTGGCTGTTAGATTCGGCCGAAACACAAGCCCGCCAGCTTGCCGCACAGGTCACCGCCAGCCAGCAAGCGATCAATCAGGGACTGCGCCAGCTTGCACAGCCGTTGCTGCCAAGTCAAGAGACGCCGCAACGCCAATACACCAAACGCGAAGCGCTACAGGCAACGTATCAGCTTGTTGCAGACACCATTGATGCTGACATTGTGATGCCAGCCAGCAAATCTTGGTGGAGTTCAACCGCAAAAATTGCGGCGGCCTCACAGCTACAGGCGCGTCGTGTGGCGCTCAAAGGGGAATGGTGGCGTGAAGATCACGGCGCACTGATTGGCATTGTTGGAGAAAGCGAGGATGAAGTTGCACTGCTTCCGACTCGCCGAGGCTACAAACAAATCAACCTGTTTACAGGCAGTGAGCAGGTTGTTGATGAGGCGGTTGCGACCGCGATGTGGCCCGTTGCCGACATGCTTTATCGTGGTTTAGCGGATCGGCCGCTCACGGCATGGGACCTGTTGCGTTTTGGCATGAAATCGACAAAACGGGATGTGGTCAAGATTTTCGCGCTAGGCATCGCCATTGGGCTGTCCGGGCTTGCGCTGCCGCTGGCAACCGCGTTTATGGTTGATACGATTATTCCCATTGGACAGCCTCAACTGCTTGTGTCGATGATGTTACTGCTGCTGCTTGTCATTGGCGCGTCCGCTAGTTTTCAGTTCGTTCAGGATTTGTTCGTGCTGCGATTACAGATGCGGTTAAGTCGTGATCTCCAAACGGCAATTTGGATGCGTGTGTTGAATCTGCCCGTTTCATTTTTCAAACGGTACACGGCGGGTGAACTAGGCAAACGTGTTTTGGGCGTGCAAATGATTCAGCAGGTTGTATCTGGCATCTTGCCAATGATGTTGATTGCCGTCTTTTTCGCGCTTTTCAACTTTGGGTTACTGCTGTACTTTGATATACGGTTGGCCGCCGTTGCGATGCTGCTTGTGTTATTCTCCAGCAGCGTTTCATTCACCATTGGTCTGCGTCAGCTTTCTGCGCGTCGTCAGGTCGCGCATAGTGAGGGGGAATTGTCGGGGCAAGTGTTACAGTCGTTGGAAGGAATCGCGAAGTTGCGCGTTTTTTCGGCCGAAGGGCGTGCATTCGCCAACTGGGCACAACAGTTTGGGGCGCTCAAACAGCTAGAACTCTCTATCGAATCTAAAAACAATCAGCTAAGCGTCTTTAACGCCGCCTTTGGCATCGTCACTAATGTCGCATTATTTGCAATGGTCGTGGGGCTGGGACAAGGCAACATGACGGTCGGCCAGTTTTTGGCATTCAACGCGGCGTTTATTCAATTTCTGTTTGGGATGTTGACGTTGAGCGATGGCGCGATTGAGATTTTAGACAGCATCCCACTTTATGAACGACTTCGGCCGATAATCGAACAACAGCCAGAGCTAACCCAAGACAATCTCTCGCCGGGCAAGCTAGCAGGCATGATTAGCTTGCAAGATGTTCAATTTAAGTATCACGATGACGGCCCGCTTATTTTGCAACAGCTCTCATTGACCGTTCAGCCGGGCGAGTTTGTTGCGGTTGTTGGCCCATCTGGATCTGGAAAATCAACGTTGTTGCGCTTGCTGCTTGGTTTTGAAGCGCCCAGCGTGGGCGCGATTTATTTTGACGGCAATGATGCCGCAATGCTGAACTGGCGTGAAGTGCGGGCGCAGATAGGAACGGTGTTGCAGGATGGGCAAATATTGCCTGAGAGCATTTTTCAAAACATTGTCGGTGTCGCATCTAGTTTGACACATGATGATGCATGGGCCGCGTTAAAGATGGCGGGTTTAGAACGGGACGTTCGTGCGATGCCAATGGATCTTAGCACCGTGCTGACGCAAGGCGGGGGAACGCTTTCAGGTGGGCAGCGGCAGCGGTTGCTGATTGCACGGGCGCTGGTTCGCCGCCCGCGCATCATTCTTCTGGACGAAGCAACAAGCGCCCTCGACAACAAGACACAAGCCGAGGTCATGAAAAGCGTTGAGGCACTGCAATCAACGCGCATCGTCATCGCACATCGTCTGAGCACCATCCGCAACGCCGATCGCATCATCGTGATGGATCATGGGAAAGTGGTCCAAGAAGGCACTTATCAACAGCTATTGCGGGAAGATGGTTTATTTGCTGAGCTGGCCAAACGCCAGCTTGCATGATGTTGGGACAGAAAGGCGTTAAGAACGCCGAGTTGTTATTGCCCCTTGTCAATAAGGGGCCAAACTAACAACGCGATTTTCCCACGCCCAGACAACTGCCTCAGAGCGATTGCCTACGCCCGGCAGCTTAGAATAAATATTGTTCATGTGATTTTTGACTGTGCCAGGGGTGATAATCAGCCGATTGGCGATGCGTTGATTACACCATCCGTGCGCCGCCAGTTTCAACACTTCACGCTCACGCTCGCTGAGTTCGCTCTGCACCCCTTTACGGCGCTGTAAGATGATTTTTTGTACGGCCGTGCTTAGGGCGGGTTCCCCATGATAAACATCGCGAATACTTTGCATGACGCGGCGCGGCGGCTCATCTTTGAGTAAGTAGCCAGCCAGTTCAAGCGTGAGGAATTTTTCAACAAGGAAGCTGTCACATAAGCTTGAAAGCAAAATAATTTTTATCGAAGGTTGCTGCTGACGTAATTGCTCGGCAACTTTTAGGCCGTTCATATCGGGCATTTGAATATCAATGAGGAGAATATCAAGGGGATGCCGTTTTGCCAGTGCGATAGCCGCGACACCGCTGCTGGCTTCCGCTACAAAGCACAGGTCTTCTTGGGTGTCTATAGCCGTTTTCAGCCCTATACGGACCAAATGATGGTCATCAGCAATTGCAACGCGAATAGGAGGAGGTATTTTGTACATAAATGGGGTAATTGAGGTGTGAATCCCTACTTACTTGTCATTTTTGGACTGTGCCTCGGTTTGTGTGCGTTGTGTGTAGCAGGTTGATACCTCTTTGAACATTGCCACCCATACCCTCACAAACTGTTAAAAGGACACAAATCACACTATTTCACAGGCGTTCATGTGCGTGTGTCAATCTGGCCGTTATGAACCCCTGCGTCAAGCTGCTTAGTCATGATTCAAACAATCATGCCTGCATCGTTTGATCAATCAACAAGCAAGTCGTGACAAAATCTGCCATGAGACGAATCGTAAAAGAAAATACTCACGTTGTTCATAGCAGAAAAATAAATCTCCCATTGTTTATTACAATAGAGGAAAAGTTTAATGCTAATCGAGGCACAAACAAGTGTGAACTATACATTTTTTGAAGAAGACGCAGAACGACCCTCAAATAATCTAACGCATTTGCCGATTGATCTGTTAGAAAAGCATTGCCTAGTTGAATCCCAACGTTTTCAGCAGACGGGACAATGTAAAACTGAATTTGGATACGAACTATGTCGGCGTGCGCTCAAGCTCCAAAATGAGTCTGCTTGGACAGTACTGATGCGCGTTTATCAGCAGTTGGTCGCCCATTGGGTACGCAATCATCCTAGCTTTTTGAGCAGTCGCGAGGACGAATTTTTTTTTGTCAATCGAGCTTTTGAGCGACTGTGGCGCAATATTGCGTGTAAACCGCAGAAATTTGAAAAATTTACCTCATTAAAAGGATTGCTGCGATTTTTGAAACTGTGTGTCCATTCGGCCGTCCTTGACGACGGCCCACGGCGCTCACCAGTTGATGAATCCTCCATTGAATCAGTTGAATCGTTGCTGATTGGGGAACGCGGTGTGAGGCTAGACCAGCGCAACAAGTTCTGGCAGATAGTTCAACAACAACTCAACAATGAGGCAGAGCGGGTGGCAATTGGTGGCTATTTCCTCTTTGGTATGAAGAACCGCGAGATAGCCGCCGCCTATCCATCCCTATTTGAAGATGCTAAGCAAATCGCAAATTTGCGACTTACAGTTATACGTCGATTTGCTCGGATACCCGCATTTGAGGCGAAATTGCGCGATATCCTTGGGCAGGAGCCGACACATCAGCAACATTTGACGTGCTAGAGGAACCCATGATCTTTCTAACAGACAATGAACGGATGCAGTATTTAGATGGTGTGGCTTCGGCCGAAATCACCGCGCTCATCGTCAACTCTAGCAGCGAACGCTCACGCGTGGCGCAATTAGCCACCCTGCATAAGCGATTTCACCAGTTAATCAACCCCAATTGTTGCCCTGACGTGATGGAACTGGGCGAATACTATCTTGATACACTCGACTTTGAACAAAGTTTCAGTGTGTCACTTCACGTGCAGCATTGCACGCTCTGCCAACAGAAATTGGCGCAAACTATGCACTTACTTGATGGTCAGGAAACGCAGCAACTTTTTTTTCTATATCCGCAGCGGGGTGACTTGTTGCAGGCAACCCGCAGCGCCTCGATGCCAGAAGTGCCAGATTCTTATACATTCCGCATGAATGAGGCGGAAATCAACGTTGCCTTGCAGCATAGCACCACCCACAGCGGGCAAATGTCGCTGTGGGGGTTGTTGACAGGGCTTGATTTGAATATGCAATATTCGGCCGAATTGCGTTCCCTAAACGATCGCGCCTCTATTACGACCGCTGTCGCAGGACTCGGTGATTTTAGTTTTGAGCAAGTCACAAATGGCGAGTATGAACTCGTCATCCGTAGCAGCATCATGGATTATGTGTTGCGCGGTATTGTGGTTGCTGCATGACCCCCCAGGAAACTGTTGAAGTATTAATTGCAGGTGACCCCATAACGCGCATCGATGCGCCAAAACTTGTCCAAACCCAACTCAAAACAATAGCACGGCAGACGGTTCGCCAAAACGTGGCGGCTGCAAATGAGGTGGTGCAAGCCGCCTATCGGTTTGCCGATCTTGTCTCAGCCGATTGGTCCCGCTCGTTTGCACTCACGCTTGCGGCCAATGTGCAACTGCTGGCCGTGGGCAACTACGAACAAGCGATCGGGCTGTTTGACAAAGCGGCCGCGCTTGCTGAGACACCGCTCGATCGTGCCGTCATACAGGTGGGCACAATTGCCGCGCTGCTGCATCAAGGGGCATTTGACAAAGCGGTACAGCTTGGCGACCTCATTGCCCCCATTCTTGAACAACATGGCGCAAATGAACAACTGGCAGGGATGCTGAACAATCTCGCGTTGGGGATGCATATTCGCCAAGGGAACGATGCGCTGGCGCTCGAACATTTTGAGCGTGCCGCCGCATTGTTAGACCCTAGTCATCCTTATTACGCGCTCATCCAGATGAACCACAGCGTGCCGTTGCGCCACTTGGGGCGGTTTGCTGCGTCGTTGCACTTTAGCACAACCGCCTATGACCAACTGATGGCGCAGGGCGCGACGGCCGAGGCGATCCGCGCACACCAGAATGTGGCGATGACCTATTTTACGCTGGGCAACTATAACGAGGCGTTGCGCTTGTTTGACGAGGTGCGTCAATTTTGGCTGGCAGACGGACGTGAGCGGGATGCGTTGGTTGTGGAGCTATTTGTCAGTGATGGCTTGTTTCAACTGTATCGTTACGGCGATGTCATCACGCGCTGTGAGCAAGCAATTGAGGGGTTGGCAACGCGCCAACTGCCGGGGGAACTGGCGCAGGCGTGGCTTCTTCTGGCACGCGCCTACGCCGCAATCGGGCGCACGGCTGATGCGCTGGCGGCGGTTGAACACGTGACCCAGCTATTTGCAGAGATAAATAATCAGCATGGTCAGCAGGTGGCGCAGCTAGAACGGGCTGCGATTTTGCTCCAGCAGGGCAAACAATCGCAGGCGGCGATGCTGGCGGCGTCGTTAGTTGCGCCGCTGGGCGAACAGATTATGTTGCAGATGCGTGCTAAATTGATCGTTGCGGCGGCTAATTTGGCTGATAGCGCGACGGAAGGGCATCTGGAGCGCGTGATTGCGTGTGCAAAATCGGCCGAACTCAGCGGCGTACTTTATCGTGCCTATGCGCTGCTGGGGGATTGGCACAGTCAGCACGGCCAGCCGTTGGCGGCGCTCAAACGTTATGAATCGGCGCTAGAGATTATTGAGTTGCTTAAAGGGCGGCTGATGGTTGAGTTTCGCATCAGCTTTGCCGATGGTGCGTTTGATATTTATGAAAAAGCGACCGCCCTGTGTATTGAGCAAAAAGCGTATGTCATGGCGCTTGATCTTGCAGAACGGGCTAAATCGCGTGCGTTGCTCGATATGATTGCGCATCGCTTGGATTTGAGCATTCAAGCACGGCAGCCTACTGATGAACCGCTGGTGCGCGAACTGCTTGCGCTGCGTAAAAAGCGGGATCAGCTTTATCGGCAGTTGGGCAGCCGTGATGATTTGCGTTTGTCGACGATTGTTTCGACAACGCCTGCGCTGGCTGGGGTGCAGCAGCAGATCCAGCAGTATGAGGCGCAAATTACCGCCTTGTGGCATCAGTTGTTAATCCGCAACGCGGACTACACGCGGGAGTCGGCGCTGTGGCAGGTGCAGACGCAACGGCCACAGCTTGATGCTGATACGTTGCTGATTGAATACTTTACGCTGCAAGATCGGTTTGTGGTGTTCTTAGTTTCGGCCGAAACGGTCGACGTGATCCAGCTTGAAGTCACAAGCAAAATGGTTGAACGCTGGCTTCAATTTTTCAAAATAAACTGTCAACGCGCCGTTCCAAATCGCCATTCTCCTAAACTGTATCGCGCCCTCACCGCACAAGCCGTTCAGTTTCTCCAAAATTTATATTCACAGCTCATCGCCCCTATTCGTTCGCGCCTCACCCACTATCCCAATCTGATTATTGTGCCGCATGACATGCTGCATCATGTTCCGTTTCATGCGCTGCATGATGGAACCTGTTTTCTGCATGAAGCGCATGTTGTCAGCTATTTGCCGAGCGCCACGCTGTTTACGCCGGCCCGTCGTCGTTCATCAATCGGCCGATTTGTCGCGTTTGGCTACTCCAACGCGGATCAGCTTCCCCACACCGTGCAAGAAGCAAAAAAGCTGGCGGTTATGATGGAGGGAGTTGCGTTTACAGAAGCGGACGCAACCCTAGAACGGGTGCGTAAGGTGGCGGAGGAGGTCGATATCTTGCATTTAGCCACCCACGGGGAATTTAACGCGAAGAATACGCTGTTTTCGGGGCTGTTGTTGCATGATGGTCAGCTTGTCACGCTTGACGTGTTCGGATTGAACTTAAACGCCGATCTTGTCACGTTGAGCGCGTGTCAAACAGGCCAAGCGGCCGTTAGCCAAGGAAACGAGCTGTTGGGATTAATGCGCGGGTTTTTATCAGCAGGTGCGGCATCGTTGCTGTTAACGCATTGGTCTGTTGAGGATGAATCAACAGAGAAATTGATGATGGGATTTTATCGTTACATTCGTGCGGGGATGTCAAAAGCGGCTGCGCTTCAAAAAATCCAGCGCGAGTGGGCGAATGGTGCAGTACCGACGTTAGAGCACCCTTATTTTTGGGCGTCTTTTTTTTTGGTTGGAAATACTGGTTGACAAAGCAAAGAGCAAAACATGAAAAAGCAACTTTTACTACTGACTATTATATTAACTTGTATGCTGTTCGGAAGTAGGTCGGTTTCGGCCGAATCATTACGGGATTATTCTGGGGGTTGGTCGCCCCACGTCTCTGATCGCGTCATCGCGCGTGCCGCAGTGGGCGCACTGCCCAAAAGATTGATAAGCTCAGCATTTATATTAGAAAAGAGCGGCAGCGTTATTTTAGCCTCGGAGGAATTTGCAGAGTACACGGTGAGGCCCAACGGAAGGGATGTAAAAACAGAGGTTGTTATTTCCTTTTTACAACAGGCCGTGCCTGCATCATGCGTAGATTTTGATCATATTCAGGGATTGCCTGGCGGATACATTGGCGGCGGGACGGCTAGCCCAATCAATGTTGAAACAATAAGGGACGCCGCAAAGTTTTCTGATCAGTGGGCATTTGAGCAGATCGAACATGATCCGCTCAAACCAAGATTAGAGGGAGATGAGACGCTCATTGCAATTTTAGATGCGTTTCAGAGCAATTCGGCCGATATTTGGGACAGTCCCACAATCAGCCATGCAACCCCAACCAACCTGCTCAGCGTGAAGCCGCCAAACGCGCCTAATGTAGAACTACATGGCTCATTAGTGACATCGTTGGCGCAGAGCGTCGCCCCGCGTAGTTCAATTATGCAGGTTAGCGTTCTAAATGAGTGGGGGGTGGGACATCTGTTTGGCGTGATTGAATCGCTCAACTTTGTGTTTGAATCATTCGCCCATATGCCTCAAGAATATTTAGTGATTAACATGAGCTTTGGCTCAGATCAGGCGGATCAATGCGGCATTGTTGAAGCGCTGCTGACCGCTGGCAGGTCGCGCTACAATGCCCTCTATGTGGCCTCAGCAGGCAATAACAGCACGAGCAGCGTGAGTACTGCGCCGCTGTATCCAGCCAGTTCGCCACAGGTTATTGCGGTTGCCGCCAGCACAAACGTCAAAACACTGGCTTTTTACTCTCACAATGGGGATGTTATGGCCCCAGGGGGCGAGCTAACAAACAGCATGATACAGCCCTGTAATCGGTTAAATGACGTTATTATTGGGTATGCGCCCATTGAATTGAACCAACCGCCCGTTATTTTGTGCTCAATCGGCACCTCATTTGCTGCGCCCTTAGTGGCTGGGCTGGGGGCGACCTTGTTCAACGCCTCAACACCGCTTGCTGAAACGGTGCAGAAACATATCAAAAAAGGGGCGGGACAAAATGGCGGCGTCATTGACGTTGCGTTTAGCCAAGCGGTGCTTTTTCCCTAATTAGATCACAAGTAGTCATCGACGAAAACCTCAGAGGTTTTTATGTACAAACCAGAGTAGATGACAACAAATCTCTGAGGTTTAGGCGTTCTATTTCTATATGGTAGAGGCTTTGGTTTTATTCGGGGCGTACTTTAGACGGAAAACTCAGAGGTTTGTTCACATGTCATGACTTAATTGACAGAATATCGGTTAACCGACTACAATCACAGTAATCAAATAGATTATTATGCAACAGCGGTACGGTGCAAACACACCGAGCCACTGTTTAACCCGAATCCTGTAAAACCCAGGCGGCGGACTGCGTTAAGTGTACTCAGATAGCTAACTGACTTCAAGTCATAAAGCAAATGAGGATACAAACCTAGCCAATTTCAAGTGGTTGAAGTCACAGACCTCTCTACCTTACTTGTCAAAAAGCCGTTTTCACAGGAATGTGGGGGCGGCTTTTTTTGTTGTCAGAGTAGGCTAGTTGAGAAAAGGTTACAGTTCTAGATAAGTTTAATTAATGGCACCTGTTGACAGTTCCCACAATCCCGCAGAGCAATCTGCTAGATTACAATTGCTCACCACAGCAAATGCACCATTGCATCTGTTGCGTGAGCCGTTTGCGCGAACCGAGACAGAAACACCGCCACCCCCTCCCCAACCAACATTTGAAGAAAAGCCGTCTGAATCTGATCCTGTTCCCCAACCGCCCCCAATCTTTGCCCCCAACTTCACCCTGTACACCAATGTAGCGCACGCTATTCTCAGGCACGAAGTGGCAGCGGCCGCCCGCGTTTGGCTGCTTTTGCGCTGCCTAGACCACGACCGTTGTGGTTGGATCACAGTCGAGGAAGCACGCTATCACTTGACGAGCAAACAATCGCCGCACCGCGTTTTCGGGTGGCGACAGCTCCGCAACTTATTGA
>JBMZDF010000002.1:0-48024 GCA_049614105.1 Promineifilaceae bacterium (SeqCode)
GGCGTGCCTGTAGCAGTTGATTCGTAAAATGGAAAAGCTGCTGATTTTGCTCCCGTACCAAGCCTAATAATTGCTCTTTTTCAATTTCTTGCTGCCGCCGCTGCTCAATCTCCACGTTCAATTCCACCGTTCGCGCCGACACGGTTTCCTCAAGCTGCTCATTCATAGTGGTTAGTTCGCGTTGCAAACGAGCTAGCATGATGTGTGTACGGATGCGGGCAACAACCTCCTGAGCATCCACAGGCTTCGTCACATAATCAACCCCACCTGCTTCAAATCCTTTTAAACGGTCGTCGGTGTCGGCGAGAGCCGAAAGGAAAATGATGGGAATATTGGCAACAACTGCATTTGCCTTGATCGCACGACACGTTTCATACCCATCCATTGCTGGCATCCGCACATCAAGCAGAATCAAATCTGGATGGTCAGCAACGGTTTGTTCAACAGCGTCAATTCCATTGTCAGCGACCAACACGTGATAGCCGGCTGTATCAAGGTGATCAAACAAGACTGCAAGGTTGGATAAATTATCATCAACAAGAAGTAGAGTGTCTTTTATCATTTTGTTTTCTCGGTTACTTTGTTTTCATCTGTAACAACAGTTTTTAGAAAACATAAGAAAGGCGGGGAGGCTTGATCATGTCACGTTCCCGAATAATGGTGTTGATCAATGCGCCTTTTGTTTTGTCGGTATCAACTGGTATATGCAACGAGAGACTGGCTTATAAAAGCTAGGATGAATGAGTTACACAGAATTTAAATTTCCCCCATTCTATGCAGTTTATGCTTAGTTCACCATTGATTAGCATCGAAATTCATCGCTACGCAATGAGAACTCATTGTAACGCTGATTTATTATGGTCTTATTCGTACTATAATCTCTTCAGATGTCGTTGCTCAGACTATTGATAGAAAATGGCCTGTGAGTAATTAGAAAATAGGACGTGGAAAAGCAAGAGTTATGATCCAACTTTATTTAGTTGGGAAATTTCGGGTGCGTATAAATAATCGCCCGTTGACCCAATTCCGTTCCGATAAAGTTCGTGCGTTATTATCCTATTTAACATTGGAAAATGGTTCGATGTTTTCACGTACTCAATTGGCAAGCTTGTTGTGGTCGGAATATGGACACAGCTCAGCACGCACAAGCCTACGCGCGGCACTTTCAAATCTCCGGAAACTATTAAAACCAATTAACGGGTTGTTTGTAGTTGATGGCAATTTGGTACGGTTTAACAAACAACATCCACAATTTTGGTGTGATGTTTTCCAGAATCCCCAGCTCATTCATTCATCAGAATTTATGCTTGACCTGCGAAAGGTATCTGACCCTACCTTCCAGAAATGGTTACAAGCTTATAAAGGGGGTAGTTTTCAGCAAGAGGATTTCCTCAAAACGAAAATACCGTCCGTCTCAACGCCGACTAGATTAATCTCCGAGACGGTGATCAATCTCCCAAAATTTGAAAGGAAATTAGAAGAATCTTTGATGACACATGACTTTAATCTTCTAGCGCAACTGGCTAAGTTATTGCTTGTAAATTACAAGCAGCTTGTTGAAAAACAGGCGGATTTGACCAAGGTTATGGGAGAAAAATTATGAGAGTACTTAGCCTATTCAGAAATATGCTGCAATTGGAATGCTGTTAGAATTTGTAGTATTTGACTACATTCGTCACGGTATCGTCACGTATTTTTCATTAAAAATGGTTGCTTTGACCAAATTATCTTGCTATTATCGCATTTCGTTCACGCAGTATTTACGCGTTTTTATATCATCAGGGGAAAAAGGAAAGTCAAGATTGTAAACTAAGTTGTTTTATAGCGTTCATAGTTGTAAGACCATAGTTAGTTAACCAATTATGCTGTACCTCACATTGGCATAACCTAATCCTGTAATTTATAAATAAATCATTGTTGTTCAATCTCTTGCCATACTTGTTCGAGGTATTGTTTCTATGCCTCAATTTATTGTGGGTGAGAGAATTAAAAATTAGCGTAGAAAACGGATGATTTAGCCAGCATTAAGCGTGTGTGGCTAGATGTATTTTTAAGGGAGAAATGGAAGCGGTTATTATTTTTATGGTGGGTTCTATAACTGGATTTAGCTCAGTTTCTTGGTTTAGTAAACTGCGCCAGAAACAGACCCTTCTTCATCAAGAGCGTGAGTCACTCCAGCAGATAAATGGAATTGGCCCAATATTTTCAACACGGTTGCAGTTGGCAGGAATTAGAAATTATGAACAGCTTGCGGCCGCATCGCCTGAATATCTAACGCAGATTGCTTCAGACGGACGGACAAACTTACGGATGGATGTTTGTGCGTGGATTGAACAAGCACAAGCGTTAACCAGAGTGTCTCTGGTTGTAGGCTAACTTTTAATCTTTTCGATGTGATTAGCGCAAATGATGTGCGTTCACAATTGGTTCTATTGATATTTTCTTGGAACCAAAGCTAACTAAATAAAAAACAGAGAATGCTGGCTACTTTGGACGGTTAACAGCATTCTCTAAAAGCGACAAAGCAGATATGGCTGCGCTCTTTGCGTGCCTGTCTTTATTTGTACATTTTGCATTTTAGCATAAACAAACGCTATATGCAGTTGAAAGACAGTGATGTCGAAAGGGCGGAGCATACCTACGTACTTAATGACACTTGTTTTAGTATTCGGCCGAATATCTCCCCAATAACTTCAAATTGCTACCCATAAATGCAAGTTATTCGACGCGGTTTAACCTACTTACAACCACATAAATGGTTTGCGCTCGGCGCGTTTCTTTCGATGCTGCTCGTCACGGCCGCTAATCTCTATTCGCCGCTGCTGATCGAGCAACTGATCGATCAAGGGATCAGAGCAAATAGCTGGGACGGCATCTTAGCCGCAACCATCGGATTGTTAGTCATTGCGCTCCTACGCGGGCTATTTAGTTTTACCAACGCGTATTGGTCAGAAAATGCGTCGCAAGGGGTCGCCTACGACCTGCGTAACGAGATTTTCACGAAGTTACAAAAGCTCTCCTTTTCCTTTCACGACAGTCACCAAACAGGCCAACTAATGACCCGCGCTACCTCTGATGTTGAGGCCGTGCGTTCTTTTTTCGCTCAGGGCATTTTTCAGCTTATCTCAGCCATTATCACCTTTATCGGCAGCATCACTATTTTGCTCATCACCAATGCACAGTTGGCCTTGGCGGTAATGGTGACGATTCCGCTGATTGTTCTCTTGTTTGTGTGGCTATTCGGCCGAATGGGCCCCATCTTTGCGCTCGTTCAACAATCGCTTGGTCAACTCAACAACATTTTGCAGGAAAACATCATCGGGATTCGTGTCGTCAAGGCGTTTACAGCCGAGAAATACGAGTTTGACCGCTACCAAAACGAAAACGAACTGCTTTATGGTCACAACCTTGCCACGTTTCGTCTCTTTGCGGTTGGTTTTCCAACAGTCTTTTTTATCGCCAACATCGGCACGTTAATTGTTATTTGGTTTGGCGGTAACTTGGTGATTTCTGAGCAATTGGGGTTAGGGCAGCTAATCGCCTTCAATAGTTATTTATCGTACCTGTTGATGCCGATTTTTCAACTGGGCGGACTTTCTCAGCAGCTTGCCACAACAACCGCTTCGGGCAACCGTATTTTTGAGATATTGGATACGGAGAATGAGGTTGCATCTCCCGCTAACCCGACGACATTATCGGCCGATATACCCGGCCATATTACATTTGAAAATGTCAGCTTTGGCTACGGCAGCGATACGATCGTACTGCAAGACATTTCATTCGAGGCGTTGCCCGGTCAAACGGTCGCGCTTTTGGGCGGCACGGGCAGCGGCAAAAGCACTATTCTCAGCCTTATCCCACGTTTCTACGATGTCACAGCGGGGCGCGTTCTGATTGATGGCATTAACGTGCGAGATGTCGGTGTGGAGCAACTGCGACAGCGTGTGGGTATCGTTTTGCAATCGGTTAACTTAGTTGGCGGCACAATTCGAGAAAATATCGCCTATGGTCGGCGTGATGCCACCGAACGTGAAATCAAAATGGCGGCAACGGCAGCGCAAGCGCATGATTTCATCATGGAGCAGACCGACGGATACGAAACTGTGTTGGGGGAGCGCGGTAGTGGATTGAGCGGCGGCCAGCGCCAGCGTATCGCCATTGCACGTGTCCTGTTAGAGCATCCGCGCATCATGCTATTTGACGATTCGTTGAGCGCCATTGATGCGGAGACAGAAAGCAAAATTCGCAAAATTATTGCCCCACACTTGAAACATCACACAACGATTGTAATCGCCCAGCGTGTTTCAACCGTCCGTGGTGCAGATTTGATTTTAGTATTGGACAAGGGGCGCATTGTGGCACGCGGTACGCATAAGGAATTGTTGGAGAGCAGCCCGCTCTATGTCGAGATTGTCAATTCGCAGTTGGACAAATCAGCCTAATGGAAACGCAACGTCAACGCACCGACTGGGATGTTATCAAGCGACTGACCGCCTACTTGCGTGGTCAAAACGGGCTGCTGTTTGGGCTGCTCCTTATGCTTGCATTATCGACTGTTGGGCAGGCGGCTGGCCCCACGATTATCGGCCGAGCTATCGACCAATCAATCGCTAACGGGTTACGCGACGGCCTCGCCAACAACATGCTTTTGTTGCTAGGCGCTTATGTCGTTGGCTGGTTTGGTTTTGCGGGACAAATCTATTTGATGGGGGCTATCTCCCAACGGTTGCTCAAAAAATTGCGCGGTGACATCTTTGCACACACACAAAAGCTCGATTTGGGCTACTTCTTCCGCAACGGGGCAGGGGATTTAATGAGCCGTCTCGTCAACGATACGGGCGCGATTGGCTCACTTTTTTCACAATCGCTGGTGCAGTCGTTGGGGTCGTTGTTTGGCCTTGTCGCGGTGCTAATCGCGATGTTCTCACTCAGTGTGCCTCTCTCACTGGTCACGGTGTTGATTTTGCCCTTGATGATTGGGGTAACCGTTTTCTTTTCGCGTCGCTCACGGGTTGCTTTTCGGGAAACGAGGCGGGCGCTGGGTGAGCTTTCGGCCGAACTTGAACAAAGCTTGACCACCGTGCGTGAAGCCCAATCATTTGCCGTAACGGATGCGATTATCGCCACCTTTGATGAAGACAACGTTACCAACCGCGAGGCAAACATCACTGCGGCTGGCATTACTGCTGCTTTTTCCCCAACGATGGATGTTCTTTCCACGTTTTCAACGGTGTTGGTGGCAGGCTATGGCGGTTGGCTGGCGATTAATGGAGAGGTGACAGTTGGTGTGGTGGTTGCTTTCTTGAGTTATGCGCGGCAATTTTATACGCCTATCCAGCAACTCGCGGGACTGTACACTCAAATGCAGTCGGCGTTTGCGGCAGGTGAGCGCGTTTTTGATTTGCTTGACACACAGCCTGCGATTCAAAATCGGCCGAATGCCCGACCCCTTCTACCTATTAGAGGTACGGTTCATTTTGAGGATGTGGTCTTTGGCTACACCCCAAACCGTGCCATTCTGAACGGCTTGTCTTTAACAGCGCAACCTGGAGAGACAGTTGCGATTGTGGGTGGCACGGGATCGGGTAAGAGTACGGTCGTGAATTTAATCGGCCGATTCTATGATGCCCAAGCAGGTTCCGTCCTCATAGACGGCCATGATGTGCGCGACGTAACGCTCTACAGTTTACGCTCCCAAATTAGCGAAGTACCACAAAGCAGCTTTCTGTTTTCTGACACGATTGCCAACAATATTCGCTATGGACGGCGTGATGCAACGGCCGATGAGGTGGTTGCGGCGGCCGAAGCTGCCCGCGCCCACAAACTTATTACAGAACTCCCCGATGGGTACGACACCGTTCTCTCATCAGGTGGTAGCCCGCTTAGTCAAGGCCAGCGCCAACTGCTTTGCATTGCTCGCGCAATTCTAGCCGATCCGCGTCTGCTCATTCTCGATGAGGCGACGTCTAATATCGACACACGCACCGAACGACTTGTTCAGGCTGCCATTGACCACTTATTACAAGGCCGCACTGCCTTCGTTATTGCCCACCGTCTCTCAACAATCCGCAATGCGGACAACATCATCGTGATTGGTGATGGAAACATTCTTGAGCAGGGCACACACGAACAGCTTATCAAGCAAGATGGTCACTATGCCGCACTTGTTCGCACGCAATTAGGCGCGTGATCTACAAGCACATCCCCATGTTAAATACCTTTTCCCAATTTATACCCATAACCCATTTCAAACGTGAAGGAGCTATGCAAGCTAATGAGTAGTTTAAAAAAATATGACGTTATCGTACTAGGCGGTGGACTTGCTGGTCTAACGTTGGCTCTCCAACTCAAGCAGACACGCCCAAATACGACTATTTTGGTCGTTGAACGCAATGAACATCCTTTGCCAGAGGAGTCACTCAAGGTTGGTGAATCAACTCTTGAAGGCGCATCCCTATATTTTGCCGATGTGCTGGGGATGAAGGAGCATTTGGATCAGAAGCACTTTTTCAAAGCAGGCCTGCGATTCTTCACGCCTTATGCTGACAATAGCGAAATCGAGCGTCGCCCTGAAATCGGCACGGTGCGAACATTTGAAGAGGATAAAACGGTTGTCAGCTATCAGATACAGCGCGAACGATTTGAAAATGAGTTGGGAGAAAAAATCCGTACGCTGGGAGTCACGTTTTGGGATGGTGCGCGAGTAACTGACATCGTATTAGACGAGGCGGACGAAGTACACACGATTACTGTCGATTATGACGATGAACCCCACCAGCTAGAAGCGCGTTGGGTGGTTGACGCAAGTGGCCGTGCTGCACTGTTGCGCCGCCGTCTGAAGCTAAACAAAAAGCTGAAACACCCTGTCAATGCGGCTTGGTTCCGCGTCTCCCAACGACTCAATACGAATCTTTGGTCACGCAGCCGGGATTGGCGCACGCGCATTGACTCAAGCGATGTGCGTATTTTTGCTACCACGCATCTATGTGGTGAAGGGTACTGGGTTTGGATTATCCCTATCGCGCCTGCTGATACGAGCATTGGCATTGTAGCCGATGAAAGCCTGCATTCATTGCGTGAAATAAACACATTTGATCGTGCGCTCAACTGGCTGGAAGAACACGAACCGCAATGTGCGGAGGCCATCAACCCTGATGCACTTGTTGATTTTCGGGCGATGCGCCACTTCACAAATGGATGTAAACAACACTTTTCGTCACAACGTTGGGGCATTACTGGTGTTGCGGGGGCATTTGCTGACCCGCTTTACTCGCCTGGCTCAGAATTCATTGCCACTGGTAACACAATTCTCACAGATCTGATTCCCCGTTCGCTGGCTGGCGAAGACATTACAGAGCGTACAGCATTCTATAACTGGTTCCTTCTCGATTTCTTTTTCAATATTTCGATCTCTGAGTATCTTGGACAGTACAAGCATCTGGGGAAACCACTGGTTATCACCCTAAAAGAGATTTGGCACGCCGCTTGGTATTGGGGTGTTATTGGGTTAATCGTCGCCCATCCAGAGCAGATGTGCAATATGGAATTGATGGCCGAGATTAAGCCCCACCTCATGCGGTTTAGCAACGTACAACGCCAAGTTCAAGAGTTATTCCGCAATTGGCCGCTTGATGATCCAAAGCACAATGATGTGATGGTTGACTACTTAAATATACGCGCTGTCTTTGCGCTACATGTGGCAATGGTCGAGCCGTTGACGGACGAGCAATTTGTCGAGCGGATCGCTGAAAATGTGACATTGTTGGAGATGTTAACCGCTGAGCTTTATGCCTATGTGCAGCCAGATGTGATGCCAGAATTGGAACTGACCCATCCAGCTAAGGAAGCGATGCCAGACTTGGCGTTTGATCTAAAACACCATGTTTTTGACCTAATTGGCAAAGAACGGGTAACAGGTATTGAGCAGTTGGCGGTTGCGGGTGACTAACGGTTTGTAGTTTGAGCGCGGCCAATGGGTGCGTTCTTAAAAAGGTACCATAATGATTAGACAAGCAGAGAAACAGGCTGGATTACGTTGTTTATATGGGCAGGAAACATCTTTTGTCGAGCGGGATGGGGATCAAGTCACCGTCCACATGAAAATTCCGACATTCGGTGAGGCGATGCCCGAACCAATTTTGAATGTGCTCGATGGCAATGTGTACGAAGATGGCGGGTTCTATTTGATTGAAACCCCGACCAAGCTCGTTGGTGCATTGGTGCGCGAAATAGACTTTCCACTAGAGTCACACGCCTTTGAAGTGTATAAAAACTTGCTGCGTATCACAGAGGGCTGGAACTTCTTCCGCATTTGGAACTATGTGCCCTACATTAATGAAGAGCAGCTTGGAATGGAGAATTACAAATCATTTTGCAAAGGGCGCTCATTAGCATTTGAAGATTTCTTGGGACGTGGATTTGAATTGGAGCTATCGGCCGCCTCCGCAGTCGGTATTGAAGACAATAAATTAGTTGTCTACTTCATCGCGGGCAAAGAAGAAGGAATGCATGTTGAAAATCCTGAACAGGTTGCAGCGTTCCGTTATCCAGAACAATATGGCCCCCGCCCTCCCAGTTTTGCACGCGGCACGCTCGTTGCAAACGGCGTCAATACGGGCTACATCTCAGGCACAGCCAGCATCAAGAGCCATGAATCGGTCACGCTCAGCGGCGTAAGCGAACAGCTTTACACCACGGTTGATAACATCAGCCTCGTCTTTGAACGCATGGGGCTTTTGCCCGAGCGCATGAGCTACGCATCCCCTTTCCCAGATCGCCGTTATAAACGCCACTTCAAAGTTTATATTCGCCATGAAGAAGATGCCCCTGCGATTCGCCAACAATTTGAGCAGATGATCGGCGTCTCTGATTTAGATTCGATTCTCTATCTAAAGGCAGATATTTGTCGTTATGAATTAGACCTTGAGATTGAGTCAGTGATTGAGAGCTATTAGCTCCTATCAGCAGAAGATAGAAAAGGAGAATGTTGATGTTAATTGAACAACTGGAGCGTACGATACAACGTGTGCCAGAAAAAACAGCGCTCGTTTGTGGAGACTCACAAACAACGTATCAAATGCTTTATAAGCAGATTGGACAGTTCAGTCATGGGTTAAAGGAATTGGGCGTGGCGAGTGGGGAGACAATCATTGTCGCACTGCCGAATAGCGTTGAATTTGTCATTAGCTTTTATGCGGTGGCAGCGTTACACGCTCGGCTATTGCCCGTGAATCCCTTTTTGACCGAGATGGAAATGGTGCGTTATCTCGACACGCACCCACACATCGCGACGATTATTACTGACAGCGCATGGCTTGGTGCATGGCAGCGCGTGTTATCGCGCAAAGGGCGTTCGGTGACGCTTGTTGTCGTTAATCGGCCGGCGTTGACTGTGGGCGCAGAGGCTGGCGCAGTTGATTTTCATGGGTTGATGGATGGTGTGGTAGAGGCAGCTTCGGCCGATGCCTATCCCCATAACTTCCTGATTCAATACTCCTCTGGCTCAACTGGCTTGCCTAAACAGATTGAGCGTACACAGGAAAATCTGTGCCATCAAGCAAATAATTGCACTGAAACGATTGGGGTTACTTCGGCCGATTCCATCTTAGCTGCCGTTCCGCTCTACCATGCTTATGGCATTGGTGAATGCTTACTGGCCGCCATGACAACGGGCGCAACCCTTGTGATTATGGAACAAGCGGTTGAAAACGGCATACCTGTCCAAAAGCCATTTATTTTCCGTCACAAGCAGCTTGCTGACCTGATTGACCAGCATCAAATCACGATTTTACCGTTGGTTCCATACATGGTGAGTTTGTTGGCGGGATTATCGGCCGATTCCACCGCCTCGCTCAGTTCCGTACGCCTATGCTTTTCGGCCGGCACATTCTTGTCACAAGATGTGTTTGTCCAGTTCAAAAACCGCTGGGGCGTTTCAGTACGGCAGCTTTACGGTTGCACAGAAGCAGGCGCGATCGCGGTCAATTTAGAAGACGAAGCAAATTTGGTCTTTAACACGGTCGGTCGGCCGATGAAGAACACCGACATTCAGATTTTAGGCGAGTCCGGGCATACCGCACCCGTCCGCACCGTTGGCGAACTCGCGCTCAAGAGCCGAACAGTGGCCGCTGGTAATGTAGATAACTATTTTCTCACAGGCGATTTAGCCCAACGCGACGAACAAGGCCGTATTTTTATCATAGGTCGCAAAGGGTACAACGCCACACTTCAAAAACAAGGGCCTCTCAAACAAGACCCTGCGTTGGCAGCATAACTATCATGAAACTAAGATCCTACATCAGCATGTTCACCTCCCCCTACTACTGGAAAATTATGCGGCAGGGCGAGGGCGAAAAAGATGCCAAATTCTACGATACGGTCGTTGACCACCTCGACGTATACAGCAAACATTACACGGAAGTGTTCTACTATTTTCTGTGGGCAGTTCTTGCGGATCGTCTCGTTCGAGATGGGGTGAAAAATGTCCTAGATGTTGGCTGCGGTACGGGGCAGGTTGCGGCGTTGTTACACGATAAAGGGATCGAATCGTATCATGGTCTTGATTTCAGCCAGAAACGGATTGAAATGGCGCGTGTCGCCTGTCCTGAATATCAATTTTCCCATGCGGATGCGTTTACAACAGACCTGTTCGAGACAGTTGATTATGATACGGTCATCAGCCTAGAGTTTTTGGAACATGTTGATCATGATACGGACGCGCTCAAACGTATCCGCCCTGGTACGCGTTTTTATGGCACGGTTCCTAACTTCCCCAACATCTCCCACGTCCGACATTTCAAGAGCTGTGAAGAAGTTGAAGCGCGTTATGCGCCTTTCTTTGATGATTTTCGCGTGGATTCATTCCTGCGCGATACAAAAGGAATCGAGTTCTTCTTGATGCAAGGCATCAAACGCTAGGAAGTAGAAAATGAACATTGCACACAGTTTAGAACGCGCCGCGCGGTTGTTTCCAGATCATGTTGCCCTGCTGTTTGAAGGTGAGACGTATACCTATCGACATTTGAATGAATGCAGCAATCGTGTCACTAATAGTTTGGTTGGGTTGGGAATCGGGCGTGGCGATCGTGTGGCGCTCTTTATGCCCAATCTGCCCGCGTTTTTGATCGCATATTATGGGATTCACAAGCTGGGTGCGATTGTCGTTTCGATCAATGCGACGTTGAAATCGGCCGAACTCAGCTTCATTCTCAACGACAGTGCAACCAAAGCAATTTTCACCACGCAAGCCTTAAGCGAACGCATTATTGCGGCCGATGTTCCTTCCCATCAACATACGATTACGGTTGATGGCCCCAACAACGCATTTGACGCAATGATGGCTGACGCTTCCCCAGTCGCAAACGCGGTGACGATGGCAGGGGCTGATCCAGCCGAGATACTCTACACCTCTGGCACAACAGGGTTTCCCAAAGGTGCTACCCACTCCCACGAAAATCTTGTTTTCAATGCGCGAATCAGCATCTTGATGTTCAGAATGCAGCCTAGTGATAAGGTGCTGCTCTATCTTGCTGCGTTCCATAATTTCGGGCTGAACACCGTTATCACGCCGACTGTCGAGGCGTGTGCGACGTTGGTTTTGCAGCGAGAATTTGACGTACAGGCGGTTGCACAGGCGGTTAGCGAACATCAGGTCACCATGTTTTTTGGTGTGCCGACGATTTTCACGCTTCTGCTCGATCAGCTAGACCCTGCACAGATGAGATCGGTGCGCTTTTATTTGTCCGCCGCCGCCAGTATGCCAGTTGAGATTAGCCGCCGTTGGGCTGATAAATTTGGCAAGGTTATTGGCGATGGGTATGGATTAACCGAATGCTTCTTGGTGACGTACAACCATTATTTGAAGCACAAACATGGGTCGGCTGGTCATCCGTTTGAAGGGGTCAAGATGGCCGTTGTGGATGAACAGGATGCCCCTGTCGCGCAGGGCGAGCTAGGCGAGGTGGTGATTGCCGGGCCAAATGTCATGAGCGGCTATTGGCAGCGACCTGACTTAACGGCCGAGACGATTCGCAACGGCTGGTTCCATACGGGTGACATCGGCCGAATTGACGAAGATGGCTACTTTTTCATCGTCGATCGCGTCAAAGATATGGTCAACGTCGGCGCTCAGAGCGTCTACCCCTCCGAAGTCGAAAACGTTTTGTATCGACACCCCGCCATTTTGGAAGCGGCCGTCTACGGTGTGCCTGATATGGTGATGGGTGAGCAAATTCAGGCGGCGATTATTTTGGCGGCGGGTCAATCTGCGACCCCGCAGGAAATTATGCGCTTCTGTCGCGAATATCTCGCCGATTACAAAGTGCCGCAGCATATTGAGTTGGTAGGCGAACTGCCGAAAAGTCCAACAGGAAAAATTTTGAAGCGCATTTTGCGTGACCAAGTTGATGCTGAACAGCCGCTTACCACCAACGAGATATCGGTTGGGCAAGAAATAGCAGAGGATTGGCTTGCCGCATGGCTTGGCGACCATTTAGATATTCCTGTCGGACAAATTGACATCGATATGCAGTTGATCGACTATGGGTTAACCTCGCTCTTTGCTGTTTCGTTGGCAAAAGCGTTGAGTGACTGGCTGGGGCGATCAATTTCCCCCGTTATCACGTGGAGCTATCCCACGATTGCGACCCTTGCCCATCATTTGGTGACCTTTGACGAGACACCAGAAAAGTTGGCAGATGACAAGTTCCCAACGATTGAGACGGTAGACCTTTCCAACAATCTGGAAACGGAGATGTTGTCGGATGATGATTTGCTGGCGATGTTATCGGCCGAAATCACCCTCAGTCAACAACGCGGTTAACTTAAAAGCGATTCGCTGCCATCCCCACAAATTTCTAAAGACCGAAACAACTTATGAAGCGCCTACACCTCTTTGAGTTTGAAGACCTCCCCTGGCTACCCAATGTCGTCCGCGACGGCATTACAGACTTCCTACAGCATATTGCCAATGAAATGAACTCGTTCAAATCCGTTGCGCCTCTACTGGCCGAGGCGATGGAAGCGACGGGAACAACAGAAATCCTTGATATGTGTTCAGGCGGCGGCGGTGGCATGCTGAAGTTGCAAGTGGCGTTAGAAGAAGCGATGGGGCATCCCGTTCCGATGACGCTTTCTGACAAATATCCAAACCTCCCCGCCTTCGCTGAAATCCAAAAAGCAAGCGGCGGTAAGATTTCGTTTGAGCGTGAGGGAATCGATGCGACAAATGTGCTGTCCGAAAAGAAGGCGTTTCGCACGATGTTTCGTGCTTTCCACCACTTTCGTAAGCCAACCGCCCGTCAAATTTTGCAAAATGCGGTTGATAATAACGCCCCGATTGCCATCTTTGAACAAACGGATCGCACATGGAAAGGGGTGCGCGGTGTTGCTATTTTCATCCCCATCGGGGTTTTGATGATGACCCCCTCTATCCGTCCTCGCAAAACGAGCCGCTTTCTCTTGACCTACTTGTTCCCGATTATCCCATTTTGCCTCTGGTGGGATGGGATCGTCTCCGCTCTTAGAACCTACACGCCCGAAGAACTGCAACAAATGGTCGATGAGATTGGCGCGACACACTACGAATGGAAAATCGGTGATACAGGACGCGCCAACTATTTAATTGGTTATCCCAAAGTGTAATCAACAAGGATGCATAGTAAATGATTGCAGAATCTGTACCAACAAAAGAAATCAAAACGGATATGGTAACGACGGAGGCATGGGTAATTCATGCAGGTAGCCAGAATAACGCCTCTGCACAACTTCGTCACGAGCTATTCTCCTTTCCTGACATCACCGATGATGAGGTGTTGGCCGAAACGATTTGCGGCTGTTGGGAAGGCAATATGACCCACGCGATTGAGCGTAAGCCCGTCGATATTTGTGTGCAGCGCAACGAAGCGCGGGTCGTTTTGGGAAACGCAGGGGTCGTGCGTATTTTGCGAACAGGCTCTAATGTTAGTACGGTCGAAGAGGGCGATATTTGCATCATTTTCTGTAATGGGATTTGGGATGAGCATGGTTATCCAATCAAAATTATGGGGTATGATGCCCCAAACACGATGGGGGTCCTTGCTAAACAGCTCAAACTGCATCAAAAACAAGTCATTCCCATTCCAAAATCCTCGCCCTATTCTTGGGAACAGTGGGCTGCATTTTCTTTACGGTATGTGACAGCTTGGGCAAATTGGCGTGTTGCTCAAAAATGCTGGTCGGCACAAATGGATCATGTTGTTGATTTTGAGAATGCGTTTGTCGCTGCGTGGGGCGGGGGCGTCTCTTTTGCACAATGTACGTTAGCCAATCATTTCGGCTATCAAACGATTATGGTAGCAAGCAGCCCCAAACGTCTCCAAATGGGGCATGATGCTGGCATCATGATGATTGATCGGCGCGACTTCACTGAGCTAAATTACAACGAGCATAAATATAAATCTGATCCTGCTTATCGGAAGCGGTTCAAATCGGCCGAAAAAAGATTCCTCCGCCACATCCTCGACCTCACAAACGGGCAAGGCATCAGCATCTTTATCGACAACATCGGCACGCCTGTTTACCCAACCACCCTCAAATCACTGGCTCGACAAGGCGTTGTCACCACCTGCGGTTGGAAACACGGCATGAAAATTTACAACATCCGTGCGCTTGAATGTATCAACCGCCACACCCATGTTCACACCCACTATGCTCGATATGAGGAAGGGGTAGACGCGGTTCATTTTGCCAACAAACATGGTTGGATGCCGCCTGTGACCGATACCGTGTATGAGTGGAATGATATTCCACAGCTTGCAACCGACTATGCAACAGGTCGCATCAACTCTTACTTCCCTATCTTTAGAAACACCGACAGCCTCGTTTGATGGATGCCTTTGAACCATGTCTAAGAATATAAATTATCGGCAGCTTCTAGAACAATCGCTCCGCGAAATGCGCCGAATGCGTGCCGAAATTGAAACGATGGAGCAGGCACGCTCCGAGCCAATCGCCGTGATCGGCATGGGGTGTCGCTTCCCTGGTGGGGCCAACACCCCCGCTGAATATTGGTCATTGTTGCAAAATGGGGTCGATGCGATCTGCGAAGTGCCATCGACACGCTGGCGAATCGATGATTATTACGATCCAGCACTTGAAACGCCCAGTAAAATGGTTGCTCGCGAGGGCGGCTTTATCGACGATGAGCTGTTTGTGCAGTTCGACGCGCACTTTTTTGGCATTGCGCCACGTGAGGCGACCGCGCTCGATCCGCAACAGCGGTTGTTGTTGGAAGTGATGTGGGAGGCGTTGGAGTATGCGGGCATTTCGGCCGATTCCCTCCACGACAGTCAAACAGGTATCTTCACCGGTCTTTTTTGGGATGACTACACTCCGCCACGCTTCTACGACGACACCGATCTAATCGATGGTCATCGCATGACAGGCGGACTACGCAGTATGGCGGCTGGGCGACTTGCCTACATTTTGGGCAGTCATGGGCCAACGATGCAAATCGACACCGCCTGTTCCTCCTCACTGCTGGCAATTCATCAGGCGTGTCTTTCATTGCGTAACCGTGAATGCGAAATGGCGTTGGCAGGTGGCTCTAGCCTCAACCTGTCACCCGAAATGAATATCGCTCTCAGCCAAATCACCGCCCTCTCGCCCGACAGCCGCAGCAAGGTGTTCGACGCAGATGCGAACGGATTTGCACGCGGCGAAGGGTGTGGCATCGTCGTGTTAAAGCGATTGTCCGACGCGCTGGCAGATGGAGATAATGTGGTGGCGGTCATTCGTGGGTCGGCAACCAATCACGATGGGCGTAGCAATGGCCTGACCGTGCCAAGCGGTGTCGCGCAGGAAAAATTGGTGCGACAGGCGTTGGCAAATGCGCGGGTTTCGGCCGATCAAATTCAATATATCGAAGCACACGGCACGGGAACGAAACTAGGCGACCCGATTGAGCTAGCCGCCCTCAGCAGCGTTTTGGCTACCCCTGACCGCAAGCCGTTTGCGATTGGCTCTGCTAAATCGAACATTGGACATCTCGACGCGGCAAGCGGTATTGCAGGATTTATGAAGGCGGTTTTGGCGCTACAATACGGTCAAATCCCCGCTTCGCTGCACTTCAACACTCCCAATCCACATATCGACTGGGACAACACCCCCGCCTTTGTGCCAACTGAAACAATTGAGTGGGAAGGCTCGCCACGCATTGCGGGGGTCAACTCGTTTGGCTTGAGCGGCACAAATGTGCATGTCATTGTTGCGGAACCCCCTGTTGTTGATGTGGAGAAATCGGCCGAATCACCCCGCCACCTCCTGACCCTCTCTGCCAAAAGCGAAGCTGCCCTGCGTGACTTAGCCGCCCGTTACAGCAACTTTTTTACTTCGCATCCAGAGGTCACCCTTTCCGATGTGTGCTACACAGCCCGCGTGGGTCGCAACCATTTCAACTATCGTCTAGCCATTCATGCCGATTCTCATGCCCAATTTGCGACGCAGTTAACGGCTGTGGCAAACGATGCAAAAGGGAGCGCGGCAATTGGCAAAGTCTCCTCGCGCACGCGCAACAAAATCGCTTTTCTATTCACAGGGCAAGGGTCGCAATACATCGGCATGGGGCGCACGCTTTATGAAACCGAGCCTCTGTTCCGCGAGACGCTTGATCAGTGCGCTGACATTTTACGCGACTATTGCGATGTGCCATTGTTCGATTTGATTTATCCATCCAAACAGGATGCCTTACTCATCAACCGTACCGCCTATGCCCAGCCCGCACTTTTCTCTATTGAATTTGCACTGGTAAAGTTATGGCAATCGTGGGGTATTGAGCCAGATTTCCTTCTCGGTCACAGCACAGGCGAATTTGCTGCCGCCTGTTTTGCAGGTGTTTTTTCACTTGAAGATGGTCTCAAGATTATCTCTGCACGGGGACGACTCATTGATTCTCTGCCGCCTAATGGGCAAACGTATGCAGTGATAGAATCGGCCGAAACTATCCAACCTATCCTCGACCAATATAACGGGGTGACGATTGCCGCCATCAATAGCCCGCATAGTGTTGTTATCTCTGGCCTGCAAGCAGATGTCGCGCCCGTGATCGCTGCTTTAGATCAGAAACAAATCAAGTCAAAGCGGTTAAACATCCCTGTTGCTGCCCATTCATTTATGATGGAGCCGATTTTGGATGCGTTCGAGGACGTGTTGCGAAGCGTCACGTTTTCCGCCCCTCGTTTTCCGTTTGTATCCAGCATGACGGGTGAGTTGATTGATAACGATCTCTGTGACCCGCGCTATTGGCGACGACAATTACGCCAGCCCGTGCGTTTTGCCCCTGCAATCGAAACCTTGCACGCGCGAGGCGCCAACATCTTTATCGAAATGGGGCCGAAACCGGCATTGCTCAATTTGGTTTTGCCTGTTTACGAGCAGAAATCGGCTGATGTACCGCTGACACTACCTAGCATCGTTCGTAAAATAGACGATTGGGAGCAGATGTTACAGACGCTCGGCACGCTTTATCTCAACGGTGTAACTGTCAATTGGACAGCTTCCCCACGCCGCAAAGTTCCCCTTCCAACCTATCCGTTCCAACGCCAACGCCACTGGAGCGAACGCCCGCGCCTCTCCGCTGGTGGCGCATCGCTTAAGCCGCTCATCGACCAGATGACGCAATCACCGCGTCTCAGTGAAACATTTTTCGAGACGACTTTCAGCCGTGACCATTTGCCCTTTTTGGACGATCATCGCGTCTATGGTGAAATTGTTTCCCCCGGTGCGTGCCAGCTTGCGATGGTCTTGCATGGTGCAGAACTCGCTTTGGGGCAACCGTTGGTGCAGCTTGAGGAGATTTTCTTTCCAAGCGCGTTGGCAATTTCGGCCGAAACTGAGCGCAAAGTCCAACTCATCATCACTCCCGACGACAACGCCGCAACCTTTGAGGTGATTACCACCGATGAAGCGCATACCCATGCGGCGGGTCGCATCGTCACAGAGGTTGCGGCCTCTGTTGATGGAGATAGTTTAGAGCAGATTCGAGCGCGTTGTAGTGAGGTGTTTTCGGCCGAAAATCTCTACGCCATCACCACCGCCCAACAAATTCAACTCGGCGAACGCTTCCGCTGGATCACGGCGATTTGGCGCGGGGAAGGGGAAGCTGTGGGCCGTCTCACGCTGCCCAACCCGACTACTGACCTCGCCACCTACACCCTCCATCCGGGCTTGCTTGATGCGTGTTTCCAATTAACCGTCGCTACTTACAATGAAGCAGACAAACGGGAAACGCTGATTCCGTTCTCAATTGATGCCCTGCACCTCCATGCCTCTGCCCAACGCGGCACGACATGGTGGGCGCACGCCGAGACGGTCGGGCAACACAAATGGAACATTCGCCTTTTTGCCGAAGACGGTCAGCCGCTTGCTGACGTGATCGGGTTGGCGGTTCGCACCGTCGCCCACGATAACAGCTTGCGCCAAGCTCGCGGGATGGAGTCACTTTACAAAGTCGATTGGCGCGAACAACCATTGACAGAAGAAACCGCCCCCTATCGTCACCTGCTTATTTTTGCAGATGAACTTGGAATCGGTGCGGAATTGGCGCAACGGTGTGAACGTGCCACGCTTGTTAAGGCGGGGGATGCGTTTAGACAAATCGGCGCGGGACATTACCAAATTCGGCCGACTGTCGCCGCCGACTACGCCCAACTGCTCGAACAATTGCCCACCATAGACGGCATCGCTTATTTGTGGGGCGTCGATGCGGTTGAGATGTCAGCATTGACCACCGCACTCGAACGCAGCTGCGGCAGTGCGCTTTTGCTCGTTCAGGCATTGGCTGAGAGAGTGACTGTCCCATTGCGTTTGGCGACGCGGGGAACGTGGGCAATTTCGGCCGATGACACCCCCAACGGCTTCGCACAAGCGCCGCTGTGGGGCATGGGCAAAGTGATCAACCTCGAACTCCCCGACCTAGCCTGTACGCGCATCGACCTCGATCCTGCTGCGACCATTGCGGCGTGTGCAGACCTTCTATATAAGGAAGGGCAATCAGCCGCAACGCAGGTTGCTTACCGCAACGGAACGCGACATGTTGCCCGACTTGGCCGACACAAGCCAAAATCTGACGCGCCGCTCCCCATTCATGACAATGGAACCTACTTAATCACAGGTGGTTTAGGTGGCTTGGGGCTGTTGGTCGCCGAATGGCTGGCGGAACAAGGTGCAAATCACCTCGTTTTGCTCGGACGCAGTCAGCCCAAACCTGCCACACAAATCAGATTATCCGCCCTACGCAAACGTGGTGTCACCGTTACCGTCGCCCAAGCTGATATTGCATCCGCAACGCAAGTCGCCAATGCGCTGGCAGGGATCACGCTGCACGGGGTCATTCACGCCGCTGGTGTCGTTGATGACGGCATCATTTTGCAACAAAATTGGTCGCGCTTTGAAACGACCTTCCGTGCCAAAGTGCGGGGAACGTGGAATCTACATCAGCTGACCACGAGCCAGCCGCTTGATTTCTTTGTGCTGTTCTCATCTGTCGCGTCGCTGTTGGGTGCAAACGGACAGGTTAACCATGCGGCTGCCAATGCGTTTGAAGATGCGTTTGCGGCATGGCGACAGGCGCAGGGGCTTCCCGCTTTGAGCATCAATTGGGGTGGATGGGCGCAAGTTGGGGTGGCGGCGTTGAAATCGGCCGAAAAACATCATCAAGCCCTACGCTTTCTCGCTCCCGCCGATGGGTTGCAAATGTTGGGAACGCTCTTGGTAGATGATGCGGCGCAAGTTGGGGTTGTTCCCATCAACTGGTCGCAGTGGCAGCCCGCAACCCCGTTTGTCGCCGACTTTATTACGGCTCAAATCAATGTGGAAACGGTCAATTTCCGTCAGATGTTGGAATCGACCGATTCCAGCGAACGCCACAAACTGCTCAACCTGCACGTTCGCACCCACGTCGCCCACATTTTGGGCTGGGAGAGTGCAGAGGCAATTGATTCGGCCGATGGCTTCTTCCAAGTCGGCATGGATTCATTGATGACGATGCAGTTACGCAACGCGCTCCAAACAAGCCTTGATATGTCGCTTTCTGCTACGTTGACCTTCAAATATCCGACGATTGATGAGTTGACGGCTTATCTTTTGGACACGTTGTTTGTTGAGGAATCGGCCGAAGAGGAAGACGACCTATCGCTCGACCTCCTCGACTTCGACGAATCTGACCTAGACGACATGGACGCGGATGAGCTGGCGGCCATGTTGGCAGACGTTCTCGACTAACGGCACGAAATTCAAAGAAGCGGTATTTACAAAAACTATTTCATGACCAAATCGAAACCTGCCACCAACTATCGTAACCTGCTTAAAGATGCCCTGATCAAAATAAAACGGATGCAGGCGCAACTGGCTGCGGCCGAAAAGAAGAAAAACGAACCGATAGCGATTGTCGGTGTCGGTTGTCGCTTTCCTGGTGGCGCAAACAGCCCCGCCGCATTTTGGCAGCTGCTGCGCGAGGGCGTCGATACAATCAGCGAGATTCCCAAAGATCGTTGGGACATTGACGACTATTTTGACCCTGAAAAAGGGCTTGTTGGCAAGATGTATGCGCGTGAAGGTGGCTTTCTCGACGACATCGATCAGTTTGACCCGCATTTTTTCAACATTTCCCCACGTGAAGCCGCAACGATGGATCCGCAGCAGCGACTTTTATTGGAAGTCGCATGGGAGGCGTTAGAACAGGCAGGGCAGTTGCCATCGCAGTTACGCAACTCGCAAACGGGTGTGTTTATTGGCATGATGCCGGCCGAATACACATTGTTGACCCACTACGCGGACAAAATTGACACCTATACGGCAACTGGCACAGACAACAGCATGGCGGCGGGACGCTTGGCCTACATCTTGGGCGCACATGGCCCTGCCTTGACGCTCAACACTGTTTGCTCATCCTCATTGGTAGCTGTGCATCTCGCCGCACAGAGTTTGCGACGTGGCGAATGCGACCTCGCATTGGCAGGGGGCGTGAACTTGATTCTCACGCCAGAGCAGATGATCGTTCTCAGTCGTATTCAGGCGCTGTCGGCGCAGTCGCGCTGCCGCACATTTGACGCCCAAGCGGACGGGATGGCGCGTGGCGAAGGGTGTGGTGTTGTTGTTCTTAAGCGGCTCTCCGATGCGTTGGCAGATGGCGATTCGATTTGGGGCGTTATGCGCGGTTCGGCCGTCAACCACGATGGCCCCAGCAGTGGCCTGACCGTCCCAAGCGAGTTGGCACAAGAAGCCCTCTTGAGTCAAGCATTAGACAACGCACAGGTTAGACCTGATGAAGTCGCCTATATCGAAGCGCACGGCACGGGGACAAAACTGGGCGACCCAATTGAGGTTGGCGCATTAGGCACAATTTTCGCCAAACAACGCCAGAATCCACTCTGGATTGGGTCCGTCAAAACAAATTTGGGTCACTTGGAAGCGGCCGCAGGGATGGCGGGGCTGATAAAAGTCCTGTTGTCGATGCGACACGGCGAAATCCCGCCAAGTTTGCATTTTGAAACCCCCAACCCGCTGATTGACTGGGATCGCTTGCCGATGCAGGTTCCAACCAGCATGATCGAGTGGCCTGCCGAACAACGAATTGCAGGGGTTAGCTCGTTTGGCCTAAGCGGCACAAATGCCCATCTCATTATCGAGGCTGCACCAGAGACAGAACCCGTTTCTGCACCACCCACCAGCAATCATCAACTGTTATTGTTGAGCGCAAAATCAGAAGCCGCATTGCGCGATTTGGTTGAGCAATACGCCAGCTATTTACCCGATAGTGCTGCGACGCTGGGCGCGATTTGCCATTCGGCAACGCTGGAGCGCGAACAATTTGCCTATCGTTTTGGCGCGGTTGCTACCTCAAAAACGCAGTTGCGTGACAGGCTGCTTGCTTTTCTCACGCAGGATGAGGTGCAGGGGGTGGTCAATGGCACGGTAGATAAGCCAAAAGTCGCCTTTCTTTTTACAGGACACGGGGCGCAGTATATCGGCATGGGGCGTGACCTCTACGATAACGAACCCGTTTTCCGTGCCATCCTAGATCGCTGCGAACCGATTTTCAACGCGGCGTTGCATCGCTCTCTGCTCGACTTATTCTATTCGGGCCGTGCCGAAGATGAAGCGGCGTTGATGGACAATCACGCTTATGGGCAGGCGGCAAACTTTGCGTTTCAATGTGCGCTGGTTGAGTTGTGGAAGTCGTGGGGCGTACAACCTGATGTCGTGATGGGGCATAGCTTGGGTGATTTTGCGGCGGCTTATACGGCTGGTGTGTTGTCGCTTGAAGATGGGGTGAGTCTGGTTGCCGAGCGCGGTCGTCTGATGCAATCGGCCGCAGGAAACGGGCGTATGCTTTCGATTCTTGCCACCGAAACAATGGTGGAAGAACTGATCATACCGTACCCTGCGCTGTCAATTGCGGTCATCAATGGCGAGAAAGGCATTGTTGTGTCGGGCGAAACAGAATCAGTGGTTCAATTGTCCGAACAACTGAGGCTTTTGGGCATTAAGCACAAGCAACTGGCAATTCCTGTCGCAGCGCATTCTCCATTACTTGATCCTGTGTTGGGCCAATTTGAGCAGACAGTTGCGCGTCAGTCGCTTTCAAAACCACGCTTGCATTATGTGTCAAGCATGACGGGACAGCTTGCAAATGAAGCGTTGACTGATCCGACATACTGGCGGCGACAGTTGCGAAACGGGGTGCGCTTTGCCGATGGCATGCAAACATTGTCTGGACAAGGTTGCAATATCTTTGTTGAAATCGGTCCCAAACCAACATTGTTGGGACTTGGTGGACAAATTGTGCAAGATGATGAGGCGTCGTGGTTGCCAAGCGTGCGTTCAGATGTGCCAGATGGACAGCAGATGTTGGAGAGTTTGGCACAATTGCATGTACGTGGGGTTGCCGTCGACTGGCAAGCGTTCTATCAGGATCAGCCTGCCCAGCACGTCACCTTGCCAACGTATCCATTCCAACGACAACGCTATTGGGTTAATGATGGTGCGCCGCAAAAGCGTGGTGCATTATCGGCCGAATTAAGCCCCCTAGTCGACAAAATGGTGCAGTCGCCCCTGCACAATGCAACGATTTTTGAGACACAATTTAGCACAGAGCGACTGCCATTTTTAGCTGAACATCGTGTCTACGGGACGATTATTTCACCAGGTGCGTGTCAGGTGGCGGTTGTGCTGAGTTCGGCCGAAATTCTCGCCAACTCCCCCGCCATTCAAATAGAAGACATCATTCTCCCCGCCGCGCTGGTGCTCCCTGACGACATGGCGAGTCGTACCGCGCAAGTAGTGTTGGAAAACGATAGCCAAGATTTCCAACTCGTCAGCTTTGACGCGCACGACTCACAACCCGTGACGCACGCCACTGGGCGACTGACTGCGCTAACGGCGGCCGAAAATTCTCCCGCACTCGCTGAGCTACAAGCCAACTGCCCAACGAGTTACCCCATTGCCAAATTAGACGCTTATGCACAAGCACAACAAATTGAGTTAGGCGACAGTTTCCACTGGATGACCGCAATTTGGAAAGGGGAGGGGCGCGTTTTGGCGCAGCTCGCCGTGCCAGAAAGCATCGGGTCATTGGCCGACTATGTGTTGCATCCAGGGCTGCTGGATGCATGTTTCCAAGTCGCTTGTGTGCCGGCTGATGACGATGCAGAACCAGAGACGCGCTTGCCATTTGCAATGACGACACTGCGCGTTTTTGACGCAGGAAAGGGGCGGACATGGTGGTGTCATGCGCAACAAAGCGACGATGAAAGGTGGACAATTCACTTATTGGATACGAATGGGGAATTGCTGGTTGAAATTGTCGGGTTTGAGACGCGGGTTGCCTCGCAGCAATCGGTAGGTGGTCGTGAAATATGGCGTGATTGGCTGTACGAAGTTGATTGGCAACCACAGGCGCGTTTTGGTCTGTTGCCAACATATTTGCCATCCCCCGCCGCGCTTATTCAGCAGCCAACGGCCGAAGCAAGGCGCGTCACCGAATACAATGCGGCGTTAACCGAATTGGAAACGCTCAGCGTTGATTATATTTTGGATGCGTTCGAGAAGCTGGGGCTTAACTTTACGGTAGGGGCAAGCTGGCGCACAGAGCAGTTGATCGCACGTTTGAGCATCATGCCACAGCATCGTCGTTTGTTTACGCGGTTGCTGGCAATATTAGCTGACGAGGGGATTTTGACCCGTCGTGCAACCGATTGGCAAGTGGCACAACTGCCAGAGCCAAACAGTGTGGCGATGCAGCAGCTTATTTTGCAAGAAGAATTTGGCGCATTGGTCGAAACAGAGTTGACGTTGTTAACGCGTTGTGGGGATAAATTGACGCAGGTGTTACGCGGGGCGCAAGACCCCTTGGCGCTGCTTTTCCCTGAAGGGGATGCGTCACTTGTCAATCGCCTGTATCAAGATGCACCTGTTTCACAACTGTTGAATCAGCAAATGCGTCAGGTTGTGCAAGCTGCGTTGACCCATTTGCCTATCGGCCGAGGCGCACACATTCTCGAAATTGGTGCGGGAACAGGCGGGACAACGGCGGCGTTGATTGGACATTTATCGGCCGAAAACACCCACTACCAGTTCACTGACATCGGCACAACCTTTCTCCAAGCTGCCCAAGAAAAGTTTAGCGACTATCCTTTTATCAGCTACCAAACGCTTGACATCGAACAAGACCCGCTGACACAAGGGTTTGAACGACATCAATACGATCTTATTATTGCCGCCAACGTGCTGCATGCGACCCAAGATTTGACGCAAACGTTGACACACGCTCGCAGTTTGCTTGCCCCCAACGGCCTTTTGCTGATGATTGAGCAGACAAAAGCATCGCGCTGGGTTGATTTGACGTTTGGCATGACGGAAGGCTGGTGGCGATTCACCGATACGGCGTGGCGCACAGAGCATCCGCTGCTTGATGTGCCGCAGTGGTCAGCGTTGTTGCAGGAATGTGGGTTTGACAGCGTTGAAGCTGTGCCAAACGCGCAGGAGATCGGTCAGGCGGTCATCATTGCTCATGCGGATAAAACGGTGCAGCCGCTGAATCGGCCGTGGCTTATTTTTGCGGAATCGGCCGATAATGGCCTTGAACTCGCCACACGTCTACAGAAAAGTGGCGAACAGCCGATGTTGCTCCTGCCAAATCGCGAAGATGCACGGTCGTTCGACGTGCCGACTTACTATCTCGATGACCCTGCTGTGTTCCAACAAATTCTCGCGCCCGATCATCTTGTTTGTCTCTGGGGTAAGGAAAGCACGATTGATGACATAGCACAATTGCAAGCACGCAGCCAAACGCTTTCTGAGCAAACGCTGCATCTTGTGCAAGGCGTGTTGAGCGCGTACACGGAGCTGCCAAAAGTGTGGCTGGTCAGTCGTGAAGCGCAAGCGGTTAATGCGCAAGATAATGTTAGCGGCATGGTGCAGGCGTTGGTGTGGGGGATTGGGCGCGTGATTGCGCTGGAGCATCCAGAGTTAGAGGTGAGTTGTGTTGATTTATCGGCCGAAAACGACCTCTCAACCCTCTGGGCAGAATTAACAAGCGCCCCAACAGGCCAGCACGAAAACCAAATCGCCCTGCGCGACAACACGCGCTACGCGGCCCGTCTGACGCGCTTCACCGAATCAACCCTGCCTGACACACCGTACCAACTTGTCATCAGCGAACGCGGCTCTATTGAAAATTTGCAATTGCAATCGACAACCCGCCGTCTACCTGCTGACAACGAAATCGAAATCCGCGTCCACGCGACAGGTCTCAATTTCCTTGATGTGTTGGATTCGCTGGGCATGTTGCCGATTAAACGACGCGACGACGAATTTGGCAGTGAGTGCGCAGGTGAGGTGATTGCGATTGGCTTGGGTGTTGAACAATTCAAGGTGGGCGACCGCGTGATGGCGCTGGCGTTCGGCAGCTTTAGCTCACACTATACGATTTCGGCCGATCTCGCCGCCCCAATTCCCACACAATACACCTTTGCAGAAGCGGCAACCATCCCGATCAACTTCCTGACATCCTATTATGCTTTGTGCCAAGTTGCCCAAATGAAAGCGGGTGAGAAGGTGTTGATTCACGCTGCATCGGGCGGCACAGGGATGGCGGCGATTCAATTGGCGCAAATGGTGGGGGCTGAGATTTTTGCCACCGCCAGCCCGCGTAAATGGGAGACATTGCGCCGTTTGGGAATCAAGCATATTTACAATTCGCGGACGCTGGCGTTTGCGGATGAAATTTCGGCTGATACAAACGGCGCAGGTGTTGACCTCGCGCTCAACTCCCTGACGGGTGAGGGGTTTGTTGATGCGACGCTTTCTGTGTTGGGGCAAAACGGCCGATTTGTTGAAATCGCCAAGCGTGATGTGTGGAACCAAGAGCGAATTACAGCGCAACGCGCCGATGTCACCTTCCACTTTGTCGATTTACGACAAGCCTCATTAGATGATTCACAACTTGTTCAGACAATGTTTAAGACGCTGATGCGCTCTTTTGGCGAAACATTGCGCCCGCTGCCGCTCAAAACATTCCCAATGCACGATGTTCAAAGCGCGTTCCGCACAATGCAGCGCACCAACCACATCGGCAAAATTGTCGTAACACAGCCCGTATCTAAACCGATTACGCTGCATGATGCTGCAACCTATTTGGTTATTGGTGGTTTGGGTGGGCTTGGCTTATTGACTGCCCAATGGTTGGCTGAGAAAGGGGCAAAACAGTTGATGTTGATGGGACGCAGCGCACCCCGCCCCGATGTACAGATGCAGCTTGATGCATTGCGCGAGGCGGGTGTCACCATCACGATTGCCCGCGCGGATGTCTCGAACAGAGAACAGGTTGCTAGCGCAATCGACAGCATCGACCCGCGCTACCCGTTGCGCGGCGTGATTCATTCGGCCGGGGTTTTGGATGATGGCATCTTCCAAGAGCAAACGTGGTCGCGTTTTGCACCTGTCATCGGTGCAAAAGCGTGGGGCGCGTGGAATTTGCATCAATTAACCGAACAGTTGCCGCTCGATTTCTTTGTTCTTTACGCCTCTGTTGCGGGTCTGCTTGGCTCGGCAGGGCAGGCCAATCATGCCGCTGCCAATGCTTTTCTCGACGCGCTAATTCACAAGCGACGTGCCAGCGGCTTACCCGCTCTCGCGATTGATTGGGGTGCGTGGTCAGAAATTGGCGAGGCGGCGCGACGTGGCGACGTGATAAAGTTGAAAGCGGGGATGGGCGTCATCGACCCCAAACGCGGTCTGCAAATCATGGATCATCTGTTTGAGACGACACCGACCCAAGTGGGGGTTATTCCGCTTGATTGGTCGCTGTATGAGACAGACGCGCCGTTGCTTGTTGATTTCAAACAAGTGGCTCAAGCTGAAACAACACACGAGCAGCCGATTTCGTTTTTGGACGAGTTGACAGCAAGTTCGGCCGATCAACAAAATACCCTCCTCACAACCCACGTGCAACTTCAATTGGCGCGTGTTCTCGGTCATCCAACCCATGCTGACATCTCTACCACCCAGCCATTTGCCGAATTGGGCTTAGACTCGCTGATGTCGGTTGAGCTTCGCAACCGCCTGCAAAAAACGCTTAGCTGCCGTTTGTCTTCAACGCTTGTTTTTGAGTATCCGTCGATTGAGGAGTTGGTAGGGCATTTATCGGCCGAAGTGTTACAGCTTGCAACACCAGAACCAACTGTAATCGTTGAAGAAACGCCATCGCTTGAAGATACTCTGCAAGATGTCGAGGACGATGACATCGAAGCCTTGTTGATGCAAGAGTTGTTGGCGATTGAATCCGAAAAAATCGGGTAAATTTGAAATGAAGCTCACTTTCTGTAATGGAAACGCGCTTGCAGAAAGGTGACACGATCATCTTCGACAAAGTAAACAATGCGATCTGTTTGTGTTAGGCGGCGTGACCATGTGTTGGGGTCTAAATATTTGAGCGGCTCAGGTTTTCCAATGCCGTCAAACGGGTCACGCATAATGTCTTCAATCAAGCGTAACAAGCGGATCGACAATTTGCGATTGGTGCGTATCCAAAACAGCAAATCTTCACGAAAATCTGCATGGAAAACAGCATCTCTATGCTTCATCGTTAAAGCCTACTTCCCGCTTTAATTCTTCTAACGTCTGAGGTGTTCCCTTGCGTTCTTTTGCATCCTTGATGGCACCCAGCAGCCTTTCGGCATTCACAGGTGAACTTAAAAGATAGAGTGTTTCCATCAAACTGCTGTAATCGTCCGTAGACATCAATGTGACGCTTTCATGTCCGCGACGTGTCAAGGTAACAGGCTCCCGCTCATCAATGACGTGATCCCAAATGGTTGCAAAATTTGTGCGAGCGTGCGAAAAGGTAACTTGTTGCATAATTATCTCCAAAGTTGTACGTTGTTACTGTACAACTTCGCCCATAACGTGTCAATTATCGGACATTTTTCCACGACAAATTGCGTTTACCCTACCTATTAAATACCGAATACTGAAAATATGAGTTCAAATCAATTGATGCGGAAGGCTCTCGTCGAATTAAAAGAGATGCGGGCCAAATTAAAACAAGCTGAGGCGGCAAAGCATGAACCAATTGCAATTGTTGGAATTGGTTGTCGCTTTCCACAGGCGGATAGCCCCGATGCGTTCTGGCAACTTCTGACAGAAGGGCGCGACGCGATCCGCGAAGTGCCAAATGATCGGTGGTCGGCCGATAAATACTACGATCCCAACCCCGAAGCGGTCGGGAAAATTGTCACACGTGACGGCGGCTTTCTCGATCACGTCGATCAATTTGACGCACCATTTTTTGGCATTTCTCCGCGTGAGGCCGAGGGACTTGATCCGCAACACCGTTTGTTGTTAGAGGTCAGTTGGGAGGCGTTGGAGCGGGCGGGGATTGTGCCTGAGCAGTTAGCCAAAAGCAAAACAGGTGTGTTCGCAGGAATTTGCAGCAATGATTATGCAACCAAGCTGATGAATCGTCCCGCCGAACAGATCGATGCATATGTTGCCACAGGCACGGCGCACAGCACCGCAACAGGGCGGCTCTCCTACCTTCTCGGCTTGCAAGGCCCCAGCATTGCGCTGGATACGGCGTGTTCGTCCTCATCTGTTGCTGTCCATTTGGCAGTGAACAGTTTGCGACAAGGCGAATGCGATATGGCGTTAGCAGGTGGCACACATCTAATCTTGTCACCTGACTACTCGATTAATTTTTCTCGCGCTCGCATGTTGTCACCCGATGGACGCTGCAAAACATTTGACACGGCCGCCAACGGATATGTGCGTGGAGAAGGGTGCGGTATCGTCGTGCTCAAGAGGTTGTCTGATGCACAACGCGACGGTGATTCAATTGTTGCGTTAATTCGCGGAAGCGCCGTCAATCAAGATGGGCGAACCAACGGCCTAACCGCACCGAATGGACTATCTCAACAGGCAGTTATCCGCGAGGCGCTGGCTGATGCAAAATTGTCCGCCAGCGAAGTTGGTTACATCGAGGCACACGGCACAGGAACACCGCTTGGCGACCCGATCGAAGTCAATGCGCTTGGAGCAGTTTTTGGCGCAACGCGAGAACATCCGTTGTTGGTTGGGGCGGTCAAAACAAACATCGGGCATTTGGAAGCAACGGCTGGGATTGCTGGCTTAATCAAAGCCGCCTTGATGGTCTATCACGGCGAAATTCCAGCGCATTTGCATTTCAATGAACCAAGCCCTCACATTGAGTGGGCTGAGATGTCAATTGAAGTGCCAACCGAACACAAAACATGGCGAGATGGCCAGCGGGTTGCAGGGGCTAGCTCGTTTGGGTTTAGCGGCACAAATGCTCATATTATCGTGTCTGCCCCGCCCGAAATAATATCTGAAACGGTTGATGTGCCGCTGCACTGGCTGGCGCTGAGCGCAAAAAGTGACAAGGCGCTGCAAGCATTGGCGCAACGGTACGCTGACTTCTTGCGCGAAAACCCCCAGACGCAACTTGTTGATATTTGCCACAATGCCTATCACAATCGCACACATTTTGAGCAGCGGCTAGCAATTAGCGGCGCTTCTCATGATGAGATGGCCGCACAGTTGGAGGCTTTTGCCAACGCGGACATCGATAACCCGCTTTTTGATGCAGTTGTAACGGGCAAAGAAGCTGCCACCTCCGCACCTAGCGCATTTTTGTTTACAGGGCAGGGGTCACAGTATGTTGGAATGGGGCGGCAGCTCTACGAAATGCAGCCTGTTTTTCGTGAGACGTTGGTGCATTGTGCCGAGATTTTGCGCCCTCATCTTGATCGCCCGCTCCTTGACGTTCTGTTTCAAGACACAGACGGTCTTCTCAACCAAACGGCCTACACCCAACCCGCTCTATTTGCCATTGAATATGCGCTTGTTGCCTTATGGCAATCATGGGGTATTCGCCCCGATATTGTGATGGGGCATAGCGTTGGGGAATATGTGGCGGCGTGTGTTGCAGGGGTTTTTAGTTTAGAAGATGGGCTAAAGCTGATTGCGGCAAGGGCCAGATTGATGCAGGCGTTACCATCTGGTGGGGAAATGGTGTCGGTGCTGGCAAATGAAGCACAGGTGACACAAAGCATTGCACCTTATGCGAACCAACTATCGATTGCGGCGATCAACGGATTAAACAGCATTGTCATTTCGGGCGTGGGCGCAGCGGTTCAAGCGGTCACTGCGGATTTGAAGGCGCAGGGCGTTAAGACGCGCAGCTTGCGGGTTTCGCATGCGTTCCATTCGCCGTTGATGGAGCCGATGCTTGCGCAATTTAAGCGCGTTGCACAACAAGTTACTTATCATAAGCCAACGATTACGTTTGTCTCAAATTTGACGGGTAAGGTTTTGGAGGCGACATCGGCCGATTATTGGACAAACCACATCCGCCAGCCCGTTCGTTTTGCAGCGGGCGTTGCGACCCTCAACGAGTTGGGCGCAAAACAGTGGATTGAAATTGGTGCAAAACCAACGCTTTTAGGCATGGCACGGGGTAGTGCAACAGATGGCGTCACATCGTTGCCAAGTTTGCGTGGTGGACAGACAGAAGATTTACGCCAGATGTGGGACAGCTTGAGTCGGCTTTATGTGCAAGGCATTGCCGTTCAGCCAACATTGCCAGCAGGTCGCAGAATTGCGCTGCCAACCTATCCATTCCAACGGCAGCGCCACTGGATTGACACGCCAGAACAAGAAAACAAGCTCGTTCTGGGCGATGTTACCGAATTAGCCACAAATTTAGCACAGTCGGGACGGTTTTCACCTGAGCAGCTTGCTTTGATTCCTGATTTGTTGGCGGCAATATCGGCCGAATATCAAAAACAACAAACCACCGCAAACTTAAAACAGTGGCTCTACAAAACGACTTGGCAAGCCGCGCCAATCGCGACCAAAACACCCACAACGGTTGACTGGCTAATCGTAACCAATCAACAGAATGAACTGGGTGAGCAACTTGCGACAGAATTGCGTCGCCAAGGCAACAACGCACGCTTAACGGACATGGCTGGCTTCACATCAGTTAGTGATTCCGAAAACATCCTATATTTACCCAGCGCAAACAGCACAAATTGTGTGCCAGAAGCTGCCTTGAACAATGCAACCGACCTGTTGACGCTGGTGCAACAGTTAGAAGGACAAGCAAATTTATGGGTTGTCACACAAGGGCAGCCGCTCCGCGAGGCAGATGTTGCAGAATCGCCGACGCAATTGCCGTTATGGGGCATGGGCGCGGTGATTTCGGCCGAAGCACCTACATTGTGGGGCGGTCTGATCGATTTGCCACAATCGCCCGAAACTGTAGATCTCGCCACATTGGTACAAACATTGACGATGCCCGATGGCGAAAACCAGATTGTGATTCGGCAAGGGTCGCGTTACGTGGCGCGATTGGCTGCGGCCGATGCGCCGTCGGGGCAGGGTGGGGCATTTTCGGCCGAAAATGCCTACCTCATCACGGGTGGTTTGGGTGGTTTAGGGTTACAAGCCGCTCAACAATTGGCAACCCAAATCTCAGGCTGTCACCTCATTTTGATGGGGCGCAGTCGCCCCAGTTTGGAAGCACAGAAAACGATTGCCAAGTTGGAACAGCAGGGAGCGCATGTTTATGTCGTGCAGGCAGATGTCTCGAATGCGGAAGATGTGACGCGGGTGTTTGCTGGGGCTGATCGGCCGATAGGCGGCATCATTCACGCTGCTGGCGTTTTGGACGATGCCAGCCTGCACAATCAAAATCGAGCGCGATTTGAGCGCGTTTTTGCGCCCAAAGTGCTTGGCAGTTGGCATTTGCATCAACACAGTCAACATCAGCCGCTGGCCTTTTTTGTCTGTTACTCGTCAGCTTCCGTCCTGTTGGGTACACCTGGGCAGGCAAACTACAGCGCCGCGAACGCTTTTATGGATGGGTTAGCCCGTTATCGTCGTGCGCTGGGATTGCCGATGTTGAGCATCAACTGGGGTGCATGGGCAGAAGTTGGGATGGCGGCCGAGAAAACGGGCATCCCACAATTTTCTCCCGCACAGGGCGGACAAATTTTAGGCAGTTTGCTCAGCACGCAAGGTCAAATTGGCGCGTTGCCTATTGATTGGGGAGCGTTTGGGGAACGATTTGAAACTATCCCGCCACTGTTGTCAAACTTGATCACGCGAACCACACCGCAGAAACCAGACATACCGATTGATCAACAGCTTGCTGCGGCCGACTCCGCAGACCATCATGAGCTGGTGCTGGCTTATTTGCGCCAGCGGGTTGCGCGGACACTGCGTTTTGACCCGACTGAACTTGGTGCAGAGACCGCTTTTATCTACTTAGGTCTCGATTCGCTGATGGCGGTTGAGATACGTGACCGCATTCGTACCGACTTAAATGTCGAAATTGACATTGTGAGCCTGTTAGAAGGCAGCTCGCTTACCTCGTTAACAAACATGATTTTGATGCACCATGAAGAGCCAATCGCTGTGGTGGAAGCTGAAGAAATAGAATGGATGGAAGGTGAATTATGAGTGTTGCAACCATCTGGGACATTTTTCCCGAACTTTATGACCTTGAGCATCACGCTTGGAGTGTCTATGACCAGTCCTTCTACCTCGAAGAAGCGCAACAGTACGCATCTATTCTTGAATTGGCCTGTGGAACAGGGCGCGTCGCAATCCCGATAGCCCAAACAGGCGTCCCAATTGTGGGGTTAGATATTTCGGAGAAAATGCTAGCTTTGGCACGCCAGAAAGCATGCGACTTACCGAATCTATCGCTGGTACAGGGTGATATGGAGTCATTTGAACTCAATCAAAAATTTGACCTCATCATCCTATGCTACAGCAGTATTTTTTGCCTCACAACAACGGCCGCACAAAAGCGAATGCTTGGCCAAGTTCGTCGCCATCTAAAGCCTGGCGGTCGCTTTGTCATGGACATCCGAATGCTAGATGAACGGCTGTTGGGCAAACCGTTATCAGACCAAACACCAGAGGAAATTGCAGTTCTAGATGTTCAAAAGTTGGATGGATCGGGCTATAAAGTATGGGATGCAACCCATCACGTTCCCAATGAGCAGATGTATTATCTAGATCGCACGATTGAGGTTGTTGATTCGACGGGGCGTGTTGTTGGAGAACCCCGTCACATTCATCTGAACGGACGCTATTTACATCGGTTTGAAGCCGAGCATCTATTCTCATTATGTGGTTTTGAGGTTGTATCGTTGTATGGGGGATTCAATCGTGAACCATTTGATCGAACAAGTAACCGTATGATCTGGATTATTACACCAGCGAATAAAGGATTTAGTAAACAATAAATGAATTCGACAAGACAAAAAATAGTGCCTCCAAGTGCGACGAGTTGGCCTATTGTTGGCACAGTTCCGCAGCTTTATTGGCAACAGCTTGATTTTCTGGCTGCGGCACAAGCGAAACACGGCGATATTTTTAGTATTAAGTTGGGGAAGACCGATTTGATCGTGCTGGCTCATCCGCGTCAAGCACAGCATGTGTTGATCGACAATGCAAAGAATTATCGTAACAAAGGGGATCGTGGATTTCGGATTGCCCCAGTTCCACTGATGCGGGGTGGGTTGGCAACGGCGGTTCAGCCGCAAGCCGAATGGAAACAGCAACGGCGCGGGGTGCAACCCTATTTTCATCATCGGCGGTTAGAGCCATTGACGGAGTTGATGAGTGACGCTGTCGCCGAGAGCTTGGAAACTTGGCAAGCGGGGCAGGTGATTGATCTAGAATTAGAGCTGACGCGCATGACGGTCAATGTCATCGGGCGTAGCATCTTTGGTACGAAAATCAATACGGCAGAAGCGGATCAGATTGCGGCCGAAGTCCGTATTGTGATGGACTATCTTTGGCTTGGCACAATCGAATATGAACTGCCCAATTGGATGCCAATACCGGGTCGCAAACGTTATCAACGAGCGATGGAAGTGATTCGCACGTTTATTGAAACACTGATCGAGCGTTCGTTGCGCCCAGATGCACATCCTGGCAACCTCATGGCAATTTTGGCAGAACTCGTTGCAGAAGGTCACATGAGTCAAGATCAGTTAAGTAATGAAGCGGTCACATTACTGATCACGGGGTATGAGTCAACAGCGGCGAGTTTAAGCTGGACGCTCTATATGTTGGCTCAAAATCAGGCGGTGGATGCGCGGTTGCGAGCGGAGATTGATGCAGTTTTGGGGGAGAGGCGGGCGAATTCGGCCGATATTTCCGCCCTCACCTACACTCGCATGACCTTCAAAGAAGGGTTGCGCTATTACTCCCCCAGCTATTGGATACAACGTCAAGCTGCCCAAGACGATGAAATTGATGGCTTCCACATCCCCGCTGGCACAATGGTTGCCTCATTGATCCACCTCGTTCACCATCACCCTGATGTGTGGCAAATGCCCCAAACGTTTGACCCCGAACGATTCTCTTCTGAGCGTTCAAAAAATCGCCATAACTTGGCATGGTTGCCCTTTGGTGCTGGGCAGCGGATGTGTATGGCAACTGAGTTTGCCCTTATCAAGGGTCAATTGATCCTGAGTCAGATTTATCAGGCGTATCGACTGACTTCGGTTTCCGATAAGAAACCGTCGATGGCGATGGCTTCAAATCTTCGGCCGAAAGAGACAATCTGGGTTGCTATTGAACAACGACCAGATAAACAATAAACAACCATTGCATATCCAAGCAATAGAGTAAAACAATAATTTTCTAGGACAGTGTTATGAAAGTGAACAGTTATACAGAGTGGTCACCACTCAAAGAAATCATTGTCGGTTCGCCGATGAACTACAATATGAATGACCTTGAACTTTCGTTCAAGCTCTTTTTTCATGACAATGCGTTTCTTGCCTTCTACTACCCTACGTATGAGCAAAAAAACGGTAATGGGGCGAGCAGTGCGCCAGAAGGGCGAGGCTTCGAGGTACGTAAACCTGGAACGTTATCACTCAAGACACAATATCTGGAAGAGCTAGCAGAAGATGTCAATGAGTTGGTGACGACGTTAGAAGGGTTAGATGTGAAAGTACATCGGCCGACACCGCTCAGTGAGGTCATGAAATTCTCAACCCCATATTGGGAATCAACGGGTATTCCAGCCCTCAACGTGCGCGATCAGGCGATTATCTTTGGCGATGAAATTATTGAAACAACCCCACAAATTCGGGCGCGTTATTTTGAGAACGATCTACTCAAACCCATTTTCTATAAATACTTTGAGGCAGGGTCGCGTTGGACATCCATGCCTAAACCGATGATGACCGACCGCTCATTTGACCTATCATATGTCAAGGACAGTGGTCGTGATATGGTGGCGACGGAAGCCGTCTATAGCCAAGAGGCTTCACCGTATGACACAGGCATTGAGATGATGATCGACGCAGCGCAATGCATCCGCTTTGGCAAAGATATTTTGGTCAATGTAGCGACAAAAAATCATGAGTTGGGCTTGCAATGGTTTGAGCGTCATTTGGGCGACCGCTTCCGCTTCCATCGCGTCTACCGCATGACCGACAACCACATTGACAGCATTGTGCTGCCTCTGCGACCTGGCAAGCTTCTTTTGCGTGCGCCACATTTTCTGGATATGCTGCCCGAACCGCTCAAAAAATGGGACATTATCTATCCGCCAGACCCAACTGAAAATATCTTCCCAACGTATGAAGAAGATGATTTGATTTTGACAAGCAAATATATCGACCTCAACGTACTGTCAGTTGATGAAAATACGGTGATTGTCAATTCCCTGTTCCCAGAACTAGGGGACACGCTTGAGAAGCACGGCTTCACTGCTGTTCCCGTGCGTCATCGTCATCGTCGTTTGTTTGGCGGTGGGTTCCATTGCTTTACATTGGATACTGTTCGAGAAGGTGGATTGGAAGACTATTTTAGTTAGTCGTGTTTGGACATTTTACACACTTATTTGGAGATATTGCATGACGTATCACGATACGATTATCATCGGCGCAGGGCCTGCTGGCTTACAAATGGGCTACTATTTGCAAAAAGCACAGCGCGACTACTTGATTGTAGAAGCCAACGATCATCCCGGTTCTTTCTTTTCTGTTCATCCGCGCCACCGAACATTGATTTCTCTCAACAAACGATTTAATTGGTTTCCCGAAGCCGAATTTAATATGCGGCACGATTGGAATTCATTGCTGACGGATGATTACTCGCTCTTATTTGGCGACTATTCAGACGAACTGTTCCCGAATGCAGATGCCATCGTGCGCTACATGGCTGATTATGCCGAAAAATTCCAACTCAATATCAGTTACAACATTCGGATCGAGCAGATTGACCGCCCAGAGGATGAAGCGGGAAAATTTGTCTTAACAGATATAGCAGGAAACAACTATCGTTGTAATCAACTCCTCGTTGCAACGGGACCAACGGGGCCATTGTTGCCAGATGATATTGAAGGCGTTGAACTTTGTGAGGGGTACGAAGATCACGACCTTAATCCTGAAACCTACGCGAACAAGCGAGTTCTCATCATAGGGCGCGGAAATTCTGCCTTTGAGGTTGCCGATCATTTGGCTGGACATGCCGCCATTATTCATCTGTCTATTGGCAAGCCGATCAAACATGCGTGGCATACTCATTATGTGGGTGATTTACGTGCGATTAACAATACGATTATCGACATGTATCAGCTCAAATCGCTGCATTCAACGCTTGGATTTTGGGTGAAAAAGGTCAGTAAAAACGCTGACGGGACGCTTTCTGTCGAGACAGCACAAGATGTGCCGCATTGGAAAACGCCTGGCACGATCTATTCTAAACTAACGTATGACCATGTGATTCGGTGTACAGGGTGGCAATACATTGATCAAACCCTTTTCACAGATGCGGCAAGACCCGCAACTGATGAGAAAGGAAAATATCCGATTTTAGACACCAGTTGGGAAACAACCGTTCCTGGTTTATTTTTTATCGGAACATCAATGGCGGCGCGTGATCGTCGTGCTGCCTCTGGCTTTATTCACGGTTTCCGCTACAACGTCAAAGCATTGTTTCATCTGCTAGAAGAACGCTACAATGATTCTCCATTACCGACGCAAAGATTCGCCTTACAAAATGTCGATGATTTGCGAGCATTAGGGGATAAACTGATTGAGCGTGCTAGCATGACCTCCGCCCTCTACCAGCAAAACGCGCTTTTGTGTGATGTGCTTGTGTTTAAGGATGGATACGTTGATGTAGTTCGTGAACTGCCAATCGATTATGTTCTGGAAAAGCCACAGTTCACAGACGGTCAAGAAATTATGATTTTCACGCTAGAGTATGGGTTCCACCACTACCCTGACAGTGCCAATTCCCTTGACTTTATTCATCCAGCAGACGAGGCAACCGACACCGCCTGTGCCGCTTTCTTGCACCCCATTTTCCGACATTATTCAAATGGTGAATTGGTCAACGAGACGCACTTGAGCGAATCACTCGTCGTTCGTTATGGCAATTTCCGCGGCGAATACGCTCAAGAAGTCAACGATATGTTTACGACGAACATCGTCATGAATGCGATTAATAAAATTGTTGATTTAACGAATGAGGTATTTTCAGAGACTGTTTTGCGGGGCATGGATGACGATGGATTTGGATTTAAGCCATGGTCAGATGACGTGGATTCTATTGATTCCACGTTTGCATCTTGTATCGTCAATCATAAGTCGTCAGTCAAGACTCCTCACTAACCATTTTTGTTACCTATGTCAATACGAAATGCCAAAGACCTTTTTGTGGTCGATGTAGATATTCACTTACAAGAATCACCGACACAGCTCGCCCCTTATTGCGATATGCCGTGGCGACGTTCGCTTGAGAATATGGCTCACTTGCAGGAATTATTTATCCTCGGTGTGCCGGGCTTCTCACCCGATATGTTTCTCGATGTACCGTTGCCGGGCAGTGTTTCTGATGTATATGATCGGCCAACCCATACCGTCAAAAAGATGCGCGATGATCTCGATGCGCTCGACATTGATGTGGGTATCCTGTTCCCCAATCACCTGCTCCACCTCGCGTTGCTGCCTAATATCGAGTATGCAACTGTCTTGGCACGCGCTTATAACGCATGGATGCAGGATGCTTGGCTGGGGCGCGAGAAAAATTTGAAGGGGGTGTTGGTTGCCGCACCGCAAAACCCAGAGGATGCGGCCAAAGAGATCGAAAAGTATGGCAAAGAGCGACACATTGTTGGGGTCTACCTGCCAGCGGCGGCGGTTGATCCGCTTTATGGCAGTCGTAAATACGATCCTATTTTTCAGGCGGCGCAGGATGCTGATTTGCCCGTATTGCTTCATGCATCGGGTCTCGTCCACCCTGCATTCCCCTTTAACCTGCATCAGTTCCAAACCTATTTGGCACGTCACGCCCTCGCGCACCCATTTTCGATGATGTCAAATCTGGTCAGCCTACTCGATACAGGCGTGCCAGAACGTTTTCCAGATTTGAAAATCTGCTTTACAGAAGCAGGCATTTCTTGGGTTCCGTTTATGATGTATCGACTTGATCGAGAGTATTTGCAAGAGACACGCGATCTGCCGTATTTGAAACAATTACCCAGTCATTATATTAAAAACCGCTTTTTCTATGCGACCCAACCGATTGAGGAACCTACGCCGTTTAGCGATATTGTGAAGGTGTTTGACCTATACGATGGTGAAAACAACACGATGTTCGCCTCAGATTGGCCGCACCCTGATTTTGATCACCCGAATAAACTGCTGCAAGCGCCGTTTTCAGATGATGCAAAACGCAAAATTATGTCGGGCAACGCAATCCGCTTTTTTGATCTAAATGGAAGGAAAGCATAAATGGAAGTAGGAATTGCATTTCAAACAAACCATCCATTGGCAGACTATGGTGCGTTGGCGGTTCAAGCTGAACAATACGGCTTTGACGTCATTGCGTTGTTTAATGATCTGTTTTATCAACCTGCGTGGTTTCCGTTGATGGAAATGGCGCGGCAGACGGACCGCATTCGCATTGGGTCAACGGCGGTCAACCCGTTTACGTCGCATCCTGTCAACATTGCGGGTCATTTGGCGCTGTTGAATGAGACTGCACCGGGTCGGATTTATTTGGGTTTGGCACGTGGGGCGGGGTTAGATGATGTGGGAATTCGGCCGAAACGACCCCTCACCGCACTCCGCGAAGCCTTTGCCGCTGTTAGACAGTTGCTGTCGGGGGATGAGGGGGGAATTTCGGCCGAACAGTACCCTATTCCAAGTGGCCGCTCTTTCCATTGGCAACTGCCATCAGAATATATCCCCTTTCTATTAGCAACATGGGGCGCTAAGACAGTCAAAAAATGTATTCGGCACATCGACGAGGTAAAGCTGGGTGGCTCAGCCAATCCTGATGCAGTGCGTTGGATGCGTGACACAATCGATCAGGCCGCAATTGACGTTGGGCGCGACCCCGCAGAAATCAAGTTGGTCATTGGCTTGACGACGATGGTGAATGAAGATAGCGCACTTGCAAAACAGATGGCACGGCGTGAAGTGGTCAGCTATCTCTCGTTTATTGCTGACCTCGACCCCACGCTCGATCTTGATCCAGAACTTGTTGCAGGTATCAACGCTGCAACCCGCCAAAACGACTATGCGCGTGCCGCCTCTTATGTCTCTGATGACCTGCTTGAAAAATTTGCTGTCGCTGGCTCACCCGCAGAAGTTACCGCATTGACAGAAGCGATCTTTGCAGCGGGGGCAGACCGGGTTGATTTTGGCACACCGCATGGTGAAACGACATCGCAAGGGTTACAGTTGCTAGGCGAACAAGTTTTGCCACGTTTGGGAGTGACACGATGACAAAAGAACACATCGTCGCCAGTGTTGACCAGCTAGCAGAAGGCGAAAAGCTGATCGTGGAAGTGAATGGGCGCGAAATTGGTATTTTTAATGTCAAAGGCGAATACTATGCACTCTTAAATTATTGCTTCCATCAGGGTGGCCCACTCTGCAAGGGTGCTGTTACAGGACGCGTCATTGCGGATGCAGAGAGTAATTGGCAGCGTCGTTGGGTGCAGGATGGCGAGATTCTGCGTTGTCCATGGCACTTTATGGAATTTGACATTAAAACGGGTAAGTCAATTATTTATCCAGAGCGTGGCGTGCGAACATATACAGTTGAAGTCAGAGCTGATAAGCTTGTTTTGATAGTTTGATGTAATTGAATCGTCGAGGCTAGGTAAACGGCTTCGCATCTCCACAAATACGACTAATTATGCCGTTTATCTCGCCCTTACGTCAGAGTGATCTAAGATGAAATTTGTTACCTATCAACATCATGATGAGCCACGGACAGGTGCGCTTGTCGATAATTGTGTTATCGATTTGCATAATGCCCAACAGCTCGTTGGCGGTGTGCCGATCCCGACGGAGATGACCGTATTGTTGCATGGTGGCGATGCGATGGTCGAAAATTGTCGTCGTGTGGTTGCGGCTGTACAAGAACAGGGGGATGTTGCGCAAGATGTGAGTTATGCGCTCGATCAAGTTCAACTATTGCCGCCAGTGTTGTTGCCAAGTAAGGTTATCTGTATGGGGCTAAACAACATGGAGCATATTATTGAGGTGCAGGAAACGGTGCCTGACTATCCAGCACTATTTCATAAGACGGCAACGGCGTTGGTGGGGGCAAATCGGCCGATTATCCTTCCAAAAATCAGCAACCAAATTGGTATTGAAGGCGAGCTTGCCATCATCATTGGTAAACGCGGCAAATACATTGAAGAACAAGATGCGCTCTCTCACATTGCAGGCTACGCTTGTGCCAATGATGTCTATGCACTTGATATACAAGCGCGGACAAGCCAGTGGACATCGGGCTGCATGCTTGACACATTTTGTCCTTTGGGGCCGCTGGTAACACGCGATGAAATCCCAAACCCGAATCAACTACAGGTCAAAACATATTTGAACGGCAAACTGCTTCAAACAGGCAACACGCGCAATTTGATTTTTAGTGTTGAAACGATCGTCAGCTACATCTCTACACTGACTACCCTATTAGTCGGGGATATTATCTTGACGGGCACACCAGCTAGCGGCGGAATTGCAACCCGTCTCGCTGCGGGCGATATCGCTGTTGTAGATATTGAGAGGCTGGGAAAATTGATTAACCCTGTGATTTCTGAGACTGACATAATGAAGAAGGGCAAATGTTCATAAACAAACTTAGAGGTAGCAAGCGAATAACCGCTTTCACGCAGAAGGTGCGCGAAAGTGTGCAAGAAAAACGTACATCGCTCACGCAAACAGTCTCTAAATACCTCCAACAGCGCACAGAAACACTGCCGGTTGTTCAAGATGTTGATCAAGAGGCAACCCATCTGTCCCAATCTCCCAAAAGTGATGCAGAGAAACGGCTTGATCGTTATATCGCTCTATCTGTTGGCTCTATTGGCGTTTCGGCTGTGAGCTATCTGGCTTTCCCTCCCCTAATTTTAACGACGCTGCCAGTTTTGTTCTATATATCAGTACCACTTTATGAAGATGCCTATGAGGCGTTGGCTAAAGACAAACAGGTGCGAGTTGCTGTCGTGGATGCTGCATTGATTACTGTGGCGTTGGCGACAGGACAGTGGACGGCGGTCGCATTTGCAACGGCAACGGTTATGGCAAGCAATAAGCTCTTGTTGAAAACTGAAGATCAGTCACAACAAGTGATAACTGATCTATTCCGCATTCAACAAGACACGGTTTTTTTGGTTGTCGATGGAAACGAAATTGAGACGCCCTTTGCCGTGCTTCAAAAAGGGGATGTGATCGTTGTCAATGCAGGCGAGGCAATTCCCGTTGATGGAAAAATTGTGGAGGGTGTTGCCAGTGTCGATCAACAAATCTTGACGGGTGAGGCACAGCTTGTCGAAAAGTCAGCAGGTGAGTCTGTCTTTGCCTCGACACTGGTCTTAACAGGGCGAATTAAAATTGAGGTCGAAACGACAGGGGGAGAAACGACAGTTGCCCAAATTGGGCGGGTGTTGGCAGAGACGACCGATTATAAAACAACCATTCAGGCGCGTGGCAATGCCGCCATGGATCGCGCTTCATTACCAATACTTGGTGTGGGGGCGGCGGCAACAGCACTTGCTGGCCCTATCGGTGGTGTCGCGGCAATGACTTCTTGTTTAGCGAGTGACGTGCGGCTCGTTGCACCGTTGGTGATGTTGACTTATCTGCGATTGATGACACGCGAAGGGATTTTAGTCAAAGATGGGCGTGTTTTGGATTTGTTGAATGAGGTTGATACGCTTGTATTTGACAAAACGGGGACATTGACTGTGTCGGTTCCACATGTGGCGGGGGTGCATTGTTTTGGGGAGATTTCGGCCGAAACAATCCTCACCTACGCAGCCGCCGCCGAATACAAACAAACCCATCCCATCGCCCAAGCCATCCTGAATGAAGCCGACCAACTCGGGCTGACGTTGCCACCCATCGACGAGGCAGAGGTTAAGGTCGGCTATGGCCTCGCCGTGATGATCGAAAAACAATCTGTGCGCGTTGGTAGTTTGCGTTTTATGCGAATGGAAGAGATCGCAATCCCTTCACAAGCGGAAACATTGCAAACGCATTGTCATACTGAAGGTGCCTCGTTGGTTATGATTGCCATTGATGGTCGCTTGGTCGGCGCAATTGAATTGCACACGACGATTCGTCCAGAGGCTCCTGATGTGATCGAACAATTGCGTTCACGGTTCCCGTCGATGATAATTATTTCGGGGGATCATGAACGGCCGACCGCACACCTAGCGCAACAATTGGGAATCGACACCTACCACGCAGAAACCCTGCCTGAGCAAAAGGCATCTTTCATTGCAGGTTTGCAAGCGGCTGGAAAATCAGTTTGCTACGTTGGCGATGGTATCAATGACTCGATTGCGCTCAAACAAGCCAACGTCTCTGTCTCCTTGCGCGGAGCCTCAAAGATTGCGACCGATACCGCGCAAATTGTTTTGATGAATGAAAACCTACACCAGCTAGAAACACTCTTCGCCCTGGGCGAGAGGTACAACACCGATATGACCAAGACGATGTGGGCAAAATCCTCGCCCGCTCTTATTGGGGTCCCAGGCGCGTTTTTCTTGCACTTTAATCTTGTAACAGCCGTCGCATTAAGTAGTGTGGGGCTTGCCGCCAGTGTGTGGACAGCGTTGAAACCGTTGGCTGATGGGTCAGAAAACACCAAAGAGACGTAGGGGCTAGGTAAACGGTTCCAGACGCCAAACTATTGCACAAAATCATACCGTTTATCTCGCCCCGATTAAATGATTATGTATGAATGGTTCCAGATGCCAAAATCATACCGTTTATCTCGCCCCGATTAAATGATTATGTGTGAAAGGGCGAGACAAACAGCATGGAGATTGAAGTTCTTGAAGATTGTAAGCTGTTTGCCTAGCCCCTGCGGGGTGGTGGGGAATGGATGGGGGAATGATGATGCGACGGCGTAATTCTTTGCGGCATGTGGGGTGGAACTATGCGGCGGCAGGATTTTATTTTGTGACGATTTGCACACATCAACGGCGGTTTTTGTTTGATTCGGCCGATTATCGCACCATCATCGAACAACAATGGCAAAAAATCCCAGCAACTAAATCTGCAACAACTGTACGGTTAGACGAATGGATTGTTATGCCAAATCATTTTCATGGCATTCTTGTTATCCTTGATGGGCTGCCAATTGATGCCCCGCGTCCAACAAAAGCGATTTCTGGGTCAATCGGATCATTGGTTGGAACATTTAAATCGTCGGCAACAAAACGAATCAACAACAAATTTGGCAAGTACGGCGACTCAATTTGGCAACGTGGTTATTACGATAGAGTTATCCGCAATGAACGCCAACTGAATGCCACGCGTCAATACATCATTGACAACCCCGCACGATGGGCGAAAGACCGCGAGAATTTAGATCGTTTATTAGGAAAGATGACGTATCACCCAACATGATGCAAACCGCAGGGGCTAGGTAAACGGCCCCAGACACTAAACTGACGCACAAAATTATGCCGTTTATCTCGCCCCGATTAAACGATTATGCATAAACGAGCGAGACAAACAGCATTGAGATTGTAATCCTGAAGATTATGGGCTGTTTGCCTAACCCCACGAATGGAATCGAAATCTTAGAATGAACATAGTTGAATTTTATTTAGACCTTGCCGCACGCGATATTGCATTGTGGACGGAAGATGACAAGCTGCGTTTTCGTGCGCCAAAAGGGGCAATGACCCAACAGATTGTGGCGAAAATCAAGGCAAATCGGCCGAAAATCATCGCATGGTTGCAGAACCGTGCCGCCACCACCATCCCCCTTTCGCAAGCCCAACGCGCCTTGTGGTACGTTCATCAATCTGCGCCCAGCAGCCCCGCCTATAACTTGGCGTTTACGCTGCAACTAACGGCCAATTTGGACGTTGCCGCACTCGAACAAGCGTGGCAAATCCTGTTGGAACGGCACGCCGTTTTACGCACAACGTATGTGCTAGAAGATGAAGTGCCTGTTGGGAAGATTGGCGTGGGGACGGCCGATTTTAAGCAAATCGACACAGCCGCGTGGGGTACAGACCAAATCGAGCAGTGGATCGCTGCCGAGGCAGATCGACCCTTTGACCTTGCAAACGGCTCTGTGTGTCGCACGCATCTTTTGGCTGGCAGCGTCAATCATTTTGTTGTCGTCATCCATCATATCGCTGTCGATTTTGTCGCAGTGCAGCACCTGCTCAGTGAACTGGAAACGGTTTATGCAGCTTTGATTGCGGGTCAAGACGTGACGCTACCGCCCTTGGATGTCACATTCCATGATTATGTGCGCTGGGAAGAAAGTAAATTATCGGCCGAAAACACCAATCTCACCGATTATTGGCAACAAAAGCTAGCGGGCGAATTACCTACCGTCAATCTGACCACCGACGCACCACGCCCTCCTGTACAAACTTATAACGGGGCGATGTGCGAATTTGACCTTGATGCGGGGTTAAGCCAAGCTTTGCGGACGCTCTCGCAGACAAACGGGGTCACACCCTACATGACGTTGTTGGCGGCGTTTCAAGTGCTGCTGCAACGTTACACGGAACAGGATGACATCTTGATCGGCTCGCCGATGGACATTCGCGGCTTGGCTGCTTTCCGTGAGGTGGTTGGTTACTACGTCAATTCAGTTGTGTTACGTGCCGATCTTGCTGATGACCCGACCTTTGCCGACTTGCTAAAGCGTGTTCAACAAACAGCCCTTGGCGCGTTCAAACATCAATTGCACCCGTTTGCCCAACTGGTCAAACAGTTACAAGTGCAGCGTGACCCTAGCCGCTCACCGCTTTTCCAAGTTTCGTTTGTCTGGGATCGGTTTGCGGCGGGAACAACTGAGCAAGGTGGTTTGATAGAGCAGGTTCTCACGGCGGGGCAACGTGGCGCAAGTGACGATTTGGCTGTGACGTTTTATGACAAGGGAATTTCGGCCGAACGCACATTCAGCGGCAACCTGACCTACAACACCGATTTGTTTGACACCGCAACCATCGAACGCATGGCGCAGCAGTTGCAAACCCTGTTGGCCAGCATCGTTGCTAATCCCAAACTGCGCGTGAGCGAATTAGCGCTGTTGACTGAAACAGAACGCCAGCAGATTTTGGTTGAATGGAACGACACCGCAACTGATTATCCAACCGATAGTTGTTATCACGACTTATTTGCGGCACAGGTTGAGCGAACGCCCGACGAAGTTGCTGTTGTAACGCATGATGGCAAGCAGTTGACCTATCGCCAGCTTAATGAAAAGGCGAATCAAGTCGCGCATTACCTTATCAAGTTGGGCGTGACCGCTGATGCACCCGTCGGAATTGCTATTGAGCGGTCGCTAGAGATGGTGATCGGCGTGCTAGGCATTTTGAAAGCTGGGGGCGCGTATTTACCGCTCGATCCAAATTACCCGCCTGAACGACTGCAATTTATGGTGCAGGATGCGCGGCCGACCGTTTTGCTGACTAAAACAACGCAGCGTGCGATGGTGGAAAAATTGACGGGAACTGAGATGACCGTCGTGCAACTTGACGCCGAATGGGAGCATATCGCGCAGGAACTACGCACAAATCCTACAACGGCTGTTGCTGCTGACAACCTTTCCTACATTATCTACACTTCTGGCTCGACGGGTCAGCCAAAAGGGGTGATGGTGTCGCATCGCAATCAGGTTAATCATAATTTGGCGATTGTGGATATTTATGGCGTGACGGCCAGCGACCGTGTGCTGCAATTTGCAACGCTCAACTTTGATTCGGCCGTCGAAGAAATTTTCCCAACCCTACTCGTCGGCGGCACATTGGTGCTGCGCGATGCGGCCTCGATTATCACCGTCGCTGATTTGCACGCACTGACCGAGCGCGAGGGGATTACCACTTATAACTTCCCCACGGCCTATTGGCACGAATGGGTGTCAGAACTGACGCGGACAGGTGGGAGCGTGCCGTCATCGCTGCGATTGGTGGCGATTGGTGGCGAGAAAGCGCTAGAGAGCCGTCTTGAGCAATGGCTGACATTGGTTGGCAATCGTGTGACGTTACAAAATACGTATGGCCCAACAGAGGCGACGGTCATTGCATCGGCGTTTTTGGCGACCGATTCGGCCGAAAATCGACGCAATTTCCCTATCGGTAAGCCGATTGCAAACACCCAACTATACATTTTAGACGCAGCGATGCAGCCTGTCCCGATTGGCGTGGCAGGTGAACTGCATATCGGCGGACGTGGTGTGGCGCGTGGCTATCTCAATCGGTCTGTGTTAACGGCCGAACGTTTTGTGCGCGACCCGTTTAGCGATGACCCTGCGGCACGTCTCTATCGCACAGGCGACCGCGTTCGGTATCGCGCCGATGGCAACATTGAATTTGTGGGGCGTACCGATAATCAAATCAAATTGCGTGGTTTCCGCGTCGAGCTAGGCGAAATCGAAGCCGCTTTGACAGCCCATGCTGCGGTTGAAAATGCGGTTGTTTTGTTGGATGAGCAGCAGAGCAATAAGCGACTGATTGCCTATGTGGCGGCAACAATTGAAGCGAGCGAGGTGCGAACTTGGCTTCAATCTCGTTTGCCAAGCTACATGGTTCCGTCCGGATTTGTGATGCTGCCCGCGCTGCCGCGTTTGCCCAATGGCAAAATAAATCGCAAGGCGTTGGTTGGCATGACGGAAGATGTGGCGGTTGAGAAAGAGGCTTCGGCCGAATTTGAACCCCAAAATGAGACAGAAGCGGCACTGGTCGCCGTCTGGAGTCAAGTACTCAATTTGGATGAATCAGACATCGGCGTTCATGACAACTTCTTTGAGCTGGGCGGCGATTCGATTTTGAGCATTCAGATTGTCAGCCGCGCACTTGAGGTGGGTGTCACCGTAACGCCAGCCGCAAAGGCGGTATACCGGCGCATGGTGGGCGTGCAGTTGCCAAACATGGAGTATGTCGGCGTGGCCACCGAGTTTACGCTGCCGGATCTATTCGAGGGCATC
>JBMZDF010000003.1:0-46393 GCA_049614105.1 Promineifilaceae bacterium (SeqCode)
ACCTTTCATCTTCAAAATAACCCCACAGGCATTTTCGGCCGATAGTCACTCTATTTCTCGTTATTGTGCCAAGTCAGGCCCCATATCCTTACCCAACAGGTTAGGAAATCAATCCCCCTTACTTAGGTTCTCAAGTGGCACTGGGTTTGTCTTGCCTAATTTGGGTCAGCACATAGCAAGATATTGTCTCGATTTTAAATATGAGAATATAGTTTCTCACAGCTAAAATTTGGTGAAACGACCCCTCTATAACTGACTATGCTTTTTTGGATTCCGATCCCCTCTCTACAAGTCACAACCCCTTATTAGCCTTCAGCCTGCCGCCTACCCGCAATAACCTCCCTTACCTTCCTTATAATATTGAGATTGTTTTACAGGCTCAAACGAGCATATGGAACAGCGATGTCGGCTGCTTGCTAATGATGGATCAGCGCGACTTTAACAAACTCGGCGTCGGAATCGATGATTTGATCGATGGCTACATTCAAACGCTGTTGTCCGCTGTTGTAATTGACCGTATGGCGTGTCAGCTTGTCAGCCCCAAAGGCACGCTGCGTCGTTGTCTGTTCAAATCGCTAAATGATGATCCCACTTTGCCCGATGAAATCATGCGCTGATTACGACAAATGACCTTGGAAAACTACATCATTTGTCCATTCCAGCAACGATTTGATTGACTTACAATTCTGTTCACCGACAAACATCTTGTGATTGGTAGAACAAAGTGTATCTGAAACAGGTATGCTCACTCTGCGAATCACAAACTTTCTCTGTGGAGATTGACTGATGACACTAACACATGGGTATTGTCCAAACTGCACCTCACGCGTTATCTTCCAGATGCAGCCTTGTTGTGGTGAACAGCTCCGTTGTGATGAATGTAGCGAGATGATGGAGCTTACGACAATGAATTTGATGCCCAATTAGATGATGATATGTTAGGTGTAGCACATTGTTCAGGCCACTGACGGGCGACTGCTGCATATTTTGCTCTTACGCAGAACATTATTGCGTTAGCAAACAGCTTCAAGCTCGTATCTAGACTTGGGTTGTTTCCCCATCATTTCAACAAACTGAAAACTGCGCTTGACTTTGTACCATAGTACAGGGTTTATACTTCTTGTGTAACCTCGTAATTAGGTACAGAGTTAAGGATCAACTATGAACGGGCTGACAAGCAACAAACTGGCGAAAGCAGCAGGCGTGAATGTGGAGACACTACGCTACTATATACGACGTGGGTTGTTACCAGAGCCGCCGCGCCGCGACTCTGGCTATCGTATGTACCCAACCGAAAATGTGGAGCGGCTGCGCTTTATCAAGAGTGCCCAAAAGCTGGGATTCACGCTCGAAGAAATTCAACAGTTGCTCTCATTGCGGGTTAATGCGAACGCAACGGCGGGTGATGTGCGCCGTCAAGCGCAAGAGAAAGTGACCCAGATTGATGCGAAAATCGCCGCGTTACAGCAGATGCGGGATGCGCTCGCGCACCTTGTTGAACAATGTCACGGGGAAGGGCCAACGAGCAACTGCCCAATCTTGGATGCATTTTCGGCCGAAATCCGATAAGTCAAGACCACCTCTCAATATTTAGCTTCCAAGAGAAACTGTATTCTCGTTGATTTATTGCTTGCTGGATACATCGCCATTACTCAGCCAAAATAACATAAATATGTCGATTTTTATCCCAATATCCGCTATCTGGCGGATGAACAAATCTCATTGAGATTGTTATTGTAGAGACGGTACTCTAAAGGAACCTACTGATGAACGAATACACCCAGCCACAGCACTCATGTTGGTATCCAGCATGATCACAGGAAAGCTATGCAGCAGTCAAAAAACTGCAAGAGGCAGGCATAATTTTTGTCAACAGCAACCCGCTCGACGTGACGAAGCTCGTCAACCTGAGTCGCGCCAGCCAGCGCAAAATGGTGCAAAGCATCTGGTGGGCGGCAGGTTACAACATCATCACCATCCCGCTGGCGGCGGGCATCCTCGCCCCGATTGGCTTCAACATGCCGATCGCGGTGGGTGCACTGGTGATGTCGCTGAGCACGGTTATTGTCGCCATCAACGCGCAACTATTACGCAACGTGGCGTTATAAATCAAATCAACAAACGGTCTGTCGCATGGCTGGCCGTTCATTTAACCCAAATGGAGAATTAGCATGAACAGTAAAACGATAGTTGTCCCAGGCATTAGCTGTGGACATTGCACGAACACGATTCAAGAGGAAATTGGCGAATTGGCAGGCGTCTCGGCCGTTTCAGCCGCAGTAGACACCAAGCAAGTTGTCATTGAGTGGGCAGACCCCGCTTCATGGGAACAAATCAACGAAACGCTGCACGAAATCGGCTTCCCGCCGCAACAGTTAATTCAACTTTAGTACAACTGAGTCAGGGGCGGCGTAGGCCGCCCCAACTTAAAAAGAATGATGGCTGAAAAAACGCTAACCCTACCGATTACAGGCATGACCTGTGCCAATTGTGTACGCTCTGTTGAACGCAACGCCAAGAAAGTTGACGGTGTGCAGGAAGCAACCGTCAACTTTGCAACTGAAAAAGCAACCGTTGTCTATGATGCCAAAGTGGCAGATCCACAGGACGTGATCGCCCGCATCGAGAAAGCAGGCTATGGCGTGCCAACAGCGGAGCTTGAACTGCCAATCACAGGCATGACCTGTACGAACTGCTCCAACACCATCCAGCGCAAACTCAACAAGCTAGATGGCGTGATCGATGCGAGCGTTAACTTTGCCAGCGAGCGGGCGACAGTGCGCTTCGCGCCAGGTAGTTTGACGCAGGCAGATGTGGTCGCCACGGTGGAAAAGGCGGGGTTTGGGGTTGTGATTTCGGCCGAAAATGAAGCCCCTGAAGACGCCGAAGCAAACGCGCGTGCAGCAGAGATTACTCATCAGTGGCGACGCTTGATCGTCGGGGCAGTTTTTACGATTCCCCTCTTTATCTTTAGCATGGCACGTGACTTTGGCCTGATTGGCATGTGGTCACACGCCTTGTGGGTCAACTATCTGTTTCTCGCCCTAGCAACCCCCGTGCAGTTTTACGTCGGCTGGGATTATTACATCGGCGCATATAAATCGCTACGCAACGGCAGCGCCAATATGGATGTGCTGGTCGCAATGGGGTCAAGCGTCGCCTATCTTTACAGTGTCGCCGTTTTGATTGCCAAAACAATGGGCGCAGCATCCGCAACGTTCAACGGCAATGTTCTAGGCGAACACGTCTACTTTGAAACGTCAGCGATGATTATCACGCTGATTGTGCTGGGCAAGCTGCTCGAAGCACGCGCCAAAGGACGCACGAGCGAAGCGATTAAGAAGCTGATGGGCTTACGTGCCAAGACCGCCCGCGTCGTTCGCAACAACATCGAGCAAGACATTCCGATTGAGCAGGTGGTGCGGGGCGACATCGTGTTGGTGCGTCCAGGTGAAAAAGTGCCAGTTGATGGTATGGTCGTTGAGGGCAATTCGGCCGTAGACGAGAGTATGCTGACGGGCGAGAGCTTGCCTGTTGACAAACAGCCAGGCGATAAAGTAATCGGGGCAACACTTAACAAGCAAGGCTTGCTGCGTTTTGAGGCAACGGCAGTCGGGCGCGAGACAGCGCTGGCGCAAATTATCAAGCTAGTCGAACAGGCGCAGGGCAGCAAAGCACCGATTCAAAAGTTAGTTGATCGCGTCTCTGCCTATTTTGTGCCAATTGTGATCACGCTGGCATTTATTGTCTTTGGCATTTGGCTGGCGTCGGGGGCGGGCTTTGTGCCTGCGCTCATCCGTCTGGTGGCCGTACTGGTCATCGCTTGTCCCTGTGCGATGGGGTTGGCAACACCAACTTCCATCATGGTTGGCGTTGGTGAGGGAGCCGAGAACGGCATCCTGTTTAAGAACAGCACGGCACTAGAACAGGCGCAAAAGCTGACGGCGGTTGTGCTTGATAAAACGGGGACGCTGACGAAGGGTGAGCTGGCATTGACTGATATCGTGACAAGTGATGCAGCGAAATTCGGCCGAAACGATCTCCTGCGAATGGCGGCTTCGGCCGAAAAAGGGAGTGAGCATCCCATTGGCGAGGCAATCGTCAGCGCAGCACTTGCTGAGCAGCTAGCGATTGTCACACCAAACGATTTTCAGAGCATTACAGGGCACGGCATCGCGGCAACGGTCGATGATCGCAAAGTCCTGTTTGGCAATTTGCGGTTGATGCAGCGCGAAAACGTCTATCTCAATGGGCTTGAGCCAAAAATCGCCCAGCTTCAAAACGAGGCGAAAACGGCGATGTGGCTGGCTGTTGATGGCGAAGCACAAGCAGCGATTGCGGTGGCCGATACGGTCAAGGAAAGTTCGGCCGCAGCGGTGCGTCAAATGCACGATGCGGGTCTAACCATCGTGATGATGACGGGTGACAATCAGGCGACAGCCGAGGCAATCGCGCAGTCGGTCGGTATTGAGCGCGTGTTTGCGGAAGTGCTGCCAGGCGAGAAGGCAGCTTATGTCAAGCAACTACAGGATGAAGGGTTTGCGGTCGCAATGGTGGGGGATGGCATCAACGATGCACCCGCATTGGCGCAGGCTGATGTTGGCATGGCGATTGGTACGGGGACGGACGTCGCAATGGAATCGGCCGATGTGACGCTTATGCGTGGTGACTTGCTCTCTGTGCCGCAGGCGATTGCGCTTTCCAAAGCGACGATGGCAAACATCCGCCAGAATCTACTCTGGGCGTTTGGTTACAACATCGCCCTAATCCCGATTGCGGCAGGCATCCTTGCCCCATTTCAATCGATGCCACAAATGCTGCGCGAACTGCACCCCATCTTGGCCGCAGGTGCAATGGCATTTTCGAGTATCAGCGTTATTTCAAACGCCCTACGTCTGCGTAGTTTTCGTTTAACGCATGACTAAACCAACTCATATTCAATCATACTGTAATCGATTGTAACGGTGTCAGCTTTATCGGGGCATCTTTCTGAAAACGAAAGGTTGCCTCACTTTACATTGGTCACGTTGTATCTAATAGAAGCAACCTAGAAATTATTGGGTTTCATTATGACAAATTGGGAATATAGAAGAATCATCATCGTCAACAAATCACTCGGGAATTTACGATTCGTCGATTCGTCAGGAGACGCCACATCTATAAAAGATGCTGGCTTTGTCCGAACGTCACGGCACGCCGCGAAAATTGCCGATTACCTGAGCGAAGTCAGTAAAGATGGATGGGAAATCGCCAGTCACGCCATCACCGATGGTTTGCAGGAAGAGATATTTACGCTGCGCCGTGCAATCTGAGCTTTCATGTAGCTGACGCAAGACAAAACCGCCATGAACTCTTTTCCTAGTCGACGTTGTTCAAAATCCCAAAGTCGCGCCAATTGACTTGATCCGTTGGCGGATCATGAGTATATCAACCCCCGTCACGGGTTAGCCAGTTGAGGGCGGTTTGAGCAGGATAAAAGTTGGTGTTCACTTTGAGTGATTCACGGTAGGCGTTGCCTGCGCTGAGCGGGTCGTTAATGGCAGTGAGGGCGTGGCCGAGCCAGAGGTAAGTTTCTTCAACATTGCGTCCGCCGCGCGTTTCGAGCGTGGCGTTGGCAAGATCAATCACGTCTTGATTTCGGCCGATTTTGAAATATGCCATGTATGGTCGGTGCTGATACCACAACATCCGATACGGCAGATCAAGCTTGCGCGCTTCATCAAATGCCGCGACACCCTCCTCATAAAAGCCTGCCTCCCCTGTTAAAATGCCCAATTCGGTCAGGCTCGTGCCAAGATTAAACCACGCGAATTTGTCAGTTACGTCTGCGCGGATTTGCTCACGGGCGATAGTGGCCGTGTTCTCCCACATCACCATTTCGTCCAGCAGCGTTTCGCCTAAAATCATCTGCACCTCCACTTCACGTTCCACTGGATAGACGACAAAAAATGTGTAGTTGAAATCTTTCCACGATCCCAGCACGTCATCATACGCGAATGGTTCGCCGTTGGGCGCCCACGGCTGCGCGTAGGTATCCATCGCGTTAAAGATACGACTATCATCGTCATAGCCAAACAGCGTCAGATAGTGACCGTACCATCCTTCGCCATCGTTGAAGTCGATGCCACGCTCGACAACGGGTGGCAACCCAATCGCGATCAATTGTTTGAGCATTGGCTCTGTCCCGCCGCTGTGAAAGGCAACTTTGAGCCCGTCAATCCCCTCTGGTGAGTTCGGGCCACCGTTGATGTATTCACCAATTTGCCAGGGGCTGACGTTGCGATCATTTGGGTTAGGCTTGAGTGTGAGCGCAGTTGTTTCTTGCGCCGTACTGTCTCCGTGATAGTTGAGCACAATCGAGACGTTGGCGGGGCCGCAGTTGTTAAACGTTTGCGGGATATTTTGCAGACCATCAAGCGTAAAAGCGAGCGGTAATGGAGTTGCAGTTGGGGTTTGCGTAGGCGGAATATCAGTCGGTAAGGGAGTTGCTGTTGGCAAAGGTGTTTCGGTTGCGGCGACTTCAATAACTGCTGTTTCAATGATCGACTCAGGTATGTTGGTTGGAATGGGTTGTAGCGTATTGTTAGGTAAAGGGGTTGCAGTAGGTTCTGCTGCGCCTGGAATGGCGACGAGTTGGTCGCTGCCCATTTCGGCCGAATTCTCCCTCGGTGCGGGCAACGCCGTTGCCACATCTGCCGCTAAATCAGGCAATCGCTGCGAAATGCTAGGTGGCAGAACGGTGTAGAGCGGCTCATAAGCCAGCCGCACCGTTGTGAATCCAATTAGGGTCAGGGTAAACAGGACAATGAAAGCTTTTATTGAGGTTCGCATCACGTTTAACTATCTAATGCGGCCAGTGCGTCTACAGCTGGCATAAAGTTCGGTTGAAAATCGACTGCCCACTGATAATTAGTACGCGCTTTTTCTAAGTCGCCCATTGCCTCACGCGCACGTCCACGCCAGTAGAACGATTCTTCAAAATACGGTCGTGCATTGAGCGTCGCTTCGGTCAGCAGAATAATGTCCTCGTAACGTCCCATTTCATAGTACGATTCGTAGGGTCCGAACTGGTACCAGAGCATTCGCCACGGCAGACCAATTGAACGCGCTTTGTCAAAGGCGGTGGCTGCCTCCTCGTAGCGTCCCATCTCGGTGAAAGTGCTGCCCAAGTTGAACCAGAGAAAGGGATCGCCCTGACGATTTTGCAAAGCAAGTTGTGTCTTTTCAAGGGCTTGCTGATGCATGATTTGTGGATCGGCTGAATCACCTAGCAGCAGATTGAGTTCGTTTAAACGCTCAGGCGGATAGAGGATAATGTAGGAGTTGTTGAATTGCGGCCAAAACGTCAGCAAATCGTCGTATGTGTAAGGCTGTCCCGCGTTGGTGTTTGTCTCTGATTCAATATCCCAAATCAGTGAGTTGTAAACCCATAACTCGTTGGCCGCGTCGTCATAGCCTGCCGCTAAGAGATAATGCCCCCACCAATCACGATAGGCAGATTCTGGCTCAGAATCGACCCATGCCACCTCAGACGGGGCACGGTCGCCAACCTCGATAATAACGGGGAAATCGTTTACAAGCAGCAGCTTGAGCAACGCCAGCGAGCCGTCGATGCGCGTGACCGCTTGGAAATTGCTGTTGCTGTTGACGTAAGCCGCCATTTCGTAGGGTGAGACGTTGCGATCCTCTCGATTCGGTTTGAGGAAGGGTGTCGCGTCGTGTTGCGTGATTTGCATATCGAGGATGCTCAACGCCATTGCAAGGGTTGCGGGGCCGCAGTTGTTCCAATCTTGCTGATGATAGACGACGTTTGTGACACGGTAGGCGGTGGGAATCGCTGTTGGCGCGAGGGTTGGGGTTGGTTGCGGCGTGTCAGTTGCAACAGGGATCGGGGTTGGGGTTATTGTGGGAGTGATTTCGGCCGAAATCACCGTCGACGTTGCCACAACTGCAGCAATCAAGGCCGCTGCTTCTTCGCTAGAGGAGACTGCTGTCGGCAAGACGCTCGCTTGCTCTGGGATTACCAAATCCTGCACGGGTTTTGGCAACTGAGCCAAGTAGCTCGACGGTAACGACTTTAACATCAGCCATCCCGCGACACCGATTAAGACCATAATGCCCAGCGTTAAAAGTCCAATGAGTAGATTCGTCTTTTCTCGACGCATAGTTGTTCCTAATTAGGCGACGACGCGGTAATTCCGCATCATACCCCCATCTTCATGCTCTAAGTTGTGGCAATGGTATAAAAAGAGACCCGTGTAATCTTCAAATTTGAGTAGGATTTTAGCGCGTTCGTTTGGCATTAATAGCACGGTATCCTTCCAACCTTCATCAATGTATCCGCCCCGCACGTCGGATGGCGAGCCGCTGCGCTCCACCACTTGAAATTGCAGCCCGTGGATGTGGATCGGGTGTGGAAAACCATTTGGCCCGTTGATGTCGTTGGTCAGTTCCCACAATTCAAGCGTGTTGAGCGTGACGGTCTCGTTGTCGGTGGCGTTGTGCATGTCAAAGCCACGCCCATCGACGGTCGGCGTCATATGATCGACGTAGAAGTTGAAGAGGCGCGGCGCATCGACGTTGACAGCTTCGGCCGAATCATAAAACGCAAGCGGCGCAAATTCCGTAGGCAACGTCAATGTCTCTGGCTCGCTGCGCTGCACATTGAAACGATATAGTTTGGCTTCACTCTGCAAATTACTGTGTGTAAATGGCAGGGCGACTAATGCGCGTTCGCTGCCGACACTATCTTGGCTAAAATCTGCCCAGAGATCGAGCCTTTCGGCCGAACCCAGCATCACATAGTTACGTTGAACAGGCTTCGCGAGTAGCCCGCCATCTGTACCAATCACAGTGATAGGGGAACCATCTGACCAAGCCAGTTTATAAGTACGTGCATTAGAGCCATTGAGCAAGCGCAGCCGATAAATGCGTGTGGCGACCTCTTGCGCTCGCTCAGTTGAGCCATTGATCAATAACGACCCTCCAAAAAAGCCAGCCATGATTTGATGCCCATTGTCTACATATTTCAACTGGTTATTAGTATCAAATGTACGGTCTTGAATGACAAGTGGCAGGTCATACGCGCCACTAGGCAAATTGAATTGCGCCTCTTCCTTGTCGTGGATGATCAGCAACCCAGCCAGCCCATAATACACTTGTCCACCTGTTTGCTGATGGGGATGCGGGTGATACCAATATGTCCCCGCCCGATTTTGTACCGTAAATTCGTAAACGTACTGTTCATCTGGCTGTACGACATAACGCGGATGGCCGTCCATTTCCTCTGAAATGTGCTGACCGTGCCAGTGAATAATCGTCTCGGTTGGCAGTTGATTAACGAGCGTGACGCGCACCTTCTGCCCACGCCGCACGCGAATCGTTGGGCCGAGATAGCTGTCGGGAATGTCTGTGAGCGCATCCGTATCCCCTTGATGCAGTTCACCAACGTAACGCAATAGTCGCGTTGGCTCACCCTTGATGATGTTGTGTTCCGATGCAACTGCCCGCATGGTGATGTCAACATCAGGGGTGAAATTGGGATTCGGTAGGGGTTTACGGGTAGTCAACGTAGCTGTTGGAGCAGGCGACGGTTGTGTTGCCAACACGCGGCTTTCCATACTTGTATCACCCATCATAGAGCCAGATCGAGGCGCACAGCGCGTAAGGGCAAGCCCTCCTAACACCGCGCCGCCGCTGCGAATAAATTGTCTTCTTGATAACTGTTTCATTAGTTGATGATGCGTGTGTAACTGGTAGATTCTTGATTTTAGACAGACAGGTAACTCTGTTCTGAGTAACAACTATGAAGCTTACAGACATGACTACCCACTGCATAGTCGCCAAATAGCGGATATTTATATGGGCAAGGTGGCGGGTTGAGCAATTTTAGGGCAGAACCGTAGCGGCGCGGATCAGTTAAATGGCGGATGCCACGTCCGCTATTTAGCGGATCTTGTGTCAAGATCGTGCAATTTTCTACATTTGTCGGCGACTTTGCTGGTACGCTTACGCACCATGCAAACTATGACAACCTATTTACTTTTGTTCTTAGCTCTTTTCTTGGCCGCTTGCGGCAGCAGTGAATCTGCGGTTGAGGAAAGTGTTACGGTTTCGGCCGAAAAACCTCAGCTAATTGAATTCTACACAGATTGGTGAAGCACCTGCACATATATGGAACCCATCGTGCATGGGTTAGAGGAAGAACACGACGGCGAGATTGACTTTGTCTATGTTGACCGCGAGGACCCCGCCAACGCCGAAATCGTAGGCAAATACGGTATCAAAGCGCAACCGATCTTTATTCTGCTAGACGCAGATGGAAACGAAGTCCAAATATGGTTTGGCGTCGTGACGCCCGAACAGTTTGAAGATGCCTTTGCGGGTGTGACCAACTAAAACTACTGAAAGCTTATACCCGCCAAATGGCGGGGAGCAAGTTCCGCTGTCTGGCGACTATTCACAATCAGACGTATTCAGTAAGATGGAACGGTTGAAAACTCATACAGAACGGAGAGACAGATGAAAAAAAGATGGATAACGATTTGCTTGCTGCTTTTGATGTTTGCATTGCCCACGGCGATTGCTTTTGCCGATGGTGGACATGGCAATGAAGACACAGCTGCGGACACCCACGCAGAGGAAGATGATGAGCATAATGAAGGGGCTGCCGCTTCTTTTGCTCTGCTGCCGTTAGTCCTAGGCATAAGCGCGGGCGGGGCTGTTTCGGGTGGCACTTATGCTTCAGATAAGAAACGGATGACCAGCTTACAGCTAGGTGTCGCTGGTCTGACGGTTGCCACAGGCGTTCAGCACCTGTTGATCGGCTTCAATGGCGATACGTTGCTGTTACTCAACGGACTTGGGTATCTGGCACTTGCTGCGGCAATGTTGTTGCCGCTTGGATTACCTGATGGGGTACAGCGTTTGCTGCCAATCATTCTAGGCGTTTATACACTTGCCACCATCATCGGCTATTTTGCATTACATACGCCTGCACAATACAGTACGTTGGGATTGGCGAACAAAGCAATGGAAGTCGCGTTAATTATTTTGGTTGGCATGATGCTGGGTCAGCGTAGCGCGGAAGCGTAGTTACGGGAGCGGGTGCAACGTTGCAAACCATCAAACTCATACCCTTTCTACTTTTTGCCTTGTCGCTGATAGCGTGTCAATCGGCCGAACCACAAACAATTAGTGAGCAAATTTCGGCCGATGCGGCCACCCTCGAAATGGGGGCAACCGTCTACGCTGCCAACTGTGCCAACTGTCACGGCGTAAACCTCGAAGGGCAAACAGAGTGGAAAACGCCCAACGAAGACGGCACGTGGAAAGCACCGCCACACGACGAAACGGGTCACACTTGGCATCATCCCGACGACTACATCCTCGACCGCATCTACAACGGGACGGAAGGATTAGATGCGTCGATGCAATCGGACAGCAACATGCCTGCCTACAAGGATATGCTGACAGACGAAGAAATAAAGGCAGTGCTCGACTTTATCAAGAGCCAATGGCCAGATGACATCAAGGCCGCTCAATCTGCACGGAGCCAATAAATGGTAAACCTTCTCTCACAGTTCATTTTTCTCCTGACTGGCGGGCTAATCGCCCTGCTGGTTGTGGGCTGTGGTGGCACAGACGCATCGCCTGATGTTGCCCAGCCTGCAATCGGTGGCCCCGCCTTCGTGTTGTTCTTCACCGACAACTGACCGCCCTGAGCGGCGTTTGAACCCGTCGTGAACGGGTTAGAAGATGAGTACGGCACACAACTTGAGTTTATTCGCCTGAACGCGGCGGAGCCAGACAACGTAATCATCCAACAAGGGTATGGATTGCGTGGACATCCGACGGTGGCAATTCTTGACACCGACGGCAATGCAGATGCAAAGTTTATCGGCGAACAATCGGCCGAAACGCTACGCAACGCGATTGACTTGATGCTAAACGGCAACTAACAACCGGCTAAACACATCAAAAACCTCATAACAAGGCACTCAATGCAACAACGTTTTCATTGGGGATGGTTCACCATTCCTATATTTTCCTTTCTCTTCATACTTGCCGCGTGCGGACCTGCACAAGCTGTGATTGATCCGCTGCCGAGCAGCACTCCGACTGAGGCAGTTGCCCTACCTGCACCAACCGCCACCTTGCCCGCGCCAGTTGAACCAGAATCGGCCGAAAAAGCGATTGACGAACCCGATTCGACAGCAGCCGCAGCCTCCCTTGACCGCTCACTCGGCGACCCGAATGCACCTGTAGTCATCGTCGAGTACTCCGACTTTCAATGCCCCTTCTGCCGTCGTCACCATCAGCAAACGTTGCCGCCGCTCGTTGAAGAATACATCAATTCAGGGCGACTGCGCTACGAGTTCCGCGACTTCCCGATTGCGTCGCTGCACCCGCTGGCCTACAGGCTGCACGAGGCAGCACGTTGTGCGACCGATGTGACGGGCAACGATGGTTTCTGGCAGGCACATGATCTGTTTTTTGATCAAATCGAGCGGTTCCAGATTGAGTCGCTTGAAGCACTCGACGCGGAAATTGCGACCGCGTTTGGTGAGTTAGACATGTCTGACGTGAGCGACTGCCTGTTGAGCAATCGCCACACGGACGCTGTTCAGGCCGACTATCGTGCAGGTGAGGCAGCGGGCGTGACGGGAACGCCCGCCTTTTTTATCGAAGGGTTCCAAATTTCAGGCGCACAGCCGTTTGATGCGTTTGCTCAAGCGATTGAAGCGGCCGAAAACGGCACGCTGGCTGAGTTGATGCAACCGCCACCGTCCGCGCCTAACGCTGCGCCAACTCCTGCAGCCGTCACCATCCTCCCCGAAACGGCACTGGGCGACCCAGATGCGCCTGTTAAGATTGTCGAGTTTTCAGATTATCAATGCCCTTTCTGCCGTCGTCATGCGCTGCAAACGATGAGCCAAATGAAGCCCCTGATTGAGAGTGGTGACGTGTATTATGTCTTCCGCGACTTCCCGATTGCGTCGCTTCATCCGCTGGCATACAAGCTGCACGAGGCCGCGCTTTGTGTGCAGCAGTCGGCTGGAACAGAGGCTTTCTGGCTTGTGCATGATTTGTTCTTCGCGCAGGCTGAGTCATTCCAACAGAATAGCGAAGCTGCAATGGGCGATGCAATTGCCGGGCGTCTGTCTGCCATCGACCTTTGGAGCAGCGAGATTGAATCATGCTATGCGAGCGGCAACATGGCGAGTGAGGTTGAGGCAGGCATTGCTGAGGCAGACCAGCTACGACTCAACGGCACGCCCTCATTTTTCATCAACGGATTTCCACTAGTCGGAGCACAGCCGTTTGAGACATTTGAATATGCGATCAACTTAGCCAAGGAAGGCACACTCGCTGAAGCATATCAACCACGAGAGCAGCCCGCCGCACCGCCGCCACAAGGCAACGGTGAACCAGTTGATGTGCCACTGGCAGGTAATGAACCAGCCAAAGGGGCGGCAGATGCACCTATCACTATCATCGAATATTCGAGTTATCAATGCCCGTTTTGCAAACGACACGTTGATCAGACGATGCCACAAATTCAGCCGTTGATCGATAATGGAACAGTCCGCTATATCTTTAAGGATTACCCGTTGCCGTCGCAACCTCAAGCATTTAAAGTGCATGAGTCGGTACATTGCATGCATGAACAAGGGGATGATGCACTATATTGGGAAACACATGATGTGATGTTCGCAAACCAATCGCGCTGGAGTGGAACGGCGATGGGGGCGCATGTCGACGTCATTAAGCAACTCGCCTACACAATTGAAGGTGTAGACGCGGCGGCATTTGACGAATGCCTCGACAACGACCGCTACGCCGAGCAAGTTCAGGCTAACTTTGATGAAGGTGCGCGGCTCAATGTGCGCGGAACCCCCTCCTTTTTTGTCAACGGGCTCTTTATTAGTGGGGCTCAACCGTTTGAAGTATTCGATGGGATGATTCAGCAAGCGCTACAGGGAAGATAACAGTGAGGCAGGTGGTATTGATAATGATGACTTATCCTCGGCCTCATGTTGTCTTGCCACCTGCCCCATCACGAGTTCCCTTACCGCTGCGCTTGAAAGCGTGGCAACTCCTGAAAACACAGCTTCACATTGAAACGGTTGCAGTTGGAACAAAAGTTTGTATGGAGTCTACTGAACGCAGGTTCTTTATGCAGAAAATTGTGAAGGCTGACAGTTACACAAGCGATCTGCTTACGCTTACACTGCCATTTGCAGCCGATAGTCGTGTTGCAAATCTCTTATTAACAATCGATAAAGATGTATCTCCAAATCCTATTGCCTGTGGTCATGAGTTGATCGGCGCAATGCTTAACCTGAACCGTGAAAGTATTTCAGTCATATTGGGGCGTTTTCGTCATGCTGGTTTGGTAGAGCTGGGGTACAGGCGAATTCGCCTGCGAGATCGTCAAGCCTTACAAAGACTAGCGATGATGTGTTGAGTTCAAAAAGGAGTATGATGTTAGCGAAACAGTATCAGCAAGATTATGTTACGACGATAGCACAACTTCATCGGCAGTTGCCGCTTGCAGGTATGAACGTCAAGATCTCCTTTCAGATGGCTGGATCTTCCCTCTCACATAGTTGCGATGCAGACAATTGCCGCTGTGGAATGGCTATTCTGCTTGTTTACGGAGATGATCCGCAGCCAGCTACCTTGTGGGTGCAGGGGCAGGCGGATCGCAGTTGGGTGTCGGTTGATGATTCCTTGGGGCATCGCATTTCGGCCGAATTCGGGCGTCGCCTCCAGAAATCTCTGAAAGTATGATCCAAGGAACTATTAATTGGCTTGCACAACGCTGGCTTCTCGTTAGCATCGTCGTTTGGGGAGCTTTTGTCTGGTTACCGTGGCTAGCGCCTATATTCATGCAATGGGGCTGGGAGAGTGCCGCTTATCGCATTTATGCTCTATATAGCATCACCTGCCACCAGTTGCCGCAACGCTCCTTTTTCCTCTTTGGCGACTTGGGATCACAGGGGATGTACGAACTGGATTTTGTGCAATACGCTTACAAAGAGACAACCAACCTGCTGGAGTTGCGCCAATTTATCGGCTCCCCTGCACTTGGGTGGAAAGTAGCCTGGTCTGACCGCATGACCTCATTCTATGGAGGGATTTGGCTCTGGTTAGTTGTTTGGTACATTGTGCCAAGTCGTTGGCTACCCCGACTTTCATTCATCACGTTTATCTGGTTTGCATGGCCGATGGTACTAGATGGAACAACCCACATGATCAGCGATATCATGTATGATATTGGCAGCGGTTTCCGCGACTCAAATAATTGGTTGGCAAGGCTAACTGGGGATCAACTATCACCCACATTCTATGCGGGCGATAGCTTTGGTACATTTAACTCATGGGTGCGCTTGCTTTCTGGGTTGATGTTTAGCTTTGGTCTTGTGGGTTGGGGATTACCCCTTCTGGCAGTTATATCGCCACCACAAAATGCGACTTCATAATGATTAAAGTGATATTAGTTGATGACCACGAAATGGTTCGGGCAGGGATTCGTCGCTTTTTGGAAAAGGCAAACGATATACATGTCATTGCAGAAGCTGGGGATGCGGCGGCGGCACGTCAATTGGCTCAACAATTGCAGCCTGATGTAGCGATAATCGACATCAAATTGCCCGATCAGAGTGGCATCGAGTTGGCTCGCCAACTGCGAGCCGCCGATGCAGATATAAAGATGCTAATGATTACAGCATATGATGACGAACCGTATGTGCGTGCGGCGTTGCGAGCCGGTGCAAACGGGTACATGCTGAAATCTGCCGCGCCGTCGGACGTGATTTCAGGTGTTCGTCGCGTTGCACGGGGCGGTTCTGTCATCGACCCGTCACTCACGTCACTACTATTTGGCATCATGGCAAATAACTATGAGCCAGAAGAAGCAATTTATCTAACCAACCGCGAGAACGAAGTCTTGAGGCTTGTTGCAAATGGACGCACCAATAAGGAGATTGGGGGTGAACTGACGATTAGTGACCGCACAGTCCAATCACATCTAGTTAAGATTTTTCGCAAGCTCGATGTCAATACACGCACTAAAGCGGTGACGGTGGCGATGGCACATGGGTTGATTTCGGCCGAAAAGTAGCTTGGCGAATCCTGCTTTTATAACTATGTATCGAGGTATCCCGTTTCGCACCTTCTTCTTCACTATCTTTCTAGCTGCATTTGTCTTGCTTGTTGTCGTTCTGTCCAGCCTGCGAGGGCATCAGGCGGCAATGCGCAATCTGGTTGCCGAACGTGATCAGCGCTCCGTTGATTTACTGAGCTCCATGCTCGATGAACAGCTTAAGACAAGCCAAAACCAGACGGCTGAATTGGCTCAAATTCTGGACAACGCGCTGCCTGATAATCGTAGTAATGCCGTGTTTGTGGTCGATCCAAACGGGGAAATCGTCTATCAACAAGGCCATCTGCATGAGGATGGCGCATTTTTGGTGCAACACGCAGGTGTTGCCGAAGGGTTGAACGGTGAGCGCGGTATCCTGTTCGCGCCAGCGCCTGATGGGGAACACATCGTCGCCTACGCGCCGTTGGCTGTCAACGGCTGGGCAATTATTGTGGAAGAACCGTGGCAACAAGTACTAACCACTCAGTTGCGCGTGACGGAAGTTGCCCCACTAACGCTTATCCCCTTGATTGCTGTTATGCTGGGCGCCCTCTGGTTTGGACAACGCCAAGTCGTCACGCCGTTGCGCCATCTATCACAGCAGGCGGCCCAGCTTGGAAACGGCTATTTTGACGCCATTCACGCACCGATCGACGGAATTTCCGAAGTACGCCAGTTACAAGCGCAATTCAAACAGATGGCGGCCAAGGTGGAGCAAGCGCAGCGAAATTTACGCGACTATGCCAGCGCGGTCACGCTGGGACAAGAAGAGGAGCGCAAACGGGTTGCACGCGAGCTGCATGATGGTGCAATTCAGACGCTGACCGTCATCAATCAGGAGGTGAAACTGGCGCAGTGGGACAATCCTCAAGGGGAGTTGGCGGACATTTTGGCGCACATGGAAGATGAGATTGCAACGTTAACCAAAGAGTTACGCCACATGATTCGGGATTTGCGCCCTAGTTATTTGGAAGAGTTGGGGCTTGTTGCCGCACTTGAAACGTTGATCAAGAGTTATCGCTCGGCATGGGAGATGCCGATCCGCTTCAAGGTTGAGGGAAAGGAGCGGATGCTCGACTCGGCCGAATCGCTCACTCTATATCGCATCACGCAAGAAGCGCTTAATAATGTCCAGCAACACGCTACAGCAACCGAAGTTGCCGTCTATTTGCGCTATGAACTCAGCATTTTGTGGCTCACGATTTCAGACAACGGCATAGGATTCGAGCCACCAGACTCATTTATTGCCAATTCGGCCCATGGACATTTTGGCTTGCTCGGTGCGTATGAACGCGCTGAGTTGGTTGGCGCTCATCTGACGGTCGTCTCTGCACTGGGCAACGGAACGAAACTGACGATTTCACTACCACTATCCCAGAATTCGACTGTGGCTTCTCAAAATGGGGAAGGGGGCACGCTGTGATAGCGTCATCTCAATGCCCTTCTGCGTGAGAGCCATGGTCACTGACCTGTTGATCGAACCATGCGTGGAGGGCGTTGATTAAACTATTATCATTGGCTGAATACAGAATTTGTGCGCCCGTTTCGATTTCACTATAGATGATGGTTAGCTGGTCTGCTCCCGTCACCAGTTCATGTAAGCCGGCCATATCGTCACCGTGAATCATAGCGGGGTCATGGAAGTCACCATTTTGGAAGCGCTCTGCTTCTTCCGCTAAATGTTCGCGGATAAGTCGCACCTGTTCCGCATCACCATCATCAGCAAGCACTTGCTGCAAGCCACCGTTGCCCAATTTCTCAAAAACATGCGTCGTCCGCTCAAGGTCGAACGGCATCACTTCCGCACCACGTTCCGCGACTTCCTCTTGCAGGTCAGTTGATGATGCCGTGCAGCTAGCAAGTGCCAGTAAGGCTACTAGCATAATGAAAAAGGCAAACTGTTTATTGCGAAGATTCATGGATAGCTTCCAGTAAAAGGTTGAGGTTTTTGATGAGTTGGGGGCGATTTTCGGCCGAAATAGCACCCAGAACACCCGCTATTTTTTGCTCACGTGCTTGCTCCATTTCGGCGGCTGCCTTATGTCCTGCGTCGGTCAGCCGTAAGTCGCTTACACGCCCATCTGTTGCATTGCGTGAGCGTTCCACCCAACCGCGCTTCACTATGTTGCCAACAAGGCGACTCACCGTGCTTTTTGACAGGTTGAGGCGTATCGTTAGTTCATGTTGTGTTAACACACGCTGTTTCTCTAGCTCCATCAGTGCATGGGCTTCAGCAATCGGGACAGGTTTACCGCATGGCGTTGACATTGGCCGATGCCAGCCAAACGCACGGACAAGCGCCACCATCGTGGCCTGAAATTGTTGTTGTTCACTCATAATCGTTCGACAATGCAACTAATATCGTTCGATTATACAACTATTGTCAGCGTATTCTATACGCCGTTTGGCTTATTTTAGCCGTGTGGAAGGGGAACAGCCTTGTCCCGATCGTTCTGTTCTATACACAGTAATTACTTGGGGGGGGTCTACAAACGTATCTGGCTGCTTAAAATGCAATACTTTAGATCGCTGGATGCAATTTTTGAGACAATTTTGGGTTGTTAAACAAGACTGCGGGCGCTAATTTCCAGCAGCAAAAATCTCACCCAAGGAATCTCAGATGCAAACGAGATTAGTTTACAGGCTCATACAAACGTATCGGGAAACGATGACGCCGATCAGGGGATCAAATACAACCATACTTAGGGCATAAAGTTGGGGCAGGTCAATTTGTGATACGTCGCTACAATTAGGAGCATACCTAACAAAGAGGAGACACACCTTGACCATGCCTTCGGCCGAAAAATACAGCATGTCGTTCACCAGCGGAACCCTTTCCTACTATCAGTCGTTAATCATTGCGAGACTGTATCAACAAGAAGACGATTGGGACACCGTGCGAAAATTAGCTGTCGTGGAAAACCGACTACAAACACGCACCGTTAAAACGGCAAAGACGATGTACCGTGTTATTGCCTCTCGTTTGAAGCTGCTAGATTCGGCCGAATTTACCCTCCTCCTCAACGGCACACACAGCGAACAAACCCACCTCCTCTGGCTTGCCGTTTGCCGCCGCTATCGTTACATTTACGACTTCGCCGTTGAGGTACTGCGCGAAAAATATTTAAACCTCACCTACGAACTTACCGACGATGATTACTGGGCCTACTTCAACGCCAAATCAGCTTGGCATGCAGAGGTTGCCAACGTTGCCGACAGCACGCGCAAAAAACAGCGGCAGGTCATTTTCAAGATGTTGAAAGAAGCTGAATTGCTAACAGAGGGACGACAGATTATTCCAGCATTGCTAACGCCACGGCTTGTACAAACGATTGCCCAACACAATTCGGCCGATTTGCGCATCTACCCCATTGACCTCCAAGATTTGTCAGTAAAACTAAACGACCCACGACAAAACCTCTGAGGTCTATCAACGATGACTAAAAGTTTCTAACAAAGACCTCAGAGGTTTATCTCACATGAAGGCGGATTTACAAAAAGCCCCTATCGACGATCGTTTCAACCACCTGTTGACCGTGCTGAAAAGCGAACGCTTTCTCAAAAAGCAAGGACTCGGAAACGAAGTTCCCTTCTTTATCTGCCCCTACGCACCCCAAGAGCAGAACGACATGGCCGAGATTCAAGGGCATTTGCAAAAGCAACTTGCCCAGCGAGGGATTCGCGTCTTGGCGATTAATCTTTACAATTTATCGATTGAGTTGCTCAAAGGGCGTGGCATCTGGGATCGTATTTTGCAAATTGAGCCAACTGTTGACCGCGATCGACTGCTCGAACTGTTGCAAAGTACGCTTGATCCCGAAACGCATCTTGTGCCAGCGATTGCCGCCAAAATGCAGGACGAGGCGTTTGATATTTTGTTTGTCAGCGGAGTGGGTGAGGTGTTTCCTTACATTCGTTCACACAACGTGTTGAACAATTTGCAGCGCGTTGCCAAGGAACAGCCAACGGTAATGTTTTTTCCAGGGGATTACATTCAGACAGTTGCCAGCGGGGCATCTTTGCGCTTATTCGGCCGATTACACGACGACAAATACTACCGCGCCTTCAATATCTACCATTACGAAGTTTGATGAACGCCAGCACAACCCTCAAAGTTTAAGTTTGGACGAAGTACAACATGACAACATTATCCACCATCTTCCAAAAACCGATTGATCGCCCGATCGAAGGTGTTATCAAGGCAAATGACGATGCCAGCCTACGTCTCGAAGTCGAAGAATATGTGCTAACCAACGAGGTCGCCAAGCGACTTGATCACTTTCTTACAGCCTATACGAATTATCAAAACGCGAACGGCGTCTGGATTTCAGGCTTTTTTGGCTCTGGTAAATCCCATCTGCTCAAGATGCTGGCGCTGCTGCTCGAAAATCAGGACGTGGATGGTATCTCGGTGCTCGATGCGTTTCTCGAAAAGTGTGGTGACAATGCGCTGCTCAAAGGTGACTTGCGCAAAGCGGTTGCGATTCCATCAAAGAGCATTTTGTTTAATATCGACCAAAAAGCAACCGTTATCAGTAAGACACAGATTGACGCGCTGCTTGCCGTGTTTGTCAAGGTGTTTGACGAGATGTGTGGTTACTTTGGCAAGCAGGGATATATTGCCCAGTTTGAGCGCGATCTTGACGGTCGCGGTCAGTATACGGCGTTCAAGTCCGCCTATGCACAAATTGCGTTGCAGCCTTGGGAGTTTGGACGTGAGATTGTGATTTTGGAAGGGGACAACATCGCCAAGGCGTATGCACAGGCGACGGGCAACAGTGTTGCCTCGGCCGCTGGCATCCTTGATAAATATCGTGCTGATTACAATTTATCAATTGAGGATTTTGCTGCACAGATTAACAAGTACATCGAGCGGCAAGGGCGCGACTTCCGCCTCAACTTTTTTGTTGATGAGGTAGGGCAGTACATTGCCGACAACACGAAACTGATGACCAACCTGCAAACGATTGCCGAAAGCCTCGCCACAAAATCGCGCGGGCGGGCGTGGGTGATTGTGACGGCGCAGGAGGATATGAACACCGTCATTGGTGAACTGCGCGACAAGCAGGAGAACGATTTCTCCAAAATTCAGGCGCGTTTTGCCAATCGCATGAAGCTGACCAGCGCCGATGTGGCCGAGGTGATTCAGCGCCGTCTGCTGGCGAAAAATGTGCAGGGGGCGCGGCTATCGGAGCAGCTTTACGGGGCGCAGGTCAATAATTTCAAGACGCTGTTCGACTTTGCCGACGGATCGCAAACATATCGCAACTTCCGCAGTGAAAGTCACTTTGTTGATAGTTACCCCTTTGTTCCATATCAGTTTGTGCTGTTCCAAAGCGCGATTCAGGGTTTGTCTGTTCACAATGCGTTTGAAGGCAAGCACAGTTCCGTTGGTGAACGCTCAATGTTGGGCGTATTCCAGCAGGTAGCGGTGCAGATTGGGGCGCATCAGGTAGGCGAACTGGCGACCTTTGACCTGATGTTTGAGGGAATTCGCACCGCGCTCAAATCGAGCATTCAGCGGGCGATTGTGCTGGCTGAACGGCATTTGGATGCTCCTTTTGCCGTGAGAATCCTCAAAGCGCTTTTTCTGGTCAAATATGTGAAGGAGTTTAAGGCGTCCACACGCAACATTGCGGTGTTGATGCTGCCTAGTTTTGCTTGCGATCTGCCGCAGCTTCACGAGCAGATTGATACGGCGCTGCGGCTGCTGGAGCGTGAGACATATATTGAGCGCAATGGCGATCTGTTTGCCTTTTTGACTGATGAGGAAAAGGATGTCGAGGAGGAGATTAAGGCGATTGATGTTGATGATGCCGCAATTGCGGACACGTTGGGCAAGCTATTGTTTGACCACGTCATCAAGAGCAACAAAATTCGTTACGACGAGATTGGGTATGATTACCCGTTTGCTCGTCGGCTGGATGAACGGCTGATCAGTCGTGAGCAGGAGCTAACGATTCGCATCATTAGCCCGTTTCATGAGCATGCGGGCAACGAGATGGTGCTGCGGGCGCAGTCGATGGGACGCAGCGAGTTGCTGGTCGTGATGCCACCCGATGATCGGCTGATAGCTGATTTGACGATGTTTAAAAAGACGGAAAAGTATGTGCGTCAAAATACGAAAATCGCCCAGCAAGAGTCGATCAAACGCATTCTAACTGACAAACAGTTTGTCAATCAGCAGCGTTATGCGGGGCTGCAAACGCAGGTGCGTGACCAGTTGACGACAGCTATGCTGATTGTCGAGGGGAGCGATTTGGAGATCGGCGGCGGCGATCCGCAGAGGCGCATTGTGCAGGGGTTCCACAGGCTAGTCGAGCGCACCTATCCCAATTTGCAGATGCTGCGCGGCTACATGTATCGTGAGAGCGACATTGCTAACTTTTTGAACAGCACACGCGCCACGCTGCCCGGAATGGCGGATGAGAAGATGAACGAGGCGGAGTATGACATGCTGGGCTTTATCAAGAGCAACAGCACACTGGGGCAACGCACGACGCTCAAGCATTTGGTTGAGCGGTATGAACACAAGCCGTATGGTTGGTATTTGGCGGCGGTGCAATGTTTGTTAGCGAAGCTGCTGGCGGGGAATCATGTCGAGGCGCGACAGGACAGCACCCTGTTGGAAGAAGGTGCATTGGCACGGATGCTGCGCAATACACGTGTGTTTGACAATGTGATTTTGTCACCACAAGCGACGATTTCGCCACGCACGTTGCGCGATCTCAAGGCGTTCTATGGCGACTTTTTTGATCGGCCGAGTGCCGCCAATGATGCAAAGTCAATGGGGCGTGCGTTGGGGGATGAGTTTAAGAAGATGCTGGACAAACTGCGCAAGCTAGAAAACGAGGCGCGACGTTATCCCTTCCATACCCAGTTCACACAGGCGGTCAGCCAGTTGCAAGCGCTGACGGGCAAGCCATACACTTACTACATTCAAGAATTGGTGGTGCTAATTGATGAGTTGCTTGATCTGAAAGAAGATGTGCTGGAACCCCTGCATAGTTTTATGGAGGGACCGCAGCGTCATATTTTTGATGAGGTACAGCATCTGTTGGAACGACAACAGCCTAATTTTGTCTATATTGATGGAGATGAGTTGGAGCAATTGCGGCAGTTAGCAGTTGATCCACGTTGCTATGAGGGCAATCGTATTCAACGGGCGAAGGTGCAACTAGCATCCTTAAAAGCGAAGCTAGACGCGAAAGTGCGGACGGAGCGCAGCACGGCAATTGCTCAAATTGATAATCGTTGGCAACGGTTGGAATCAATGGTTGAGTTTGAGAAGCTGAGCAAGTCACAACGGGCGCAACTATTCCAGCCGTTTGAGGCGGTGCAAAAGGCGTTTGAGCAACAAACGTTGATTGCGGTAATTCGGGAGCGGGTGCGGCTGTTTGATGAGAAAGGGTATCGAGAGGCGCAGCAACAAATGGTTCAGTGGGCGCGGCCGAAGCAAACACCTGTTTATCCTGTTCACAAGCCCGACAGCTCATCAGAACCCGCAACAGAGATGGTTCGTGAGCCAAGACACATTTTCTTGGCCGATGTGGTACAGAAAACGCAGTTTGGTAAGGCAACATTGCAATCGCAAGCAGATATCGATGCCTACATCGCAACGCTTAGACGGGCAATGGGTGATGTGATTGAACAGGGTAATTATCTAAACTTGTAGGATGACGCCGTAAGCGGCAGAACGAACGGTGAATAATTAACAATATTCAAACAACAAACCTCAGAGGTTTGTTGTCATCTGCTCTGGCCTGTGCATAAAAACCTCTGAGGTTTTCGTCAATGATTCCTTGTGATTCACTTAATGAGTAAACAAATCGGGAAAATTAGGGGGTTGTTGAGTAGGTTTCAAACCAGTTGGCGATCCAAGTGAGATTGGGGTGATCAGCCGAAACGGTAAGTGTGAACGCTTCGAGTTCAGCATTGGTGGCGATCAGTTGATAGCCGTTGCGCCGTAGGAAAAGGCCCGCCGTTGTGATCGCTGTGCGTTTGTTCCCATCGACAAACGGGTGGTTTTGCGTCAGCGATGCCATGAGCGCGGCTGTTTTGAGAAAGAGCGTTGGGTAGAGATCAACCGAATCGAATGTCGCTTGCGGACGTGCAGCGGCTGATTCTAGTAAGCCCATATCACGCACGCCGTGCGAGCCGCCTGTTTGCTCAATGAGGCGAGTATGGATGAATAGGATCTGCTGAGGTGAAAGGTAGCGGGTCATTTTGCCAAGGCATCAAGGGCAGGACGGTATTGGTCGATAAACTGATCGAGCTGTTGAGTCAACTCTGCGTCGATGTCGTCTACGAGTGTCACAACTGGCTCCAGTATAATCTGCTGGGATTTGGGATCGAAGGCAATATTGAGCGTGCTGCCTTCGGTCAAACCAAGCTGTTGTAATGATTCTTTTGGTAGTGAGATAACGAGGCTGTTGCCCGTTTTGAAGATTTTTCGCACCATAATTGTAAGTCCTGTACTTGCAGTATGTTGACAGTATAGCATAAAGGTGAAGGCGAAGACCCCCACCTAACCTCCTCCGAAGGGGGAGGAACTTGGTTCCCCGACGGGAGGGACTTGGTAGTGGGTGCTTCATAGTGAAGTGATTATGGACACAAAAACATTAGAGAAATTTGCGCAGGCGGCGCGGCGGCAGTTGATAGAGCAGGTTGGGGCGCAGTTGGAGCGGGTGCTGACGATGGACAGCGCAGCGTTGCGGGCGCAGGCGAAAACTTTGAAGCAGTTGGAGGCGGCGGTTGAGACGTCCTCACGGGCGGATGTGGTGGAGCGCGTGGCGTATACGTGGTTCAACCGTTTTTGTGCGCTGCGCTTTATGGATGTCAACAACTACACGCTGATCGGGACGGTGTCGCCGAGCGCGGGGTTTGTGCAGCCAGAGCTGTTGCAAGAGGCAAAACAGGGGCAGATTGATGAGCGGCTGAGTAAGTTTGTGGATGCGCAACAGGTGTTGAGCCTGCTGGCGGGGCGCACAGCATCGGCCGATCCACAGCAAGAGGCGTATCGACTGCTGCTGGTGGCGGTGTGTAACTATTATCACACGGTGATGCCGTTTATGTTTGAGTCGATTGAGGACTATACAGAACTGCTGATGCCAGCCGATTTGCTGTCGCCAAACAGCGTGTTGCAAGGAATGCGCGAGGCGCTGACGGCCGAAAATTGTGCCGATGTAGAGGTAATTGGGTGGCTGTATCAGTTCTATATTGCGGAAAAGAAGGATGAGGTGTTTGCCGCGCTGAAAAAGAACAAAAAGATTGCAGCGGCCGATATTCCAGCAGCAACACAACTTTTTACGCCCAACTGGATTGTGCGCTATTTGGTGGAGAATTCGCTGGGGCGACTGTGGTTGCAAAACCGGCCGAATTCGCGGCTGCGGGAGCGGATGGAATTTTATGTTAATCCTGCGATGGATGAAAAGACCTCAGAGGTTTTTGAGCAGAGTATAAAAGGTGCGAGACAAACCTCTGAGGTCTGGGTGCAGGGCGAAAAGATTGGTGACAAGACCTCAGAGGTTTTAAGAATATCAAGCGTTGAGGAAATCCGCGTTCTCGATCCCGCCGTCGGCTCGGCCCACATGCTCGTTTATGCGTTTGAGCTGTTGTTTGCGATGTATGAGGAGGAAGGGTATCGGGCGCGGGAGATTCCGAAGCTGATTTTGCAGCACAATTTGACGGGGTTGGAGATTGACGAGCGGGCGGGGGCGCTGGCGGGGTTTGCACTGATGATGAAGGCGCGGGAGAAGGATCGGCGCTTTTGGGGGCGCAATGGCCAGCCGAAGGCAACGCCGAACGTGACGGTATTGCGGCCGCCTGCGCTGGAGCGGACGCAACTGGCGGCGATGTTGGAGGAGGCGACGTGGTTTAGGCAGTTGGGGCGCAGCTTGCTCGACCTGCCGCTACAGGATGCGCTGCGGCATGATTTGCACGGGATGGCGCAGGTGAAAAATGTGGGGTCGCTGCTGCGGCCACGGTTAACGGTGCAGCAGATTAGGACATTGCGCGAACGGATTTCGGCGGCGCAAAATCTTCTCAACTTGAATGCAAACAGGGCGGTGCTGCCCGTTCTTGACCAACTGGAAAAGCTGGCGACGCGCTATCATGTTGTGATTGCCAACCCGCCGTATATGGGTAGTAAGGGGATGAATGAGGAATTGAAGAAATTCCTCAAAAAACAATACCCGAATACGAAGTCTGACCTTTTTGCGACTTTTATTGAACGGGGTTTTGAGTTAAACAAATTTGCTGGTTACCATGCGATGATCACAATGGAATCATGGATGTTTCTGTCATCGTATGAAAAAATGCGAACAGAGCTTTTAAACCAATCAACAATTATTGATATGGTCCATATGCCTTATCTTGGCAAAGGTGGAACCAGCATGGGGATCAATTTTGGAACGGCGGCAACTATATTGCTCAATGTACATCAACCTCTCACTCATGGGCATTTCTCATGTGTACGTTATTTTGAGACGGATGAGAGCGGAACCCCCTTTGAATTTCCTGTACAGAATGAAAGGTTAGGCCGTGCAAGTTCGGCCGAATTCCAGAAAATCCCTGGCTCCCCAATTGCCTATTGGGCAAGTGACGCTGAGCGTCGAGCATTCGCACAATTCCCCCCCTTGAGCAAGTTTGTTGACACCCGTATCGGGATAATAACTGGTGAAAATTCGCGTTACATTCGTTATTGGCACGAAGTAGAGTTAGGCAAAACATTCATTGTAGGAGCAGATACCCAAAGATTAAAATATAAATGGTTTTTACAAGCAAAGGGTGGGGAGTTCCGAAAGTGGTTTGGCAATTATGAGACCGTTCTTGATTGGAGTAATGATGGACATGAGCTACAGACACGACTCCATTCGTCTGGGAAACGGGTATTGGCACACAATTTTAATCTAGACAAAGTTTTCCATGAAGGTATTACTTGGACGAAGCTATCATCTGGAGCGTTCGCTGCGCGGTATCAGCCTGAAGGCTACCATTTCAACGATGCTTCTGCATTGGCTTTTCCATTCAATAGCCTTGTCACCAAATCACTGCTTGCCTTTTTATGCTCTAAACTTCCAGTTAGCTTCCTTAAAATATTGAACCCAACACTGAATTTTCTACCAGGCTACATTGCTCTCCTACCAATAGATACTTCGTTAATAGAAAGCGACAGAATCAGGCAGATTTCAGAAGAGGCAGTAAGGCTTGAAGAGCATGATTGGGATAATTACGAATCATCTGTCAATTTTTCTGCCCCGTCAATTGTGCAGAAAAGAGATAATGTAAGTACATTTAGTGAATCTTATGCTTTATCGCGTAATCTATGGAATGAAGCAACATTGAGGTTACAAGGTTTAGAAGAAAACAATAACAATCTGTTTATCGAAAATTACGCCCTATATGACACTTTGGAGTCCGATGTTCCCTTTACGGAACTAACTTTGAGATGCAACCCATACCATCGTTACAAAGGTACTTCATTAGGTACAGCTTCACTAACAGATGTGAGCAAAGTCTGCCCACCATTAGCAAAGCTTATTAGCCGATGGGACAATTTTGACGCTGGACTTGAGCTTAAATTGGTAGAAGATACGATGCGGGAGTTTGTGAGCTATGCGGTGGGGTGCATGTTCGGCCGCTACTCTCTCGACAAGCCCGGCCTCATCTTGGCAAACGCTGGCGAAACGGTGGAGGACTTCCTGCGGAAGGTAAGGATGAAGGCGGAAGGCGGAAGGATGAATGAAGAAGACGAATCCATCCTTCATCCTTTATCCTTCATCCCTGACGAAGATAACGTGATTCCGCTGCTGGGTGGGGAGTGGTTTGAGGATGATATTGTGGCGCGGTTCAAGCAGTTTTTGCGCATCACGTTTGGGGAAGCGCACTATGACGAAAATCTCGCCTTCCTCGAACGGGCGCTCGGCCGCGACATCCGCAGCTACTTCCTGCGCGACTTCTACACCCATCACATTAAGATGTACAAAAAGCGCCCCATCTACTGGCTGTTCAGCAGCCCCAAAGGCAGCTTCAACGCCCTGATCTACATGCACCGCTACCGGCCAGACACCGTCTCCATCGTCCTCAACGACTACCTGCGCGAGTTCCGCAACAAATTAACCGCCCACAAAACATATCTGGAGCAGGTCAGCATCAGCGCAACCGCCAAGCGCGAACGCGCCGCCGCGCTCAAGCAAATCGGCAAGCTCACCAAAACCATCACCGAACTCGAAACCTACGAGCGCGACACCCTCTACCCGCTCGCCACCCAACAACTCGCCATCGACCTCGACGACGGCGTGCGCGTCAACTACAACAAATTTGGCAAGGCGCTGAAGAAGGTGACGGGGTTGACGGGGAAGGGGTAGGGAAGAAAGGATGAAGGATGAAATGAAGAAAAGACCTTAGAGGTTTGTCTGTAAGGGGAGATATATTGATGCGTAGAATTCATTGGATTGTTTTGCTGCTGTTGTGTTTGATTACAGGTGGTGTTGATATGGGGATTGTGGAGACCATGTTTGCGGCTGAGGCAGTACGACCACAGTTAAGCGTGGTCACACCTTTGCTGTTAACGCCTGCTGATCCAGTCGTGGGCGAAACGGTAACGGCCACCTACACAGTACGCAACGACGGTGCGACGGCGATTACATTGCAGAAGCTGGGCGTGGGCGGACGCGGGCCAAATTGTGCCGATTGGGACTGCACCGACTATGAAGATTATCCATTTCGCGAAAACGTTAGTTTGGCCGTGGGTGCAAGCTATTCTTATTCTGGTCAACGTGTATACGATGAAAAAGGCAGTCGATTTTCGCAAATTAGCGTTTTGAGCGACGATTGGCATCTTTATGGCGCAATTTTCAATCATTATGTTGCTACGCCACAATCTAAACTAAGCGTCACCAATGCGCTGACCCTGACCCCGTCTAATCCAGCGACAGGGGAGATGGTGACGGCTGAATTTACAGTCCGCAATGACAGCGACGTCTCCATGACGTTTACGCGGCTGGGGGTTGGCGGACGCGGGCCAAACTGTGCCGATTGGGATTGTACGACCCATTCCGATTTTCCATATGACACAACAGTGACGTTGGGCGCTGGACAAAGCTACAGCTACACGGGGCAGCGTCGATTTGATGCAGCAGGTGATTACTTTTGGCAGATAAGCAGCCAGCTTGACGATTGGTGGCTGCATGGGGATCAGGTGAATCGATCTGTGGCTGCGGCGGCAGGCGTGGTCGTGAGCCAGAATTTGTCGATTACGCCATTGAACCCATCTACAAACGAGTTGTTGGTCGCCACCTTTTCGCTCAAAAACATGAGTAGTTCGGTCGTTACTTATGAAAGAGTGACGGCTGGCGTACGAGGCCCCAACTGTACGGCGGGTGACTGGGGCTGCATGAATAAAGTCGATTTCCCATATGAGGTAGACATTCGTTTAGAGCCAGGAGAGACAAAACAGTTTACAAGCTGGCGCATGATGCCTGAAGCAGGAACTTATTTTGCCCAAATTTGGGTGGAAGGGTTGCCAGGTGAATGGCGCAAACTAAGCAACCAGGTTGATTTGAGTGTGAGTCAAGGCAGCAGCTTGCCACCCCGTCACGATGAGCCGTTGATTGGCGTACATTTTCATGCAACATGGGAGCAGGCGGTAGACGATGCACGGCTTGAGCTGGCAGCCTCGGCTGGCATTGATATTGTGCGCGTCGGCGTATCGTGGCGCATGTTGGAGCGTCAACCTGATGTTTGGCATGCGTGGTCTATCTCAGCACTTGACGCCGTGGTTGACAGCGCGAACCGAATGGGGATGCAGGTCTACTTCATCATGATGCAGCCACCTTGTTGGGCATCGAGCGATCCAAACAAGATTTGCAACGCCAATGGGGACGACACACCAGAATGGGATCAAGCCTACCCGCCTCGTCAAAATGACGAGTATGCAGACGCGCTGGTCAAGCTGATTGACCTGTTTGGCGATCGGGTTAAGGTGTATGAAGTTTGGAATGAGCCAAATCTTGATCGGTTCTGGATGCCTGAACCAAATGCGAGCGCGTATACGGGGTTGCTTCAGCGTAGTTATACGGCAGCTAAAGCGGCACGCAGCGACATCACTATTTTGGGTGGGTCGCTGGCTGGAACAGATTTAGCCTATTTGAACGGGATGTATGAAGCGGGGGTTGCAGGATCGTTTGACGGATTGGCACTGCATCCCTATTCAAACGGTGCGCCTGACGAGTGTGAGAATAGTAGTTGGGCGTTTGCGTGCGGGGTTGATAGTGTGCGTCTGATGATGGCAAGCTATGGAGATGTGAAGCCAATTTGGTTTACAGAGTTTGGCTGGAATACGGGGAATGATGCGGAGAGAAGTGTGACGGAGGCGGAGCAGAAGCAGTATTTTATAGAGGCGTTAGACATTGTTGACGGATGGTCAGATGTGCCTGTGGTGACGTGGTATAACTTGGTCGATTCGCTGGGGAATGATGGTGTTGGGGTTGATGATGACATAGAGCATTATTTTGGGTTGTTTGATAGTGATTATCGGCCGAAGCCTATTGTGCTTTGGTTACGACAGCGAGCATTCCCCAATCAGGTGTTTGTGCCGATTGTTTTGAAGTGATAGGTGAAAGAAAGACCTCAGAGGTTTGGATGAGTTTGTATGAATCGAATTGAACGTGCGTTAAGTCGAAAATTTGAAAAGCACCGCATTGTGTTTTGGTATGATGCTAAACAGGAAATGGGGGATGCGTTTGCTGCGCTGGCGTTGGCTGGGGTGGAGAAGCTGACGTTGGACAACAATGCGTTTGGCATAAAGTATCGCATGCTGCGGGAGCGGCCGACGCAGAAATTTTTAGTCTACCATGCAGACGCACAGCCGCCCGATATTGAGAATTGGCTGCTCGATGTGCAGTTGGCACAAGGGGAGTTTGTCGCCGATCGGCAGGCGATGTGGCTGAGCGAGTTGGGTCTACCGCAGATTGAGTTCCGCGAGCTGGCAACGGCGCACGAAGGGTTCTTTGGTTCGCCACAGCGGATTGCGAAGCTGAAACAATTGTTGACAGCGGGAGATACGATCCAAACGGTACGGCTCAAAATGTTGGCGGTGTGTGCAGGGGCAGAGGCGCGGATTGATAGCGTGGTGAAGCAACTTTTTGCAGAGCTAGCGGCGGAGCGAGAGACAAAACAACGGCGGATTACCCATAGTGGCTTGGAAACGTTTTTGTTTGATCGGCTGGCGCGACAGTATGGGTATCGGTCTCAGACGGCGACTGTCCGTGACTTTCTGCTGACGTTGCTGCGGTCTAGCTATCAACTGGGGATGGGGGAAACGGCAACGCTGCATTCTGATGCGTTGATTCTGCTCAAAGAGTGGAAGGACAGCGTGCACTATCAAAAAGATTATCAGACGCTGGCGGCGTATGCGGCGGAAACGCTGGCAATCGAGAACGATTTGCATCAGCGGTCGCTCGATGACGTCGTGGGACTCGATACATTTGAGGTGATTGAGCGCAAAATTTTGCGGGACTTGGTGCGCGGCGTGGCTGGCCGCACGATTTCGGCCGATCGTTGCGCCCAAATTGTACGGATGCGGCGGACAAACATTTGGTTTGCCCCATTTGAACATTTGTATGCGGCGATTGAACGTGCGGCACAGTTCTTTGAGGCGCTGAGTGCAGCCGATCTAACAATGGGGTCGCTGGCGGATGGAGTGCAACGTTATCGAACCCAATGGTTCCGTATAGATCGTTTGTATCGACAATTCATTTACCATGCCCAGCAGTCACAACAAACAACCATTTTGAAAACGGTTGCGGAGCAAGTGGAGGCACAGTACAGCAACCGCTACTTAATGAAGGTCAACGACAGTTGGCAGCAATGGATTGACCGCTCAGCAAGTTGGGACGTGCCAAGCGTCGTATCGCAGCGCGATTTCTTTCGCGACTTTGTGCGCGGCTATTTGACGAGCGACAAGAAGATTTTTGTGATTATTTCGGACGGGCTGCGCTTTGAGTGTGGTGAGGAACTGATGCAGCGGCTGCGGATGGAGGATCGTTATTCGGCCGATATGACGCCCGCACTGACCAGCTTGCCAAGTTATACGCAGCTTGGAATGGCGGCGTTGTTGCCGCATGAGGGGTTGGAAATTCGGCCGAAAGACGGCACAGTATTTGCTGACGGCATAAGTACAAAAGGAACCGCCAATCGACAAAAAATCTTGCAGGCGGCAGCGTCCAAGCTAGGCAAGCGGGCGACAGTCGTGCAGGCGATGGACATCCTCAATAAGCTCGACAGAACGGCACGGCGCACGCTGATTCGGGAACATGATGTCATTTACATTTATCACAATCAGATCGACAAAGTAGGTGATGATCGACAAAGCGAGGCGCGTGTGTTTGATGCGGTGGCGCAAACGCTGGACGAGCTGATGCGTCTGATTAAACGACTGGCGGGTGACAATGCGTACAACTTCCTGATTACGGCCGATCACGGCTTCATTTACCAACATGAGCCGTTAGACGAAAGTGATTTTGCAGCAAATCGGCCAGAAGGGGCGCAGATCGACATTCTCAATCGGCGCTTTGTGGTTGGCAAGGGGCTGCGAACGGGGCATAGTTTCAAACATTTTCGTGCGGCCGATGTAGGCCAGACGGGCGACTATGAACTACTGATTCCAAAGTCAATCAACCGCTTGCGTAAGCAGGGTGCGGGCAGCCGATATGTACATGGCGGTGCGTCGCTGCAAGAGGTGATTGTGCCGATTGTGACAGTCAACAAGTCGCGCCAGAGTGATGTTGGGCAGGTGACGGTTGATATTTTAGGTAGTGGGTCACGGCTGATTACGACCAATCAGCTAAGTGTGTCGTTTTATCAGACAGACTCTGTGACGGCGAAGCGGCAGCCACGCAAGCTGCGAGCAACGATTTACATGCAGGATGGTACGGTTATCTCTGATGTGCATGAGTTAACATTTGATTTCAATAGCGAAGATGCGCGGGAGCGGGAGCGCAAGGTGCGTTTTGTGTTGACGCGGGCGGCCGATGCGGCCGATGGTCAGGACGTGATTTTGAAGTTAGAGGAACGTGAGGCGAATACGTCATATTATCGGGTGTATAAGTCGATGCCGTATCAGTTGAGACGGAGTTTTATGGCGGACTTTGACGACTTCTAAGAGCCACAGACTGAAGCCTGTGGCTAGATAGGAAGCCTGCTTAAGCAGGCTGATTAGGATGCGATTGAATGAATGAACTAGACACGAAGATTAATAAGCAATTTGCGGGGATGGTTGTCCGCAAAGATTTAGTGAGTTTGGTGAAGGGTAATGCGATTGTGCCAAGCTACGTGTTGGAATATCTGCTGGGGCAGTATTGTGCGACGGCCGATGAGGACAGCATTCAATCAGGTATCGACACGGTGAAGGGCATTTTGAGCCGCCACTATGTGCATCGCAACGAAGCGGGTTTGATTCGCTCAACGATTCGGGAACGCGGTCGCCACAAGGTGATCGACAAAGTACAAGTTCATCTAAATGACAAGCGGGATGTGTACGAAGCGACCTTTGCCAATTTGGGCATCAAGCAGGTGCTGGTCGATGTGGACACAATTAAACGGCATCCGAAACTGCTGGTAAGCGGTGTCTGGTGTATTAGCGATTTAGAGTATCTGCATTCAGAAGACAAAGAGGTGAGCCCGTGGCTGCTGGGGTCGCTCAAACCGATTCAGCTTTCGCGCTTCGATTTTGAGGGATACGTGGCGGCGCGGCGGCAGTTTACAACGGATGAGTGGATTGATTTGCTGATGCAGAGCATCGGGTTTGATCCTGAGTTTTTCGGCCGAAGAGGGAAACTGCTGCAACTGACGCGACTCGTTCCATTTTGCGAACGTAACTACAATTTGATCGAGCTAGGGCCAAAGGGAACGGGCAAGTCACACGTCTATTCAGAGTTTTCACCACACGGCATGTTGCTGTCGGGTGGCGAAGTGACCGTAGCAAAACTGTTTGTCAACAACGCAACGGGGCGCATCGGTTTGGTGGGCTATTGGGACGTGGTCGCGTTTGATGAGTTTGCAGGGAAGAAAAAGCGGGTTGACAAAGCGCTTGTCGATATTTTGAAGAACTTCATGGCGAACAAGTCATTTTCGCGTGGGATTGAGACACTGGGTGCGGAGGCATCGATGGCGTTTGTGGGCAATACACAGCATACCGTGCCGTATATGTTGAAGCATAGTGACCTATTTGATGCCCTGCCCGATAAATTTCACGACTCGGCATTTTTGGATCGGATTTACTTTTACGTGCCAGGCTGGGAAGTTGACATCATTCGTGGCGAGATGTTTTCGGATGGATATGGGTTTGTCGTTGATTATCTGGCGGAGATTTTGCGTCATTTTCGCAATCTCGATTATTCGCATCATGTGGCGGAGCATTTTGAGTTGTCGGAGACAATTTCGACACGTGACAAGACGGGGATTTTGAAGACGTTTTCGGGGTTGATGAAAATTGTGTATCCGCATGGGGAGGCGAGTTCGGCCGAAATAGAGGAACTACTTCGCTTCTCGATGGAAGGGCGTAAACGGGTCAAAGACCAGCTGCTGCGGATTGACGCGACATATACGCCTGTTGATTTTGTGTACACACATAAGCTAACGAGAAAACTGCAAACAGTGCGGACGTTAGAAGAACAGATGTACCCGTCACAGTATCATCATGAAGAAAGTGAGGTATTGCCGTCAGCAGCGGATATATTGCCCGTGGTTGGACAAAATGATGAGGTTACGGGTTCGACCCTGCAAGAAGGACACCATGTATTTGTGGAGAATCAGCAGGGTATTTCGTATGATGATTTGTTTGGTCCGTATTTAGTTGGCGCGAAGCGGATTGTGGTAACTGACCCATATATTCGATTATTTTATCAGGCGCGGAATTTAATGGAGTTTTTGGAGACGGTGGTGAAGTGCAAATCGGCCGAAGATAAAGTGGTTGTGCATCTAGAGACGGTGGAAGATGAGTTTAATGGAGCGTTGCAAAATGGGTATTTTAAGCAAATGATGATTTCGGCCGAAGCGGTGGGCATCACTTTTACTTGGGAATATAACGATACCTATTCAATTCATGCTCGTCACATTGTGACAGATACAGGCTGGAAAGTTTTATTGGACCGTGGTTTAGACATTTTCCAACGATTTGAAATGAATGATACGTTTTCGTTTGCTAATCGCGTGCAGAAAATGCGGGCGGTGAAAGCATTTGAAGTGACGTATTTATCGCTCACTTGATTCACCTTTGAAGTGGGCAGAGCTGTTCAGTTCAACAGCTAAAACTTTACCGTTTACTGAAAAAGCGAAATAGGTATCTCGGTTGGATGCCTTCGTCCTAAACTCAATCCACTTTCGACAGTTCGACGAACATGTTGTTGACCATGTGTTTGCACAAAACCGTTGGCTTTTGCAGCCTCAATCAACCTATCAACAACGCTATCCAAACGAACCTCATGCCATTCGGCCGCAAGAAGATGCCCAATGCGCTTGCTTTTATCGCGTAAAGTGATGTGCCGACGCCCGACGGGTGCGGTTGCAACGTCATGCAACAATCGCTCGATAGCAACTTCAACATAACGATTGGCACGAGTGAGGTTGATTGCAGATGCGTTAAAAAGGGGGAGATTATTGGTCGAAAAAGCAGCATCCTGCATGGCAACAGAAGCCCGATATGGTGCCAAAATGCAATGTTCAAACACCTCGAATGGACAGACACAATCTAAATCGTTGATGTGGACAACCTTGCACCCGACGCCGTTGTAGATAGTTGCTACAGGATTTTTGATAGCGGGATCTAGCTGTGGGTAGGCATGATGGAATGCAGTTAGGCACTCACGCCACAATGCGAGATCTGTGATGGGCTGCTCGAAAATTAGGGTAGGGTGTCCTTTTTGGGCATGAGGCTGACTGTTAACGCTGTGAACAAATGCCCACCCATAGCGACTGAAAAACGGATCGTTGCACCACCAGTCATCTAGATTTGCTTGGCCACTGTCATCATCCCCAGTCAGAATCTGACTACTCAGAAAGTTCTCTAGATGCTTTGGGGTCGAGCAGTTTCGAGTGTCTGCACCAGTCTCAGAGGGTTCACGCTTGGCATGGTGAACGGTGTAGGGAAACCCTTCACAGATGACCGTGTTGAGGAACGTTTTGGCCGAATGCGTCTCGGTCTGAAACGAGCGATTGAAGCGATAGCCGCTCACCTGATAGCCATGTTTGTTCCGATAGCTACGTGAGACATCAACCTGAAAACGCATTTAGACCCCTTAGTGTTTTGACGCATTTTGACATATCTAGATCACTGTTTTGCCATTCTGTCATGTAGATCCCTATTTTGCCATTTTGTCATGTAGATCTATAGATCACTATTTATCATAATAATAACCACGATAGTGGTTAAGAGATAAGAGGATTAAGACTTGATATATGGCTATACGAAGAATCTTAAAAACCTATTTTAATGGCGGCCAGGTAGTTCCGACTTCTAATCTTGAAGTTGAACCCAAAAAGCACGCCGCGAATTATTTGCGAGTTGTAAATAACGTTCTCCATGTTCTTTGTCTGCTTTTTTCCTATTCTCAAAAAACAGCTTTTTATACGGTTGATAGGCCTCTAACTCTTCGGCCGTACACGTCATCGCATCACCATCACAACTGTTCCCCTGTAACCTATGTTTCACAAGGGCTTTTTGTAATTGGCGATTGATTTGACGTGTGCGTCCTTTAGAGCCGCTGACGTAATCAACTGAATAGCTGTTGGGCAACTGATGGGCGCGGTATTTCCTACCCGCTTTTCCGTACAGGCCCTTTTTATCCACAAAATCAAATCCGCCATGACGGAGTCGCCATGCTGATTCGTGTGGATCTTTACTGAGAGGTTCGATGCAGTAGTTTGCTTTCTTTTTGATGCCTGCCACGCGATCGTAGCGGCGTTGTGAGCGTGCGCTGACGCCTGTCATCTCTGTCAGCGTTGCACGGCTAATTGGGCGTCCTGCGCGTTCCTGATGCGTCAGCGCAAATAGTTCGGCGCGTACCGCCTTGATTTTTCCAAAAAATGTTTTTGTCGGAACAATAACGGGTGTTTTTCTATGTGTTCTGCCTACTAGACCATGAACGACCCAAGGCTAAAGCGCATGAGTTTCATCCCCGACTTGAAAGGGTGGGGCTGTCATGGGCTAAAGCCCAAGAACCGTAAAAGGGTCGCGTGTATTTCGTCATGTTGATTCGACGGGAGACGACTCAGGAGGCGACTCAGAAGGCGGCTCGGGGGACGACTCAGGAGGCGACTCAGAAGGCGGCTCGGGGGACGACTCAGGAGGCGATTCAGAAGGCAACTTGGGAGACGACTCAGGAGGCGGCTTGGGGGACGACTTGGAAGATGACTTAGAAGACGACTTGGAAGACGACTTGGGCGGTGATCTTCTGCAGTGGAAGCAGATTGCGTCCGTTGGTATTTCTGTTTCGCCTTGCTTTAAATAAGCGTCAAGGTGTAGGTCAACTTTACAGCTTGTGCATGTGGCCCTGACGTTTCGTGTGAGGAGGGAACGGTATCGTTTAATTGCTCTATAGCTAATCCCTAGTGTAGTTTTTAATTTCCTGTTCCCAAGCGGGACACCTTCATCATCATATCGATATTGCCTAAAAAGTTGTAACCCTGTACCAAATTTTGCTACTTCTAACAGGTTGAATCGAATCATGGGCATTTCGGCCGAAAACTCGATCTGATACGCCTTGCACAGTTCATCAACAGGTGTTATACGCAGTCGTTTGTCTTTGAGGGACCAGAATTTATCTAGGCCGCGTTCAAGCATATTTTTAGGAATTCTACCTGTCCGCAACTTTAGTTTGCTTTTGTCACTGTAGAGCAGTGCAACAAACTCGTTTAAGCCCAAATCACTTACTTTTTTGTTGTTGGCATAGGCTGTCAAAAGCACCCACGCATTAAAGGGGTCAAAATCTCTAGTAGCGCTTATTGCTACTGCCAGTGGTATTTCCATAGGGGTCACCTTGTTTCTATTTTCGGCCGAAACGCCGCCTTTTACGGTTCTTGGGCTTTGGCCCATGAAAACCCCCTTCTTTCAAGTCGGGGATGAAACTCATGTGCTTTAGTATATCCTTGTTGGGTGAATATGCGTTAGGTATATGCTGATGTATCTATTCGAGCAGTTGGGAATCAACTGCTGGGTTAGGGGATTTAAGACGATGGCGTATCGCAATCCCTGCTTGAATGCTAGAATCCCCGTTTCTTTAGGATGAGAAGTCTATCAAAATTCCTATCCTAACCAATTGTGTATAGATAGCTTGCCCAGAAAAATGGATGGGGATGATGATGCAAAGTTACCTTTTGCGCATGTTGCAGGGCATCTTTAACAGACGCCTTTTGCTCAATTAAATGTTGATAAAAACAGGCCATCAATTCGGCCGATGCCTCATCCTCTAACATCCAGCGGCTTAGCACCACTTCAGACGCACCCGCCGTTAGGAAACCACGTCCCATACCAACAACTCCCCCGCCTTTTGGCTGACCCTGCCCTGTGTCGCAAGCACTTAAGACAATTAATGGATTCCCTTCTAACTGCATATCGTGCAAATCGACAACTGCCACATGCTTATCAGCAAAGCGCATCCATGAAAAGAGCGGGTTGTCTGGCCGAAACGTTGCATGCGTCGCGAGATGAATAATATTGGCTTTCAGACAGCTTTGTCTAAAGTTCTCTGCCGTTGCGTCTGTCTCAGTTAAGGAAGAAACTTGCCAGCTAGATGCAAGCAACGCTCGTATCCTAGAAGATTCATTGAGCGTCTCTGGCAATCGACCATTGTCTGAGTAACCGACCACAAGTGCCTGTTTTGTCGCATCCTTGTCTTGTATACGCTTGCGCCGCATTGCTTGTGGCGAAGAAAGATGCGCAATCTGGAAGGTTTCGACTAAATAATGTTGACCATCGTAGAGTGCGTTGATCGGCAAATCGTGTAGCTGCGTGGGGAGAATAATATTAAGGGTGTGAAGTGTAGAGAGGGGCTGGCGAATCGGCCGAAACAAGCTCTCATATAACTTCCCTAAATAGAGTTGTGCCAACTGAAGCACTGGGTTGGTCTGCATTGGCACAACCTGTTGAATATAAAAGCGCCACGCCTCCAACAAACGATTAATCGATTCAATAGGAGATAGTTCCACAAACAACTCAATATCGTCTTGCCTCACCAGCAATGCATGGCAATGACCATTCGCAACGTAGAATTGAAGGAGTCCTTCGCCTGCTTCTAGCTGCGCTTGCAACGTTGCTTGCAATAATCCAGCATCGTCTAATTCTGTTTGAACAGCCTGATAATCACCCGCCGCACGAACGCGTTGGCGACGCAACAGTTCGGCGATTTCATGCTCAATTGATTTTAATTTGTTGCGAGTTGTCGGATCTTCTTCTTTTATACTGTTGCCGCCGCGTAAGGTGTTCTCAAAACCAGTGCGATCCAACTTTGTTTGAAACCAGTTCCATTCCGTGCGTAGTGCATCTAACTGGGCTTGCTCAGAGGGGAATTGATGGGTCTCAGCACCTGGTTGTCTTCGCCCCATCGGAGCAGAACACATCTGGTCAAGGGCGTAGAGAAGTTGCTGTAATGGCGAAATATGAGCGCATACGCGCTGATGGGTTACCCCGATGTACGCTTCAAATATTTCTGTTTTGTCGCTTAAATAGCTAATACGGAATTCGTCAAGCAATAAGTTTGAGGTTTGTGCAGTTATTTTTGCGACAGCCTGCCCTAGCTGTTTATAGGCTACCGTTGAATTTCGCTTGTGATTGTTAATGCTGGAAAGGTAGTAAGTTTGGATTGCCACTTCGGACAAGCTATGTTGTTCTGCGAGTCGTTGTGTTTCTTGTAAATGGTAATCGGCCTGATCGGAATCATGCATTGCAAGTGCGCAGCGTGCGTATAAGAGGTGAACTTGGGCGTATAGGGAGGGAGAATCGGCCGAATTTGCATACCTCATCACATCCCCCGCCGTACTCAGGGCCTCCTGTATATTCCCCTGTATTAAGCTGATTAGCGCAAGCTGAATGCGAACCAATGCCAGTAAATGATCGCGCCCCATTTTCTCAAGCAGGTGTTGCACATGATTCAAAATGTCTTTTGCTAGCACATACCGCTTCATACGAAGCAACGTGACCCCTTCACTCATCATCGCTTCGACTTCAGTTGCCGATGCTGAATATCCTGCAATAATCTGACGCGCTTGAGAGGATAAAGTCAGTGCCTCTTCAAGTAAATTTAGCTGATAATAGGTTGTGGCTCGCAGATAATCCACATAGGCAATCTCTGAAGGAAGCCCTAATTCTACTTTTAGCGCACGGGCCTGTTCCAAGTTCTTGAGTGCCTTTTGATACTCTCCCAAGTACTGATGTAATATCCCAAAACGCATGTAGATAAAGCTTAATGATGTCTTGTTTCCGTTGATCTGCACCTGACATAATGCCTGTTCTAAAAAGAGCTGCGCCTCATCATAACGATCCATCTCAAACGATAGATAACCAGACAAGCTTTGGAGTTTTGCCGCAACATCATCAAAGCGAAGTGCAACAGCTTGCTCATACCCAACTTGCGCATAATGCAATGCATCTGCAAATTGCCCCATTTGCAAATAAAGGTTGGCGACGCACATATTTAAGTTTGGTAGATGTTTGTCGGCCTGTTCACCAGCAAGTTCACATTCATGCCTTGCCTTATCCGCAGCCAAGAGTGCTTCCTCAAAACGTCCCAACTCGCGGAGAGATGCAAGCGTGTTGCAACGTACCCCTGCGATGCGTTTCCAATCTTTCTTGGGCAACAACCGCTCAATAAGCTCATAATTAACCTTTAATGACTCCTCATGTTGATGCGCCCCAGCCAATGTTGCTGCATAGATCCACAAACCATAAATTTGTGCCAACTCATGATCGACCAGCCTGCTTGTCACCCATGTTAACTCAGCCAACCACAGAGCTTGTAGCGGGTCATTTCCCATCAATTCGGCCGATTGTTGAAACAGATCTGTGATTACTTCAAAACTCAAGTCAGGTTGCAAAACTTGAAGCTGATTCACAGACAAATCATGTTTGCCTAACGTTATCAACTTAGAAATGATAAGTGCAGTCATTATGGATAAACCAAACATGGACACCATTTGGTGTCCATGTTTCCTTGTATTGTCAGACCTAAATAGGCTCTAAGTGCGCCACAAAAAGTGTTTGAAAGTAAAGTTGCAAGTGGCGCTTTGCAAAAACGACTCATTAGTTAAGTGGCTAACTGTTCAACCGTTTTTGCAGTCACAATATTTATGTGATCGACTTAAATATAGGATGCTGTCAAATTGTATTATGGGAAAAGCCCAATTGCTTTAGTATTGGGAAACCCAATTGCTTTAGTATTGGGAAACCCAATTGCTTTAGTATTGGGTAGCTCACTCTTGCGGAATGTCATCTGTGCTTGGGTTGATGCATGTGCCACCTTCGCAACCGCCACTTCCACCCATGCCGCTGCATTCCCTTCCAACGAAACCACACCTAGGCTGATTTGCGACCGCCTCTGAGGCTGCTGTAGTTTCATAATTGACAAGGGTCAACGACAGTGAAGCGGTTATCATCAGCAATGCAATGGCCAGCCACAGAATAAACTTTAAACGTACTTCCTGAAACATACTCAAACTCTCCGTCTTATTATTTTACAAAGCAAAACTAGTTATGGAACAAAACACGCTTGTCTGCTGCTTGAATTGCCATCCGCACTGAGTCTATCCAATATTGAATTGTGCCACCACTAATGTTTTGGCATTGATAACAACTCACAAGACATGCCAGTCTTATTTTCCGAGGAAGTAAACGCGGAAGGGGACACTTTGTAGACAGCAATTAATTTGTTGGGGGTTGATTAGTAGCGACAAGGTTTTCGGCCGAAATTCCCCACCCTAAACAGGTTCGCCTTAATTGTAATATAATTGCGCCACAGGCTGCTTCTTCGCACCATCGTTGAAGGGAGAAGCATCAAGCATCGATAGGCAACTCAAGATATTTAGTAATAGGTAGCACGTGACAGCAATGGTTGATCCTGAACAATTACATATTGAATCGTTGGCAGGGTATTGTGCTGAAGCATCCCAAAAACGCGAGCGCAATCAGCTTATCTATTGTTATGAGCTGTTTCGACGTGCGTTTGATACGGCGGATCAGGAAGCTTGGACGATACTCAATAAACAGTATCACAAGCTGATTTGCAGTTGGATCATTAAAGTGGGCGCGGGGCGTTTTGATAACGATGCAGTTGGCGATCTTGCCAATGATGCACTCGCCAAATTTTGGCGCACAATCTCAAAAAAACTTCCGCTAGGCGATCATTTCTCCGATACGTCACAACTTTTATCCTACCTCAATCGTTGCACAACCAGCGTTGTGCATGACGTCAATCGTCGCCAGCAAACACAGCGGCGGGTAGCCGAACTGGCCGAGCTAGATGCAGCCCTGCCGCAACATGCGCCGACACTCGAAGCGAAGATGGCGCAGGAAGATGGGCGAACCGCCCAAATTGATACGGTGCGTCGCTGGGTTGACCAGAATGTTACAGATGAACAGGAGCTACTGTTGCTCAAACTACTGTTTGAACAGGGCCTGAAGCCACGAGATGTTATCATCCATCACCCCGAGCAGTTCCCTGATATTCGCAGCGTACGCCGTTTACGCGAGCGTATTTTGAAGCGTGCTCGCCGCTCCCCCTTATTCGGTGTAGCAAAAACAACATCGACGTCGATAAAACAGGCTAGCTAACGTTTATTTGATTAATTCGGAACGAATCTATATTGACATCCTCCCCGCCCTAAAGGAATGGGGACACCAAGACTCAAGAATCCATGAACGACTCTAACACCCCACCCCTCCAGCTTGACGAAGGTGACTTATTTGCCTATCTTGACGATGATGCGTCCCCTAGAGTTGTTCAACGAATCGAGCAGGACGAGGCTTTGTTGGCACAAGTTGAGGCACTGCGTCAGATGCAAACGCTGTTTGGTTTATCGCTTGCGCAACATCATTGTCCAAGCACAGATGATTTGCTCGAATATCAGGCAAATTTGCTACAAGGTGACGCACATCGATCAGTTGCACAGCATCTTGTTACCTGCACTTATTGTCAAGCTGAAATGCACGACTTAGCGGTTGAGATTGTGCTGGAGAAAGAAACAAAGCCGATCTCTGAGCCTGGCTGGCGAGAAATTCTAGAAGCGGCTGGGCGACGGTTGGTTGACTTAACATCGCGCCCACAAGTAAGGCGGCCTGCTTATGCTCTTCGGGGAAATGTGCAGCAGGTTTTGTTTGAATCGGCCGAATTTCAAGTCATCATTTCAATCAAAAAGCTTTCTGATCAACAGATTAGGTTTGAAGGACAGGTAATGAATCTGTCTGATCCATTGACAATGCCAAACGGCAACGTCACCCTTCGGATAGGAGAAGCCTCCACACAAACCAGCGTGCTTGACGAGTTTGGTCATTTCCAATTAAAACATACAGCTACAGACACTTACTCTCTACAAATCGATATTGATGGCGCAACCTCACTTGTAGCCTCCATTGAAATTGGCGGTTAAGTAGATCCCAAGTAGTCATTGACGAAAACCTCAGAGGTTTTTATGTACAAACCAGAGTAGATGACAACAAACCTCTGAGGTTTATTAATCGAAACTTTTTATGATCTACTTAAGTAGATGACAAAAACATTTTGACTGAAAAACGATTGAACAATTAGCCACTTGTCAGGCTAATAAGCCGTTTTTGTGGCGCACTTAGACGATAAATCCGCCTAGCTTCGTTTCCAAATATTCCATCATTCCCTCACGTGCGCCCTCACGACCAAGGCCGCTTTCTTTCATGCCGCCAAAGGGGGCGGCGGCGCTGGTTGGGTTGATGTCGTTGATGCCGATGATGCCGAAGTTGAGTCCTTCAAAGGTGCGGATCGCTTTGGAGAGATTTTGGGTGTAGATGTAGGCGGCCAGCCCATAATGCGTGTCGTTTGCCATCGCGAGAATGTCATCGTCGTCATCAAACGGCACGATAGCGGCCACGGGACCAAACGTTTCCTCACGATAAATCAGCATCTCCTCGGTGACGTTGCTCAAGAGGGTGGGGGCGTAAAAATGACCCGCATCGAGTCCGTCGGCGGTCAGTCGCTTGCCGCCATTGTGCAGCGTTGCACCCAATTTGAGCGCATCCTGAACCTGAGCGTCTACTTTGGCAACGGCTGCTTCATTGACCAATGGGCCAATCGCCACCCCTTTGTCCATGCCGTTACCCGCAACCATTCGGCCGACCCGCTGGCTAAACGTCTCGATAAATGCCTCTAAAATGTTGCGATGCACAAAAATGCGATTGGGACTGATGCACGCTTGCCCCGTGTTGAGGAATTTGACCAGCGAAGCCCCTTTTGCCGCATGAACTGGGTCAGCATCCTCAAACACGATAAAAGGCGCGTGTCCGCCTAATTCGAGCGACATACGTTTGAGTTGGGGCGCGGCGTCCTGCGCTAGCTTTTTGCCAACGGCGGTTGATCCCGTAAACGTGATTTTGCGCACAAGCGGATTGGTGCAAAATGCATGCCCGATCGGTTTGGGGTCGAGAGCGGTGATCAGATTGGCAACGCCCGCAGGTGCGCCTGCTTCCTCTAAAATTTTGAAGATGGCGATGGCGCAGAGTGGGGTCGCTTCGGCCGATTTCAGCACAATCGTACAGCCCGCCGCCAGCGCAGGCGCAACCTTGCGCGTGATCATCGAAATCGGATAGTTCCACGGCGTCACCGCTGCAACCACACCAACTGGCTGATATTGAACCATGAAACGTTGATTGGCTCGCGCAGATGGGATCGTTTCGCCATAAACGCGCTTTGCCTCCTCCGCGAACCAGAGCAGGAAGTCAGCGCCATATTGCACTTCATGACGTGCTGCTTTGAGCGGCTTGCCCTGCTCACGTGTCATAAGCTGCGCCAACGTTTCTTTGCGCTCAATCATGAGCTGATAGGCGCGATAGAGAACGGCCGAACGTGCATAGGCGGTCGTCTTTGACCAGCTTTTGAACGCGACGTGTGCTGCGTCAATTGCTGCATTCGCTTCGGTCGTACCACCATCCGCAACTTGTGCGATTTCTTCACCTGTAGCCGGGTTGTAAACTGAAAATGTTTTTGAGGAGTTGATCCAAACGCCATTAATGAACATGCGATGATTTTAGCGTGTCTCATCTGTTTGTGCCGCTTCAACAATGTTGTCAACAGACTGGCAGGTGATACAATTCGGGTAATGATTAAATATTTAATCATTTAATTTTGTTGTATTTTTCGGCCGAAATGACACCCCCTACCCACATCAACTTCAGCTACCTTCCCACTATTGTTGGCCATTTGTCTGGCCTGCTGCATATCCGCGCCACGCAGATCGCTGTTGAGATGCTGGAACCGCTGGCACTCACCACCAAGCAATTTTCGGCGCTCGAATTTGTCTCAAACAACCCCCACCTCTCTCAAAAAGAGATCGCCCACTACATTGGCACAACTGCGCCGATGATGGTGCATGTGCTCGATTCGCTTGCCAAGCGTAATCTGATCAAGCGCGTTCGCTCCGAAACCGATCGGCGCAAGCAGCATATTCATTTGACCGATGCGGGTCTTGCGTTGCTCGATGAGATTAAGGAGCGGGCGCTTGAGGCAGATCGAATTTTGCTGGAGGGGGCGGGAATTTCGGCCGAAGAGAAAACAACCCTGCTCAAACTGCTACAACGACTGACCGATCGCGTCATTGATGAGGAATAGACCTATGCCCCAACCAACGGAAACAAATAACATGCTGACTGGCGAACAATATCTCGCCTCGCTCAATGACGGGCGCGAAATTTGGTATCGCGGCGAGCGGGTCAAAAATGTCGCAACGCACCCTGCGTTTCGCAATGCCGCCCGCAGCATCGCACGACTGTATGACACGCTACACGATCCAGAGCAGCAAGACGCGCTGACGATGGTTGACAAATTTGGCATTCGCACCCACCGTTTTTTCGCACCCAGCTACACGGTTGAGGATCTAAACGGCGCACGCAACGCCATCGCCATTTGGCAACGCGCCAACTACGGTTGGATGGGACGCACACCCGATTACAAAGCGGCATTTATGGCGCAATTGGCCGAGGGGCATGGGTTTTATGGACAGTATAGTGAG
>JBMZDF010000004.1:0-43108 GCA_049614105.1 Promineifilaceae bacterium (SeqCode)
TCTGGTAGAGACGTCGCCGCTGGCGCGTCTCCGTTAGAAAATCTAGATAATTTTTCGTCAATCACTACTTGTGATCTACTTAAGTGCGCCACAAACAGTGCTTGAAAGTACAGTTGCAAGTGGCGCATTCATCTAGATAACCTCAACTCCACTTCCCTAAGCGTGATCAAGAGTTCACGTCCACCATTCACCAACAACAATTTTTTATAAGCCATCGTCTGCCTATCGGGGCATTGTGCAACAGCATCAAGGAAAATCTGTGGAGGCTGATAGTAGTGGGTGGCAATGTAGTGGGTAATACCAATAGGGGCAGCGTAGATATGCCCCTTGTATGGCACAAAAATCTCCCCGTTGAATGATGGTGCTTCAAACTGGCAAAGCTCACATTGATGTTTACCCCCTGCCACAGGGAGCGGAAATGGCGCAGGGTGTGTGGCAAACTGTGAAATCTTCTCGAAAATATGCCGAGCGGTGGGGCCAGTCTTGTAAACAGATCCATGCCCTAGCCAGCCCACCGCTAGAAATTTATGTGGGTTGGTGTGCAGTAAAGGGGCTGGGGCAAGATCAGCAGATGTGGTCATATAAGGTTCCGTACAGATTGGATCGAAACTTATACAACGACCGCATGCAGCCCATCGGCCGATGGTTCGCTCAAAACGGTTGGCGTGATAGCATTCATAAGGGAGGCATCGCCGTAGCCAAAGACGCGCATGTAGTTGTCCGTATAACCACTCCAGCGGATACCGTTATCGTCAGAACCCGCCATCGCTTCCCAGAGCACATTCATCGTGCGCCCTTCATATTGTTTGTGGAAAGCTAGTCCCATCTGTTTGCCGAGTGCAATCATGCGATGGGTACGTGCTTTTTTGGTCACGTTGGGCAAATGGCCAGACATCGTAGCCGCCGCCGTGCCGGGGCGTGGGCTGTAGGTAAAGACGTGCAAACGCGAGAAGCCGATTTCCTCAACATAGGCGAGCGACTCGTCAAAATCAGCTTCCGTTTCGGCCGGAAAGCCGCAAATCACATCAGTCGTCAAATTGAGATTGGGGATCGCCGCTCGCGCTTCAATCGTCAACTGGCGAAACTTCTCTTGCGTTGTGTTACGCGCCATGCGCCGCAGCGTGCGGTTGCTGCCCGCTTGCAACGGCAAATGCAGATGCGGCAACAAACGTGGGTTGTCCCAAAGGGTAAAAAAGTCGGGCGCAATCTCCCACGGCTCCAGCGACGAGAGACGCAAACGTGGAATATCGGTGTGCTCAAAAATCATACGCACAAGATCGCGCAGGCCTGTTCGGTTACCAAAATCATGCCCATAGCTGCCCAAGTGGACACCTGTCAAAACCGCTTCTTTGTAACCCGCCGCCGCCAAGTTCTGAATCTCGGTGATAACATCGGCCGTATGACGGCTCACGCTGTCCCCACGCGCAACAGTTGTCACACAAAAGGTGCATTTATTTTTGCAGCCATCCTGCACCTTAATGAAGGCGCGGGTATTGCCCATGCCGTTTGCCATAAAATCACGAATGATCGGCTCACGATCGAAAACGGGCAGATCGAGGCTGGCAGTTGGGTCGATGCGATGCACAAGACCGAGTTTGTCTTTGTTGACGACCACGTTGCTCACGCCGGGCAGCACGGCGATGCTGTCTGGGGAAAGGGTGGCGTGGCAGCCTGTGACGATAATTTCGGCCGAATCGTTCGCCCGATGAAAACGACGCACCTTACTTTTAGTGTCCTTCGTCGCCTCTTTTGTCACGGCGCAGGTGTTTAGCACCACCTTGTCCGCCTCGGCCGCGCTCGACACAATCTCATGCCCCGCCGCTAAAAGCTGACGCGCCATCGTTTCAATTTCACTTTGATTTAACCGACAGCCAATGCTGTCTAAAAAGACCTTCATATCGGGCCGATTATAGCAGAAACGAATCGCGTATAATTAGAGGAATGATAGGTTACAGGTCACAGGCTTCAGGTTTCAAAATTTTACTGCTCACACTTCTTATGCTGCTAACGGGTTGCGACATGGCGTCAAATATTTTCCCGACCCCCATGCCATTGCCGACAATCACCCTCATGCCAACCAACACACCCACTATTTCACCAAGCTCGGCCGCTGGTTTTCAACAGTTTTTGGACACGGTGCAAGGGCGGGCGCTGGCAGAACGTCGCGCCGTCACCAGCGCCTATATTGCCCAACTGCCGCAAACCCCGATTGTGGACGGCACAACCGCTATTTTTATCTACCAAGGCGGCAACGTTAATGTTCAAATGGTCGGCGACATGACCGACTGGAGCAACGGCGTGCCGATTACAATGGAAAAAATAAACGGGACTGACTTTTGGTGGTATCGCGCTGCTTATGAGGCAGATGCACGTCTCGATTATCGCTTTATTGTGGATGGGCAGGAGGGCGTCGATCCGCGCAATCCGCGTTTTGTGCCAAGCGGCTTTGGGCCAAGCTCTGAACTGCGGATGCCAGCATATGTTGCCCCGCCTGAGTTGCGGGACAAAAACAGCTATCCGACAGGCGAACTACACGAACACACGTTATCAAGTACGGCGCTCAACCAGATTCGCAGCTTTTTTGTTTATACGCCAGCAGGTCAACTGGTGGGCGCAAAATTGCCCTCGTTGTATGTACATGACGGGACGGATGCGCTCAATTTTATTAAGATGCAGCGGTTGATGGATACGCTCATCGGCCGAAAAGAGATCCCACCGATGGTCGTTGTCTTCATCCCACCAATCAACCGCGAAGCTGAATACAAGCGCAACGATGCATTTGCTGACTTCATCGCCGAGGAGATCGTTCCGTTTATTCAGGAAACGTACCAAACAGATCCCGATCCTGCCAAAACAGCCACAATGGGCGCATCAATGGGCGGCTTAATCTCGCTCCATTTGGGTCTGCGCCACCCCGACAAATTTGGCCTCATCGCAGGTCAATCAGGTGCTTACACACGTGATGAAGGGGTCATTCTGCAAACAATCGAAACGCAGCCGCGCCTGCCGCTCAAACTCCACCTGATTATCGGCAGCTACGAAACGGCAATCTACCCCAACCCAGAAGGAGACTTCCTAGCGGGCAATCGTCAGCTAAATGATATTTTGACGCGCAAAGGGTATGAGTTCAGCTACACAGAGTTTGCACAAGGGCACAGCTGGGGCCTCTGGGAAGCACAAATCGGCAGTGCGCTCAAGTATCTTTATCGTTAGTGGCTATCAACTGTTGAGAGAATCACCCTCCCTTAATCCCTCCCGAGGGGAGGCTAGGTAGGGGTGTTTTCAACCCCTAAATGGGTCAGTCAAAGAAAAACTGGCCTATCACTCTGGGTTTCGTCTTTTATCTTTTCTGTCAGGTGAAAAGATAACGCACTTTTCACTTTTCGCTTGACACTTTCCCCCATACTCAGGTTAGAATGCGTTTATGGTCGCCGATAAACAGTACAACGTTGCCAAACATTATTTTGACATTGACCAATATCAGAAGGTAATCGACACACTTGCCAATCCGGCGGAGTCGTTGTTAGAGCGGAAGCGTTATTGGTGGATGCTGGGCTGGTCGCATTACAAACTGGGCAACTTGGAAAAGGCACGCCGTTATACAGAGCGTGGTCTGCAAGATACGCCTGATTTTCGCGGGTTTCATTTAACCCTCTATCAAATTGATCGCAAGCAAAAGAATTATCCGCAAGCAGAAGAACGACTCAACCGCATTTTGGCCGACGCACCAGATGACGATCACATGCTGCTCATTTTGTCGCAGTATCAAATGGAGCGCAAGCAATATTATGATGCGGCACGAACCCTTGAACGGGTGCAGATGCTTAACCCAGAGAATAAAAGCTTGCCAATTATGCAAAGCAATTTGGCGTTCCAACAAGGCGATCTGACAAACGCGCTCGACTTTACCGAACGTGCGCTGCAAGATGATCCAGACAGCAAATTAGCCCACCAAATGCATGGCTCAATTTTGCTGGAGGGCGGACAGTCAGAACGTGCCAGCAAACATCTGAACACAGCGATCAACTTAGGGGCCGATTCACCCGCCATTATCAAAGCGGCTCGGCAGGCACGATCACAAACGCACTGGATGCAGCGCCCCCTTCGGCCGATTCACCAGCTAGGACACCTCGGTGTCGTCGCATTTTGGTTTTTGCCCATGATGTTTATGCTAATGTTAGAGCTAAACATCGCCGCTGGTGTCATCTTTGTACTTGGCTTGCTATATCATACGTATGCCCTATTCGCAGGGCGCTTCGCAAAGTAGCACACCGTAGATGTATTCTCTAACTAACCACAACCGACAATTCACCAACCCCTTTCCCACATTATGAGTAGTGAAAAGATTGATGCCCTAAAACAAGCGTTAGGATTTGCGCCTGATAACCATGTGTTGCGCCAGATGTTGGCGGAGGCGCTGCGCGAGGTGGGAGACACCTACAGCGCGTTGCAAGCGTATGGCAAGCTGATGGAGGCGGAGGCAATTTCGGCCGAAACCCTCATCTCTGTCGGCAACTTCGCCGCCGACAACAACCAGCTACCGCTTGCCAGCGCCTGCCTCGATGCCGCGATCAAGAACGGCTTGATTGAGGGCACGGCCGCGTTGCGTCATAAAATTGACAAGGGGATGGAGGATCAGGGGTTTGTGCGGATGTTGATGCCTGTTTCGGCCGAAAACGACCCGATCGACCCCGAACACAGCCTTGAACCAGAGCCGGAGATCACCTTCACAGACGTCGGCGGCCTAGCGGACGTCAAAAAGACGATCCACAAAATGATTATCCTGCCGTTCTTACGGCCTGAGATTTATCGCAAATATGGGCGCAAATCGGGCGGCGGCGTGATGATGTACGGTCCCCCCGGCTGCGGCAAAACGATGCTCGCCCGCGCCACTGCTGGCGAATGCAAACTCCCCTTTGTCAACATCCGCATCGAGGACGTGCTCGACCCCTATATCGGCGTCAGCGAGCGCAATTTGCACAACCTGTTTGAACATGCTCGCAGCCAAGCACCCGTCGTTATCTTTTTGGACGAGCTAGACGGGCTGGCCTATGCACGTAAAAAGCGCAGCCACTCCGTTGGGCGCACGCTGGTCGATCAGCTATTGCAAGAACTAGACTCAATCGGCTCCGACAATCGGGCGTTGCTGGCGCTGGGTGCAACCAATGCGCCGTGGGACATCGACGACGCGCTGCTGCGCCCTGGGCGTTATGACCGTCGCCTGTTTGTGCCGCCACCTGATGAGGAAGCGCGTTTGGCAATTCTCAACCGCATCACGGCCGAGATTCCCAACCAAGGGTTGAACTTAAAAACGTGGGCGAAAAAGACGCCACTGTTTAGCGGTGCTGATATTCGTGCATTGGTTGACGCAGCGGTGGATCAAGTCATTGAGCAGGCGCTTGAAACGGGTGACGAACCACCGCTCCAAAATCGACATTTTGAGGTGGCAATCAAGGAAATTATCCCGACAACGATCGACTGGCTCAAGCGGGCGCAAAATTATGTTGAGTTCGCCAACGAGGGGAAACGGTATGATGAGGTCGCACAGTATCTTAAGCAGCGTGAGGTGAAACGCAATTTGCGCTAGAACTTTTATTAGCATAACCAAAAAAGGCACTGCTCATTGAGCAGTGCCTTTTATCATTCTGTTAATCAGAGACTGAAATCAGAATGGCCCCTCCTTCTTGGGATGAAAAAACCCTCGGTAACGCGATTTGGTTTCAGTTAACATCATACGGAATGGCGTTTTGAATACAACAGTGGAATGGTGCTCACCGTTAACAAAATCAGCATCAGTTTCCAATACTGTACAGGGTCGTTCGCTTCGTTTGATACAACGTTAATGGCAGATACAACCTCAGTCGTTTCAAAGTCGACGGTGACAATTGAATTCACACTTGGATCACCCTGTAGCTGAGCTGTGACTGTCAGCGTGTTCAACGTGCCAATCTCATTGGGGGGATTGAGCGTCAGGATGACTGCTTTTCCAGACATAGGTGGTATCTCAATCGATGAAACGCCCTCAAATGTCCACCCTTGCTCATCAGTAAGCAGAATGTCAAATGTGTTTGTGATGGGGCTTGCGTTGCTGATTTGGAGTTTAACTTCGGCAGGCAGAACTCGTGGAATCGCTTGCGTACGTTTGTCAACAGTGGCCGACACTTGGTTGATAATACGACCGCTGTCAACGACAACGTCTGTGCCAGCTAATGCCTGAATTGGAACCCCTTCATCCAATAACAACTCATCTGCGTAGATGTGAACCGTACCACCTGCACGGAAGATTTGGTCACGGTTGCCACGCAGGTCGATTGTGCCACCTGCACCAACGGCAAGTGTGATGTCACCTGTGGCTGAGAATACGTCTGTTCCAACATCCTGTAGCGCCAATGTCCATTCATCCCCACCGTAAATCGTGATGTCACTCCCTGTTATCTGAACGTCTTCACCAAACAGCGTGATGGTGGCTGGATCAACGCTTACCCATCCTGCCCAGCACGAACTGCCGCCAGCAGATGGTGTACCGCCTAATCCAGCGGCTTGCGTACCGCCAAGCGTTACATTGGGAGCTGCCATGATAAGCAGATTCCCTCCACAACCCGCATCTTGCGCGACCGTTGCAGTTGGATTGCCATTTCCCCCATGCCCAGCTTGAATCGTGCCAGTGCTGTTATTAAGTAGGAAGCCTGACCATGTGAAATATTTACCCCACACCTCAACATACCCACCATCTCCGCCCCGAGCACCTGAGACATTACCAGTTGTATGGCCTCCATCACCCCCATAGATGCCGCCATCATTGGTTGTATTTTCACCATAGATATAAGTCTCACCACCATAGCCACCGTTAAGACCATTGCCGCCTTTGCCCGCACTAATAATGCCATCGTTATCGAACGGCGCACCATACAATGTGAGCGTACCACCGTTACCACCAGTGCCTCCTGTATCATCACCACCGTGGCCTGCACAGATGATACCTGTACTTGTATTATTAAAAGCGCCAGTGGCATTCACGATAATGTCACCACCCGACATGCCTGCTGCACCATTTGTTGTTTGCAACATTCCTGAGTTGGTAAAAGATGACGGTGAGCCAGTCCCCGCAATTGTTACCGAAAACCCACTGCCTGTTGCCCCAGACAGCCCAGGTACACAAGAACTGTGCGTCCGCTCACTTCGGGGCCAATGGGGTAGCCCGCTGGCTGAACCTATGTAGCCATTATTAATGACAGCTTCAGTAATTTCGACTGCTAATTCTGTCGAATCCCCACCAATTGCCCCATCGTTAATCAGACTCTTGAGGACGATTTCGCTGCCAACCGTGATTTTGTGTCCTGCCTGAATATGCACAACATCATTTTCGTCTGGCACGCGCCCCATATCCCACATACTGGGATTATCCCAATGTCCCGTCACTGTTGATTGGATTGTTGGCGTCAGGATAAGTGGCTCAACTGGGATTTCAAAGAGCAGAACATCTTGCGCCCACCCAAATCGGTTGTAAGCCCATACATTGAGCAAGTGAGACCCGGCTGTGTTCCAGCTGTGTTCAATTGAGTGTGTCGGGCTTAGGCTGCTTGTCCAATCAATCCAATCCCAACTCTCAGACCACTCATAGTCGATTGGAAGCGTTGCTGAGACAGGCGTCGCCGTTGCCGTAAATGTATAGGTGGTGTCGATTACACCTTCCGTTGGCCCCGTCAGGTCGACCCCCTCTAGCGGAACGGGAACGAAAATATCGATCTGCCTTGTCGTCACATGCGAGAAGTGTGACACGTTCACTGTGAATGTGATGTGCTTCGTCCCTACTGTCTCCCACTTCAATCGAGTATAGACCCTATCTCGATCACCCCAACTACTCCAACCGCTATTGTTTGACCAGAAACTATCATTCTCAGTTGTACGCACAAGCGAGACTGGTTCATGATCGGTCGCTTCCCATGTATAGGTAACAGGAACCTGTGTGCTAGGAGAAATATTGGCGCTGAACCAAACAGACCGCCCTGTACCATCCGTTGTAGGACTATACAGGTTAACTGTAGTGGGTGGCGGCATGATCGTGATTGACTCATGTAATAAGGTCAAGCGGTTATTACTTGCGGTGCGACGGCTATTTGTTGGTTCGTCAAATGCTGCCGAAATATCGATTGATGTGAACGGGCCTCTGACAGTATCAATGTCCCTACCAATGAAAGCGACCTCGTTCCCAACAACAGAGGTAATCTGCTGCCCTGCGCTGTCGAATAACTCAAAGGTCTGTACTTGACTATCCCATCCAAAGTGAGCAATGTCCCCGCCCCCAGTGCAAAGATTAGGGTATCGTACGCAAAAACCAAAGAGCCAGTCATCCATACACTGCAAATCGACCGTGTCGGGCAGCCTATTCTGTTGACGACGGACGAAAGATGAAGCAACGACATATGTATCAAGCGGCAGATCAGTGATGGTAGAAACAACTTGTCCTTGTTCAAAGACCGCAATCGTGAGCGTTGTGGGTGTAATGGTGTCGAAATCGGCAGACAATCGCACCCCTGTCTCATCATTTGTGATTTCGCCGCCAAAGATCAACTGATTGTCGACTCCGTCAACAGGCCCGCGTACGCCAAAAAACAACGTCCCAGTTGTGAAATTAGCCGCGTCGAGTTCGGCCGAATAGCCAGCTACCATGTCCTCTCGGCGGAGGTCGACAGAAGCTTGCGCAGTCTGTTTACCATCCAGTGGGGCAATTGTGAGCGTGTTGTTTTCTGCTATCAAGCGGGTTTCAGCATCAGCCGTATGACCCAAGTGATATAGGCCGATCTGTTCGGCCTCTAAAGTGAACTCTGGGAATTTAGTTGCAACAACTTGGACTTCAGAGACAGAAATCGGCTGCATCTCGGTGGGTTCCGAAATAAAGGCGATCCGATCCCCCTGCGCAACAGTTCCATCCGACAGTGTGATTTCAAGCAATTCGGGAAGATCAATGATAGCCCACACATCGCCTTCTTCTTCCATTGGCCAATACGGATCAACTGCTTCACAGTCAATAGGGGGGAAAATAGCAATCAGATCCCCTGCTGCCTCAGCAACCAGTTGATTGCCAGAGAAGATGTTCACACGTTGGACGGCAAGACCAAGCGGTGAGAAATCGGCCGAAGCGGCGACCTCATTCCCTTGAACCTCTAATTCAATCGAGGATAGTTTCCGTGATTCATTAGCTGCGGTGACTTCTAATGTTGCCCCGTCTGGAGCCGTTGTTGTATCAATGCTCTCGAATACAACAACACCAAAGTCGCTCTCACCTGTTCCAATCGAAACGCCGTAGGCATCAGTTACAATCCCCCCAGCAATTACCCTGAGTGTGTCGGTGACGACTTCAATTTCGGCCGAACCCAGCGGCGTATGTTCTGACCCACCGAAATAGAGCGGTTCTGGTTCATAACAAGGCATCCCATTGAGCGTAAATTCCGTTGGAATTGTGTCAGCACTACCCGTTGCAAGAAACCCAAATGCTTGTAACGATACGTTAGGTTCAATAATCGCATTAACACCAACGTCTTGCACACTCACATGGTTGCCGTTTTGTGTATGGGTGCCATTCCACAGGCTCATAATCGATGTACCTGGCTCAAATGACCATTCCAATGTCCACCCCTCTTGTCGAGTCGTGCTTAGAATAGAGACTTCAATCTGGGAGATGCTCCCACCGCTTGACACGAGATTGTAATCGACCTGACAGGTTACCGCTGGTTCAATTGTTGGAACCAGTGGAATGGGTTGTATAAAATGCGGACGCTTGGCCGAAATAGTTGTTGTAGCTGTAGCAGCGCGTGCATTCGGCGTGCCGTTGCGCTGCGTTTCTAGCGTATACTCCCCACCCGTATCGCTAACAACCTCAACCACATAGTCGCCTGAAACGGGCGCTACTAGCTGGAGCATGCCCATCGTGTCGAGATGGTGGGCGAAGAATAGCGAACCTGGCTCAAACAGATTCAGGCTAGCGGTTCCATTGCTAACAGATAAGGTGAAGTCTAGTATGTCACTAGCTTCGGCCGAAAAGATAAAGTAGTCTGATTCTCCTGCGGCCAACTGTGTGTTCGCTGGATTGTGATTCAAACGGATATCTTGTGGTGGCGTACTCACACTGTTTGTCCCAGCATCCCACCCCCAAAAATGTAGTCGTGCAACACCCGCATTGGCATTTGCCGGCACAGGATATGGGATGACATCGTTGTTGTTAACAGCCTGCTGCATAGTCGTGTCAATCAATTGTGGTACTTGTGTGTGGGGTGACAAGCTTGCCCCAAATTGATAGACATGGCTAATGAGATTATCTATTAATGAGGTGGTGCTGTTCACATGGATGGGGAACGAAGCACTATCTGTCCACTGTGTCCCAAGCGAGCCAGATATGGCGGCTGTCGTTGCTGTAATCACAAACGGCGATCCAGGATTAGCGGCAAAGTAGTTTGTTGAAACAATTTGGTTATTGCTAGTGACATCATCAAGCAGCGTCTGAGATGGATCAACTGTCATTCGCACCGTAAATGGTGTGGTGGCGACAGTCCACCGTTCATCTGCTTCAACATAGTGTGTTCCTGCCACAACATTCTGGAGGAATACAGTTGTTGAAAAGATTTCGGTGTTGCTATTGTCTAAAACAGAAAACTGAACGGTAAGCGTATCGAGCGTGCCGGTAATCAGTTCAACGACTCCTCCCAGTACCGCTTCTGCGCCATAGTTGGCGACAGAGCCTGAAATCGGAAAGATAATCGAGTCGGCAGCGACCTCGGCCGATTCTGGCACAAACGGTAGGTCAGGTACACATGCTTCGGTTGAAATCGTAACGCCATCCGCAATCTTCGTGTCCCAATACTCATTGTAAACATCATCCCATGTAGCACCTGTAACACTATCTTGCAATAACTGCAACGGTACAGGCACGTCGTCGTTGTAATATCGACCTTGCCATGAAAGCGTAGAATGATTAGGGGCAGACTCATATCCTGTGAAGTCTGCAAAAAGACTCAATCCTGTATCTGTGAAAGTCCACGTGGGCGTTAGTGGGTGAGTAAAGGCAGGGGTCCCGCTGGCGGTAGCACGGATGATGACTGCGCTTTCGGCCGAATCGCGTGTCGCCCTCGCCGCCTGCCCAACAGAGGAGCCTGGGACAGTTTGTTCCAACGAGGTCATAAACGCCCCAATATCTATCAGGCCATCTTCCTCATTGAGTTCAAAGTCGGCACGACAAAAGCTGTTATCATAATAAATGCCCGCATCCTGTTGTGCGGCTTGCAAGTAGCTTACCGTGTTCTTGGGCGTCGTCTGAAAGTCGTCCATAATAGCGGATGATAGGACGTCAAGGTTTTCTTTGATGTCTGGAATATCAGCCCCACGCATAGCAAGTAGCGTTCTTGGATAGTCAACGTGTGTATTAGGATCAAACCCGTCAGCATCTTGTAGGACACTGTCGTAGGCGATCACGATTTTTGCGGCGAGTGATTCGGCCGAATCATCACTTCTGATCTGTTTCAAAGCCTCCTTTAACAACAAGGGGGTAAAAAATTCATAGTTTGCAGAGCCAATCAATACATCTGCAAAGTCTGCTAATTCATAAAAGTTTTCCAGCGACCCTTGAAAGCACTGAACAAAGTCAACAACTGCCAGTTTATCCGTCACAGGTGAGCCGATTTCTAAGGCTTGTCGCATAGCCTGAGGAGCCAGCATTCCAGGTGAAAATATATCTGGATCATTATTTAAATTCGTATGCATGTCGGTCAATGCAGGCTCTACGCCAATGACATGTGGCATGGGCAGCGGGATCGAGCTGTTGATTGTGGGCAGATTGGGCGTGACAATATTAGTCGCGCTGCCATTGACATAGTAAACCTTAGCAAGATCGGGACCTGGCTCAAAAGCACCATGACCAACAAAAGTAAATATCGCTGTATCAATTTCTGGGAATGCGCTCTGTCTCGCCCATTTTATAAAGCCACCCAACATACCCCCGTCGGTCATATCATATTCATACAACGTATCTTGGCTCAACGTGCCGTTCTCAAGCGGCAGTTTTTTGATGTCTGTAATGACACTCCCACCCTGGATCGCCAAAATGTGATCCGTTTGCGTTGGATCACCTTTGTCATTTAAATCAGCCAACACAACAATTGTTTTGCTTGGATCAGATGCCGTTGCATCCAGAAACGCTTTAATTGTCTTTGGATACTTTGGCTCTAAATCGCTTGGGCTACCTGTGGCACCATCAAACGCTAATGCATATATGGCAAGTATTTGTTCTTCGCTACTTAATTTTGCCACGGATGACTCAACAATAGGCTGAGCCGCTGCTATTTTATTTCTCAAAACAAGGATCAGAATAATAGTACTTATGAGAATAAGGACCGACCATCGATGCCTTATTGTGCGTGCTGTTACTTCCTGCATTGACTAATTCTCCATTTGATTATATTAGTTATGTTTGCCAGTATGTCGTCGAACCTGAAATTGACTATTTGAGTACCAAACGTGTCCATTCATGAAAAAGAGGGACGATGAGGCTTTGTAGACCTACTACGATCGCGTCTACATAAAACTATAGAAGAATTTATCGTATAGCATAATGAGGCAGGGGTGAACATTTTTGTGACCCCTTTTCGGCCGATTCGAGGTAGAATGGGTCGATTTTATATGATGATAGTACTAACAGGACGGGATATAGGATGAATGAGGTAATAAGGTGTGCATTTTTAAACTACCCGCAATTGGAAGACTTAGATCAAACTGCGTTTGCTAAAACAGCATTCGTACAAGACTGCCTATTAACTGACGACCATCATTGTGCCTTTGCACAAGGGTATGCGGTGCAGGCTGTTTTGCTATGGATGTTAGAGCAACTGCATGTATATGCACCTAAACGGTATGCTGTATTACATGAACGCTATGTGGAAAAGTTGTCTGTCCGTGACTACGCTGATAGACACGTCATAGGAGAACGTGCCGCACATGGGCGTCGCAAAAGGGCAATTGCTCATGGGGGGCGTTTATTAGCAGGCAGCACTGAGAAAGAGATCAGGCTCTGTAAGAACAAGATGCTTGAACTACGTTACCAAGATTGCTCAATAATAAGCCAGCAAATACTGCGTTTTTTGACAATTTTTCAAGAAAAAGTCCCCTATGCATATCTAGCAGAACAAATTACAGATGCAGAAATGTATATCCCTGAATTAAAGCAGTTGAATTTAGTGCATTTGGAAGAGGGGCTTGTGGGGTTACATCCTGAAATCGGCCGAATTTTTGAACATCATTTAACTATGGCCGAAAAAAAAAGATGGCACATGCAGGCGCTAGAATACTATGCTAATTTACAATGCTGGATCGAAGCAATCAATCATGGTGTAAACATAGGGTTGTGGCAAAATTCGGCCGAAATGATTATCCAGCATCAAGACTCCCTTTTAACCAACACGCGATTGGATAGTGTCCTCGGTCGATTCCAACAACATCAACTGACAATCAACTGTTGGGCCGAACTCCAAATTGTGAAAGGCATTTTAGCGGAAAACAATCACCATATTGATGTTGCAGTTGAGATTTACCAAGCTTTGTTAAATCGTTCAATTGATTCGACCCTACATGCGAAAATATATTATCGGCTTGGACGTATTTATCGCCAAAAGGAAGTTCAAGCTTCACAAGTATATTATGCAGCAGCCCACAGCAAGCTAAAAAAGGATACACGACCCACTTCGCAAAGGCTGCTTGCTCATGTCTATATCAGTGAGGCATACATCTACATTGATAATCTACCTAATGCGGATCGTGTCTCAGAAAATCTTTCGCAAGCAAAAAATATCCTTGACGATAATAAGTCGCAAGATTGGCTGACAACATATGTTGATTGGCACAATGCGTGGGGAAACTATTACGGGACAACATTCGAGCGTAAACAAGCAATCCACCATTATTGGCAAGCATTACAGTACGCTCAAGAAGGAGGCCTCAAACCTCAGATACTGAAGCTAACTCTCAATTTAGGCAATATGCATTATCAGCTTGGCCAATATGAAAAGGCCCAATCATACTATCACACCAGTCTCAAGCTAGCTGAACAAGCAGATGATCTGCGTATGGTGGCGATGAACAGAAAAGGGCTTGGGTATTGTTTATATGGGAAGCAGCAATTTGCAGAAGCGGTAAAACAATATCGTGCAGCATATGATTACTTTCAACAGGCCGAATATCAGTTTTACTTGGCAAGTGTTTGCTTTGATTTAACTGAAGCCTGCCTCAAGACCCAAGAGCCACTACAAGCAACAACTTATTATCAACAAGGCTTCAATTTGGCATGCTCTCTTGGGTCAACTCAACTGGAATCTCAATTTATACAACTCGCTTCACAATTTCGAGAATTGTCCGATGAACTGTCTCATCGCCAGAGGATTGCGGTCAACCATACGCGATTTGCAGGAAGAATCACAAAACGAGAGTATCGAAGCGTGACGGATTGTGGAAGTACCACGGCAGGACGAGATCTAAATAAATTGATGAAACTACAGATATTTCGGCGTAAAGGGCGTGGAGGCGGAACATACTATCAAATGGCACAGGGTGCGTAGGGGGTTAAACATGAACGGTAAATAGTGAATGGATCATGTTTACAACATTCTCCGTTCATTATTCATTATTCTCCATTTATTATTCAAATTATCAAGCGTAGGCATCTAGCAAGCCAAAATGTAATGCGTAGAACGTCCTTTGCCTTGTCGTTGAACGAACGGTGAATAATTAACATTGAACGAAGAATGGTGAATGGATCGTGTTTACAACATTCTCCATTTATTATTCAAATCATCAAGCGTAGGCATCTAGCAAACCAAAATGTAATGCGTAGAACGTCCTTTGCCCTGTCGTTGTAGAAACCCTTTTTTGCACAGATCGCGCAGGATGCGTAAGACTTGGCGTTCGGTGATTGGAAGTAGGATGCAAGCTGCTTTGTTTGTGATTTTGTGGTGACGGCGTGTGTAGTTGATCATTTCTGGTTCGTATATGTCAAGTTCGGCCGATAACTCTACAAACTTCTCCCCCATCGCCTCAAACTGTTGCAAATGTGTGTCCATCTTTAAAGACCGTACCAGTGCAATCCCCTCCGCATAAAATTGTTGAGCAGTTGCCACTTCTCCCGTTTCTACCAACAGCTCGGCTAAGTTATAACAACATGCAACGTGTCCATACCCAACACCCAAGGTTGAAAAATAATCATACGCCTGTTGATAGAGTTGTTGAGCCTGTACATAATCGCTTAAAAGATAATAACATCCGCCCATATGCATGAGACTGCTGCCGACAAAGTAGCCGTTGTTTGTTTTCCGCGCTTGCTCCAGACATTCGGTGAAGTACGGCAGCGCTTGGGTTGCTTGCTGTTGATTGAAGTAAAGAACGCCCAAATTATGGGCTGTGTTCATAATACGGCGCGGGGTGCGCACTTCATGCGCCAGTTGCCATGCTCGCCATGCGTGTTCAATCGCAGTAAGCGTCCCGCCTTGCAACTCAGAAAAGCGTGCCCATACGCTGTACAAACTAGATTCGAGCATAGGGTCACGAGGAAGTTGTTTGAGACATGTTTGGGCTTGCGTCAGGTTGGCTTCGGCCGAAACCAACTCCACCCGTTCCCGCAGAAAAATCCACGCACGATCAATATAGACTTGCACCAAAATAGCATGTACTCGCCCCGCCAGCAATTGGATCGCCTGTGCAAAATGCTGCAAGGCGGCATCAACGCGATTTGTCTGTAGCGTCTTCCCCAAATAATAATGTGCAGCAGCTCGCGTTAGGCTATCCGAACTGCCAATTGCTTGCCGAAACGCTTTTTCTGCACTCTGTCCATTTTCGAGCCATAGGGCGACGCGGCCGATGATGAGCTGTAGTTGTGCCTTTTTTTCGGCCGAAACGGACACCCCTCGCAACGCTCGACACTCAATTTGCAACCGCTCCATCACCTCCTCCGCAAAAATCTGTTCTTGATGGGCAAGCAGTAAATCTATTGCCTGTTCCATCCTATTTGCGAGGCGATAATGATAACTGGCTTCTAAATAAGCGTGATCAGCCACATATCTTTCGGCTGCATCAGAATGGAATGTAATTTTGATCGTTGGCTCCACCCACTCTGCAACAACCGACTGGATCTCAGGATGAATGGAAGCCTGCTCGGTCAGAATCACGAGATTATGTTGATGCAACACTTGGAGGCACTTTCCATCAAACAGTTCGAGCGGGGCAGGAGTGCGCAGGATGGCGAGTTGATTGAGTATGGTTTGCAGGTCTGGGCTTAGGCGATTGTAGCGGCGGGTGATGGCGGCTTGTTTTCGGCCGAAAAAATCCTCTTTCTTAACAGCCTCCCGCGCTAGCAGCTCAGCAACGATGCCAATCGTCTGTTTAACCGACTTGTAAAAAGCAGATTCTCCAATTCCCATCTGCGCCACCAAATCAGAAACCTTGCCACCCCGTAAATAATAGTGATAAACAATATTGTACAAACGCCACTCGTGATCAACCCAACTAGGTTGACCCTCTGCACGTAACCGCTCGGCAACCCAATAAAGGAGCGCTTCAACCGCATACCCCTTCGCCTCAGCCGTTTGCACGTCTCCCGCAAGCCAATATGCTTCAATCAATACACTTTCTGCCAGCCAACCCTCCGACAGCACCCCAATATCATATCGCTGCAAATAACGTCGATATTGTCGAAAAACACTCTTTACAATCGATATAAGCTCTGTTTTCGAGGTCATACACTACCGCTCAATTCTAATCCCGACATTTAATCAAATTACTTCCTTGTTTTACTCTATAACGGTGGAGTCGTTCGACTAAAAAGATTAGAGTCGCCACTCTAAAATAATCCTGTTTAGAATGACTCTCTTAAAAAATTAAATGACTTGGAGGTATACGATGTCACGTTTACGCATGTTCTTGTTTGTTTCTCTAACGCTTGTTATAAGTTTATTTGCTTTCTGGGATATTTCGGCCGAAACAGAATCCATAACGCCAACTACAAAAACCCAACACCAATTAGTTGGTATCATTACTAACTATCGCCCTACACAAAATCAACCTGAACATCTGGTTTCCATCGATCAAGAGACTGGAGAGATAACCGAACTTAGCATAATCAATGGTTATCATAGGTTAGTGTCTCTCACTTACCACAAGAAATTAAATCTTTTATTTGCAGTTGCCGCTAACTCATCTCAGACTCAATATGATTTGATAGGTATTGAAATCAATACAGGCAATGTTGCTTTAAGCAAGAGTATTACAATGGGTGGACAAACGCCAAAGGGAGTAGAAGGCTTAGCATACAACGCTGATGACAACCTTCTTTATGTTACATTATCTACCAATCCTTCTGCACCTTCGACATCCAATATACTTGCAACAATTGCGCCCCTCACAGGAATTGCAACAACTATTCAGACACTGACTGGAGATACCAATGATGCGGATCATCTTGTATTTGCAAATGGGGAATTGTATCTCACCGATGATGGAAGTAGTGAGAAACTATATAAAGTAGATTTAACAACTGGTATAACAACACTTTTCGCCGCAGATAGCACGGCGAAAGCTTACAACCCAGATACAAATTTATTTTTCACAAGCATCAACTTCAACTTTTCACTACAGAGTGCATCGCCATTAGGCGGTCCAGCAACAGAGATTGGGCCTTTTTTTAATCCTGAAGACTATCCAAACCAGTATATAAAAGGAATGGCTATCATTCCTCCAACACAGCATCTTTATGTCTTTGCATATGATAATACGGCAAACAGCGTCGGGAATTTGACGCCATATTATGAGCCAACAATCCAATCTTTAGTTGATACATCGGTTCTCGAACCACACAAACGGGCGATTGCGCTGGTTGATTTGGATGGGATGGGCGACACGCAAATTCTGGTTATCCAGAATGGGCAAACGACTGTGGTTGACGGGCTACCTGATACAACGGGGGAATTGAATACGGAACTCGATGAATACAATACGGCCAACGGTGAACAACTTGGCTGGTTTATCAAATGGGCGCGTGATAACTACGCAGCAACTCAAACGACATTTACCTATGTCGGGCATGGTGCGCCGCTTGCGCCTGAGGTAAACATCGGCAACTATCTCACAACAACGCAACCCACAGCCGCTAGTAGAGCACATAACTTACCAACCCTTCCCATGTCGTTCCATACAAACCCCGATTGGACAGATGTTCACACAAACGATCCATCGATCCCGCAAGATTTAATTTCGCCCTATGATCTCGCACACGCCCTCGCATACGGAACAGATGACGGGGCTAATCCAATTAATGTTGTGGATGTCGCCCACTGTTTCGGAGCTTCGATTGAGGAGTTAACAGAGCTATCAAATGTCAATGGTGCGCCCTACGCCGAAACGATTATCGCCTCGCCCAACTATCGCTACTTCTCACCTGATCTCTTTGGCGAAGCGTTCGCCAGCATCGATGCCAGAATGACATCCGCACAAGCCGCATCAGCCGTGATTTCGGCCTACGATACAGTATTGACCGCTGCGGACAACTCAGATGACAATCCAGATGTACAGCACCCGCGTATCATTGTTGCTATAGACAGTGCGTCCGTTCCTGCCATTAAAGCAAAATGGGGTGAACTATCTGATGCGCTCATGAATGATTTCCGCTCTCAAGCCTTGCTCAACGCTTATCATCGCGCTGCTAAATATGACACATCCTATTGTGAGAATGATTGGGAGCTTGACTCGCCTGATGCGCTCGTTGATATGCGCGAGTTTGCGACCCACTTGGCAAATCAGTATGGCCCATTTGCTCATGCTGGACAGTTAGCCCTTGATGCCGAAACCTTAATCAATCAAGCAGTCATCGCCCGTACCGTTCACAACGGTACACCGTGGTTTGGTTCAACCCGTTGGAACTTCCCTGGCGCAGGCATCAGCCTTTTCGCCAACTTTGTTCCCAGCAACATCGAGGGCATTGATTATCTAAGCTGGCAAGCAGGTTGGTACACATCGGCCGTCAACAACGAGTTCAATCCTCAGCCTTATCAATTTGTCCAAGCGAACAACTCATGGGCTGATGTTCTCGATACCTATTGGGCTAACAATCATATCACCAGCAACAGTGCATTTTGCCTACCTAAATTCCCACCCGCCTCGCAAAAGGGTGAGTTAGTGGCCGAGGCGATTTCGTCTCCACTTCCAACTCTCATTTCATACGATGCTCCAACCACCATCGCCGCCAAAATCACCGTGACTCGAACCGAGTATGTGATCAATCCGCAGGTGACTTTTATCGTGACAGATATAGGTACAGGGCAACAGGTATTTGTCAGTACTGTGGGCGCGGGCTATTTACCAGCGGGTGAGCATCTTGTCTACGCATCAACTGACTGGATTCCGACCTCCACACTAGCTAGCACCAACTTTGAAATCACTATCACCGTTGATCCTGATGGTCAATTCACCACTGATAACCCGTCTGATAATGTAGCCAGCAAATTGTTCACCAACATCAGCAGCCCCCCTTCTGTGGTTCCTACCATCACGGGAACCGTCACGAACAACTTGCAGTGGGTTACTATGCCTCAGGTTGCTCTTGACCTATTTACAACGAACGCCGCCATTGTTCGCACGGTTGGTTACCAATACGGCATTGGTCACAATCCGAACTACTATGTTGCAGACTGGTTCTATTTTGCCAACAACCCAGCACCAATTGGAACGCCTGACACAATTGATTTAGCGCAAGCATATCATCCGCTCCAAATTGGGTATGTAATGTTGCAGCAGTGGGCTATGAATGGCGACGATCAATCCCCGCGACCCTTAGAGCTTGAGTTCAACTACGCACCTGCGAACGCTCCGATTAACGCAGGTGAACAACACTTTTTCCTGTACAACCAAGACAGTAGCGCACCGATGTCAATTACGATTGATGCGAGTGCAGGCAATATGGCAACCTATGTCTGGTCGCCCAACAATGCGTTTTCAGCCCAAGTCATCACGGGGACAGGCGTCATCCCGCTTGATTTGGTTGATGGTCAGCACGTTGTAATGGTTGAAGGGGTTAACGATGGCTCGACTTACACAATTTCATCCGACGGGGTTGGCGGGATTGGTACACGCCGTCACACATCGGCCGATCCAGCTCGTGTACGACGCACCAAACCCCAACTTGTCAACGCCATCCCTGATTCTTGTCCAGAAGACATCATTCATGTGCTTAAAAATTGTGAACAGCCGCGAAGCAGCGTTCAGCTAAGCCAAAGCTACACAACAGTGCCTTCGGTGATCATCATCCTGACGCTGTTTATCTTATTTGCGCTCGCTTCGTTCTTGCTATCACATCGCCGACAGATTGCGTAGGGTTTTAAAAATGAACGGTGAATAATTAACATTGAACGGAGAATGGTGAATGGATTGTGTTGACAACATTCACCATTAATTATTCATTGTTCTCCATTTATTATTCAAACCAAAATGTAATGCGTGGCGCGTCCTTTGCCTTGTCGCTGTAGAAATCCTTTTTTGCACAAATCGCGCAGGATGCGTAAGACTTGGCGTTCGGTGATTGGGAGAAGGGCGCAGGCCGTTTTGTTTGTGATTTTGTTGTGGCGGCGGGTGTGATTGATTACTTTTTGCTCGTGGGGGGTGAGTTCGGCCGATAATTCAACAAATCTCGCCCCCAACGCCTCAAACTCCTGCAAATGAGAATCCATATTCAAAGATCGCAACAACGCAATTCCTTCTGCATAAAATTGTCGAGCGGGTGTCACCTCGCCTGTTTCTATAAACAGTTCAGCCAAATTGTGACAACACGCAACGTGCCCGTATCCAACGCCCGACATCGAAAAATAATCATAGGCTTGTTGATAGAGCTGACTAGCCTGCGCATACGAACTCAAAAGATAATGGCATCCGCCTAGATGCATTAAACTGCTGCCAATGAAGTAGCCATTGTTTGTTTTTCGAGCTTGTTCCAAACATTCTGTGAGATAGGAAATTGCTTGCGTTGCTTGCTGCTGATTACAGTAGAGAACGCCCAAATTATGGGCCGTGTTCATAATGCCACGAGGGTTGATAGCCTCATGAGCCAATTGCCACGCTCGCCATGCATGTGTGGTTGCGGCAGATGTCTCGCCTTTCAGTTCATAAAAACGCGCCCATGCGCTGTGTAGATCAGAGTCTAGTGCTGGGTCGTGCGGAATTTGTTTGATGCATATCTGTGCTTGTGTCAGGCTGGCTTCGGCCGAAATCAACGCCACCCGCTCCCGCAAAAAAATCCACGCCCGATCGATATAGACACGCACCAGAATAGGATGCGCATATGCCTCTAGCAATTGAATCGCTCGTGAAAAATGTTGCAAAGCGGCATCGACACGATTTGTCTGTAGGGTTTTGCCCAAATAATAGTAAGCGGTGGCCTGCGTCAATCGTTCAGAACTGCCGATCGCCTGTCGAAATGCTTTTTCTGCGCTTTGCCCGTTTTCGAGCCATAAGGCGACGCGACCAATGACAAGCTGAAGTTGTGCTTTTTTTTCGGCCGAAACGGACGCCCCTTGTAACGCCCAGCACTCAATCTGCAATTGCTCAATCGTCTCCTCTACAAAAATCTGCTCTTGATAATTAGTCAGTAAATCAATTGCCTGTTCCACCTCATTCGCGAGACGGTAATGGTAGCTTGCTTCTAAATAAGCGTGATCCGCAGCATATGATTGAGCTGCAGCACGATGCAGCTCAATTCTTGTGACAGGCTTGATCTGATCAACCGTAATCTCCTGAATCTCAGGATGAATAGACACCCGCTCTGTCAAATGGACAAGGTTATATTGATGCAGCGTTTGGAGATGCTGACCGTCAAACAGTTCTAAAGGTGTGGGGGTCCGCAAAACGGCAAGTTGATTGAGGATACTTTGCAGTTCTGGATCTAGGCGATTGTAGCGGCGGGTGATGGCGGCTTGCTTTCGGCCGAAAAAATCTCCCTGTTCAATAACCTCACGCGCTAACAACTCAGCGGTTACGTCAACGGCACGCTTCACCGACTTATAAAAGGCAGCTTCCCCTATCCCAATCCGCTTGATCAAATCAGCGACTTTCCCACCCTGTAAATAATAATGATAAACAATGTTGTACAACCGCCAGTTAGACTCAACCCAACTATGTTTGCCTTGCCCACGCAGCCGCATAGCAACCCAATACAGCAGTGCCTCGACAGCATAACCTCTCGATTCGGCCGTTTGCACGTCATCTGTTAGCCAATACGCTTCCACCAAAACGTTGCTCGCCAACCATCCTTCCGACAGCACACCTATATCACGCCATTTCAAATAACGTCGATATTGTCGAAATACGTTCTTTACAATTGGTACAAGTTCCGTCTTTGAGACCATAATTTAACATTATCTCCCACGAATCCCGACATTTTCCCTGTTAACCGCTTTATTTTACCTCAGAATCGTATAGTTCTTGGACTCATAAAAATAGCTACCTTCTTCTAAAATCATTATGGTTCAAATCGACTTCACAAGATCAAATTGACACAGAGGTATACGATGTCTCGCTTACGATCACTTTTATTTATTTCTTTTACGCTCGCAATTAGTTTGTTTGTTTTCTGGGGGGTTTCGGCCGAAACAAGAACCTCAACGCCTCCCATAGCAAACCCTAGCCAATTAGTTGGCATTCTAGCCTATCGTCACAATGTATTAAGCTCCAATTATTTAGTTTCCATCGACCAACAAACTGGCGAAATGACAGAGCTTCGCACATTCAATGGTTATCAGAGAATAGCCTCGCTTACCTACAATCCTCAACTCAACGTTTTATTTGCGATTGGGTGGAATGCACACGCCACACAAAATGATTTAATCACGATTGATTTCAATACAGGCAACATTCTTACGGCAACGAGGATTACCCTCAATGGGCAACCGTCATCAACTGTATTTACAATAGAGGGGTTAGACTATAACCCAAATGATGGTCTACTCTATGCAACCTTAGCTATCAACCCAAACCCGTCATCCCAAACGCTGCTAACAATTGATCCATCAACTGGTGTTGCCACAACAGTTCAAACGCTTACAGGCGACCTATCAGACGGCGACTATCTGGTATTTGCAAATGGGGAACTGTTTGTCGCGGATGCCTGGGGAGCGGGTGTAGGGGATGAAGGCCATCGACTCTACAAAGCAGACCTCACAACAGGGGTCACCACACTTCTCGCTATGGATAGCATGGCGAAAGCTTACAACCCCGATACAGATCGACTGCTTGGAAATACCATCTACAGCAACATACTCCATAGTATCTCACCCTCTGATGGGACAGCTACGGCAATTGGCTCAATTTTTGACCCCGCCGACTACCCCGATTACATCATTAGCGGGATGGCTATTGTTCCCAGTATGTCACAACAACTGTACGTTTTTGCGTTTGATAATCGATCAGGAAGTGCTGGAAATCTGACCCCATATTATGAACCTTCTATTCGCGCCTTGGTTGATGCGTCCATCCTTGAGCCAACTAAACGGGCAATTGTGCTGGTTGATTTAGATGGCATGGGCGACACGCAAATTCTGGTCATTCAGAATGGGCAAACGACTGTCATTGATGGGCTTCCTGATGCAACAGGGCAATTAGATACGGCGTTAGATGAATACAACACGGCCAACGGTGAACAAGTTGGCTGGTTTATCAAATGGGCGCGTGACAATTACCTCGCAACCCAAACAACCTTTACTTATGTCGGACATGGTGCGCCGCTTGCGCCAGAGACAAATATTAGCAGTTACATCACCACAACGTTACCTACAGCAGGCAGTACGGGTGGTTTACCAATCATTCCCATGACGTTTTGGACAAACCCTGATTGGACAGATGTTCATACAAACGATCCATCGATCTCACAAGATTTAATTTCGCCTTATGATCTTGCTCAAGCCCTTGAGTACGGCACAAGTGACGGAGCCAATCCTATTGACGTCGTTGATGTAGCACACTGTTTTGGGGCTTCGATTGAGGAGCTAACTGAGCTGTCAAATATAGATGGTGCGCCCTACGCCGAAACGATTATCGCCTCACCCAACTATCGTTATTTTTCCCCTGACCTTTTTGGCGAGGCGTTTGCCACCACCACTGCAAACATGACATCGGCCGAAACTGCGTCCGCCATCATTGCGGCCTACGATACGGTTTTGACCGCTGCGGATAACTCAGATGGCGACCCCGATGTAGAGCATCCGCGTATCATCGTTGCTGTAGATAGCGCGTCCGTTCCCGCCATCAAAACAAAATGGGATGAGCTATCTGACGCGCTTATGAGCGACTTCCAATCAACCGCCCTATTAACTGCCTATAACAATGCAGCCAAATATGACACGTCCTATTGTGAAAATGATTGGGAGCTAGATTCGCCCGATGCGCTTGTCGATATGAGCGAGTTTGCAACCGAGTTGGCAAATCAATATGGCCCCTTTGCCCTAGCGGGACAGTTAGCCCTCGATGCGGAACTCTTAGTCAATCAAGCGGTCATCACCCGCACCGTCCACAACGGCACACCGTGGTTTGATACAACCCAATCGGCCGCTTGGAACTTCACAGGCGCAGGCATCAGCCTTTTCGCTAACTTCGTCCCCAGCAACATCAATGGCGTTGAGTATCTAAGCTGGCAAGCAGATTGGTACACATCGGCCGTTAGCACAGCCAACCCTCAGCCCTATCAATTTGTTCAGGCTAACAACTCATGGGCCGATGTTCTCGACACTTATTGGACCAATAACAGCATCACCAGCAACACCGTCTTTTGTCTCGCAAAATTCCCACCCACGTTGCAAGCGGGCGAGTTAACGGCCGATGCCATTTGGTTCCCGCTGCCAACACTATTTTCATACGATAATCCAACCGCCATCGCCGCCAAAATCACCGTGACTAACACAGACTATGTGATCAATCCACAGCTTACCTTTATCGTCACCGATACATTGACAGGGCAACAGGTGTTCACCGACACTGTCGGTGCAGGTTACCTGCCAGCAGGTGAACATCTTGTCTATGCCTCAACTGACTGGATTCCAACCTCAACCCTGCCTAGCACCAACTTTGAAATCACCGTCATCGTTGATCCCGATGGTCAATTCACGGCAGACGATTCTTCTGACAATACGGCGAGCAAAACGTTCAACAACATTACGGCACAACCCGTTGTCGTCCCCACCATCACGGGAACGGTCACAGGAGATTTGCAGTGGGTAAACACAACGCAAGTTAACCTCGATATATCTACAACAAACGCCAGCTCTGTTCGTACGATTGGCTATCAATATGGAATTGGCAACCATCCCAACCTACATGTTGCCGATTGGTTCTATTTCAGAAATAGCCCAGCTCCAACAAGCGTGCCTAGCACGATTAATTTAGCACAAGCGTATCGACCGCTTCAAGTTGGCCATGTGATGTTGCAGCTATGGGCTATGGACGGCAGCGTTCAATCACCGCAACATTTAGAACTTGAATTCAACTATGCCCCCGCCAATGCACCGATTAATGCAGGGGAACAACATTTCTTCCTGTATGACCAAGACAGCAGCATGCCAATGTCAATCACGGTTGATGAAACCGCAGGCAACGTGGCAACCTATGTCTGGTCACCGAACAATCCGTTCTCAGCCCAAGTGCTAACTGGGACAGGTATCATTCCACTTGATTTAGTTGATGGGAAGCACGTTGTAATGGTGGAAGGGATTAGTAATGGTTCAACCTACACAATTTCATCAGACGGCGTCGGCGGGGTTGGCACACGCCGCAACATATCGGCCGCCCCAACGCGCATCCAACGCGCAAAACCCCAATTCGTTAACGCTATCCCTGATTCAGCCTGCCCAACAGAGCTTGCCAATGTCGCTGGCGCTTGTGAACTATCGCCAACATACTCTATTTTTGTGCCAATTGTGATTCAACAATGACATAGGAAGTAGAAAAACAGGCGGTGTGATTCGATCTCACCCTGATAATCACCAACAGGGTACTTTTCATCTTGTTTGCGCACACTTCGTTCCCACTACCGTACCGTTGCGCATAATCGTGCCATTGTGACACAAAAAGAGCATGCTTCGTGAGGGGAGCATGCTCTTTTTTCGTTTAGACGTTATGCGCTTCCAGTCTCTCTGGATAATTCGAGAATCGTTATGTTGGGGTTGGGTAGTGGCTCAAGAATGCGGTTGCAAACTCGGTGAGCCGCTGCTCTGCAATTGCTTCGCGCATTTGGCGCATGAGGTTGAGCAGAAAGTGGACGTTATGGATTGAGAGCAGAATGTGTCCGAGGATTTCGTTCGCTTTGGCAAGGTGGCGCAGGTAGCCACGGGTGAAGTTTTGGCAGGTTTCGCAGGTGCATTCGGCCGAAATCGGCCGCTCATCCCTCGCAAACTTCGCATTCCTCAGATTCAGTTTCCCACCCAGCACAAACGCACTGTTGTGCCGCGCCAAGCGCGTCGGCAGCACACAATCAAAAATATCAATCCCGCGCAATACCCCGTTAACCAAATCCTCGGGCGCACCCACCCCCATCAGATAACGCGGCTTATTTTTGGGCATAACAGGGGCCATCCAGTCCAAAACCTGATGCATTTCCGCCTTCGTTTCACCCACCGCCAAACCACCAATCGCATAGCCGGGCAGGTCAAGGTCAATCAGAAAACGGGCGCTTTCCTCGCGCAAATCCTGAAACTTGCCGCCCTGCACAATCCCAAACAGCGCCTGATCGTCCCGCGTTTTTGCCTCAACGCAGCGCAACGCCCACGGGTGCGTCCGATAATCAATCGAATGACGCATGTAATCATAATCGTTCGGGTCGGCGCACTCATCAAACATCATGATGATGTCTGCCCCCAAATTTTCCTGAATCTCAATGCTCTTTTCAGGTGTGAAGCGATGCTTGGAGCCGTCAAGGTGCGATTTGAAGGTGACGCCGTCATCGTCAATTTTGCGCGTGTCGCTCAGGCTGAATACTTGGAAGCCGCCGCTGTCGGTCAAAATCGGCTTGTTCCAGTTCATGAAATTGTGCAAACCGCCCATATCGCGCACCAGATCATCAGTTGGGCGCAAATAGAGGTGATACGTGTTGCTCAAAACCAGATCGGCACCGAGTTCGTGCAAATCACGCGGACGCATTGCCTTGACCGTGGCGGCTGTGCCGACGGGTGCAAAAATCGGTGTGGGGATGACGCCGTGTGGGGTGTGGAATCGGCCGATTCTCGCGTGACCGTCTGTTGCTAAAAGTTCATACTCAAAAGTCATAAACTGAATTGTACACCACTCTCAGCACTCTCAAACGACCTATACTGTGGCTATGAACGGACTGTATTGGTTACTTGTCTTGACACTGTTTCTGGCTGGTTGTTCAAGGATTCTGAGCAACATCCCTTTGGTTGAGGGGGTCGAATGGATCTCAGATTCGGCCGAAAACAACAACTTCAACCCTGAAAAACTAGCAGAAATCCCCGAATTCCTACAAAAAGAATATCCACACGTTTTTAGCGTGGTTGTGCAGCGCAACGGCGAACGTGTGTATGAATATTATGCTGACGGGCAAACACCTGATTCGACACCTGCCATTTATTCGGTAACAAAAAGCATCGCATCCGCGCTGGTCGGTATCGCGTTGCACGAAGGACTAATCCAATCGGTTGACCAAACGCTAGCCGAGTTAGCGCCGCAGCGCATTCCCGACAATGCCGATCCAAACATTCCCAATATCACGCTCAAACAGCTTTTGACGATGACATCTGGCAGCTATTGTCGCCGCGACGCTTGTGCTCACAACACAATCGAGCAGGCAATGACGCGCAAATGGCGCAACACGCCAGGCACTTCTTTTGTGTACGACACAGGGGTGACACAGTTAATCTCGATTGTTTTGGAGGAGGCAACGGGGATGTCGGTGCTGGCGTATGCGGAGAGCAGGTTATTTGGCCCGCTAGCGTTTGAAAATGTGACGTGGCAACCCAACAAGGATGGGGTTCATGGGTCGGGTGAGGGGCTATTTCTACGATCGCGTGACATGATAAAGTTTGGTCAGCTATTTTTGAATGAGGGTGTTTGGGAGGGTGAGCGTTTACTTTCGGCCGATTATATCCGCGAATCAACCGTCAATCAGCTTGGCGACGCCAAAGCAAATGGCGAGTATGGTTATCTCTGGTGGCTTGGCGATGTGAACGGAAGCGCAGCCCACATCGCCACAGGATACGGCGGTCAGTTTCTTACCGTTGTGCCAGATCTCGATCTGGTCATCGCCATCACGTCGGGTGGGTGGCGTCATCATGAAGGCAATGAGGCGGTAATTTATGAATTTATCGCGCCTGCTATGAATGATTAGATCGTGTCGTTCTGCGTATGAACGCGCTATACTGCAAAAGAGGTTCGCATGAAAAACATACTGACTCTATTGCTTTTACTCCTATTTACAAACGCTTGTACAACCACCACCGTCGAAGAACCTGCGCCGCCTTATCAATCGGCGGGGCTTGAATCTGGGGTGGGTTCTGATTCGGCCGAAAATCAAGGCTTCGACCCTGACATGCTTGCACAAATCCCAACCTATGTTGAGGATGGCTACTCGCATCTGTTTAGCGTGCTTGTGCTGCGCAATGGGGAACTTGTGTCGGAATGGTACGCTGATGACCAAAACGCAGATACGCCTGCCGTTGCGTTTTCCGTCACCAAAAGCTTTATGTCTGCCCTGATCGGCATCGCGCTGGAGGAAGGGTTAATCGACTCGGTGCAGCAAACATTGGGCGAACTGATTCCACTCAGTTTGCCCGTTGATGGCGATCCGCGCACCGCCGACATTACGCTCAAACAACTGTTAACGATGACTTCGGGCATGTATTGCAGCAACGATTCCTGTCACGGAACCTCTATTCCAGAGGCAACCTCGCGTGAGTTAGAGCTAGATCCTGGCACGCAATTTGTGTACGACACAGGCGCATCGCACTTGTTATCGGCCGTTCTGGAAGAAGCCACAGGCATGACGGCGTATGAATATGCAGAACAAAAGCTGTTTACGCCGCTGGGATTTGAAGGGGAATCGTGGGATACAGACTCCGATGGGGTCTATTTTGGCGGCAAGGGGCTAAACCTTCGGCCGCGCGACATGGCAAAATTTGGGCAGCTATTTTTGGATGAGGGGCAATGGGATGGGGTGCAGTTGGTTTCGGCCGATTATATCCGCGAGTCAACCACCGATCGCCTTGACAATGTTGCGGCCGATGGCGAATATGGCTACCTCTGGTGGCCAGGCGAAGTCGAGGGACACACTGCCTATTCGGCCGTTGGCTACGGTGGTCAATACATCACCGTCGTGCCCGATCTCGAACTGGTCGTCGTCATCACCTCAAACTATTGGCGTCAATATCCAAACAACAACGCGATTATTGAAGAACTGATTGTTCCTGCGATTGTGAATTAAAGAAATGAAGAATATAGAATGGAGAATGAAGCATAAAGAGAAAACGTTGACCACTTGTCTTTATTCTTCATTCAATATTCAACGTTCGCCCTTTCTTCCCCTTTTCTTCTAAACTCCTTCGAGAAGAATGAAGGTTCCGACGGCCGCGCTTTCGCGAACTGCTTTGGCGGCTTGATATTCGGCCGAATAGTAGCAAGCATGTGCCGCTTCGTAGTCTGGAAACTCGACCAGCACCTTACGTCGCGGATCGGCATCTCCTTCCACAACCTCAGAACGCCCGCCGCGCGTCAGAAACTTGCCCCCGTATTTGGCAATAATACCCGGCGACAACGCCATATATTTTCTGTACTGCTCCATATCATTCACATCAATCAACGCAATCAAATAGGCACTCATCTTATTTCTCCAATCCCGTTGAACGGGTTGTTTAGTCTGTTCAAACGTCTTTCTACAGCGCGTTTTTAATGACGTCCGCCAACGTTTTCATACCGTCCTGAATCTGCTGTTCACTCGGCGAGACCCAGTTGACCCGCATCTCGTTTTTGGGCGAATTTGCCTCATCAGGATAAAACCCATTGCCAGCCACCACCGCAATCTTCGCATCAATCGCTTTTAAGAAAACGTCTGACGCATCCACATGTTCGGGCAAAGTCAGCCAAACAAACATCCCCCCTTCAGGGCTGGTCCAATTCACCTCAGACGGCATGTAGCGGTCAAAAGTTGCAAACATCAGATCGCGCTTCCGCTTATAAGCGGCGTTAAGCTGTCCAATTTGCTCATCAAGCAACCCCTGTTGGCAAAAATGGTAAACCAACGACTGCGTTAAGGCGGATGTGTTGGTATCAATCGACTGTTTAATCGGCGTCATGCGTTCGACAAACTCAGGCGGCGCAACAAGCCAACCAACGCGCATGGGTGAAAATGTCTTTGAAAAGCTGCCTAGATGAATGGTGCGCCCGTTGGGATCGAGCGAGTGAATCGGCGGCACAGGCGACCCTTCATAACGTAATTCGCTATAAGGTGAGTCCTCTAAAATCATAAAGTCGTATAGTTCCGCCAGTTCAACCAATCGTTTACGACGGGCAAGCGACATCGTGCGTCCCGTTGGGTTTTGGAAATCGGGGATGACGTAGGCATACTTAATCTTTTTCTGTTTGAGCAGCACTTCAAAGGCATCTGTATCTAGCCCATGTTCATCCATCGCAACACCGACCCGCTCCCCTTCAAAGAATTCCATCGATGCAAACGCGCCTACAAAACTAGGCGACTCTACCGCGATGACATCGCCCTTTTCAATCAGAAGCGCATTGGTGAGAAAAATTCCCTGCTGGCTACCAGCCGTGATCATGACTTCATGTTCGCTGACGTTCATTCCGTTACGCGCCTGCATGCGCTCGGCTAGCCAACGGCGCAGACGCGAATCACCAGCCGACGCGCCATATTGCAGCGCAATGTGCGGCTCCGTGTCCATGATGTGCGCCACGATCTCCTTGATCGCCTCGGTCGGAAATAACGCGGGATCAGGCCAGCCACCCGCAAACGACACCACACCAGGCTGTCGAATCAATGGGATTGTTTTGCGAATAGCATTTTGTTTAACGGCATAGACCCGTTTTGCGAAGAGGTTTTGCTTACTCATATCATGAATTTTACGTCGCGTTCTATTTCGATGCGAAAAATGCGCCGTTTCGCCCGTTTTCTCTGGTGTCCAAAGCAAATTTTGCGCTCAAATTGGCATAAAAACAGCCCAAATCAAAGGATTTGCGGGCGATCGCACCCAATATAGACCAATCTCAAAATTACCCTAAATTTCTCTTGACATCTGGAATATCGAATGCTATTATTCTGCTCGCTAACCCGCCTCCATCGTCTAGGGGACTAGGACGTAGCCCTTTCAAGGCTAAAACCGGAGTTCGAATCTCCGTGGGGGTACAAAGCACAAAAAGGCTCATCCAAATGGATGAGCCTTTTTGTTTTGACAGGATAATCGTTAGGTTGGCTGATTATAAAGGGACTAAAAGGCTCACTCACAGAACAGATCGAATGCTGTGTATGGCCTGTTCTAACTATGAAAGTCGCCATTGTCTGTCAACCATCTGATCAATTATTGCCACCGTATCAAACACCAGCGGCACAGTGGAGTTATCAAGTTGCTGGGCGCTTGACGCTTGATGCGGATGTCACTATTTTCGGCCGAAAATCTCCCACCCAAACCGCCTCCATCGTCATCGAAGACAGCCCCTTTGCACAAGGTAAGCTTCGTTTCCGCTTTATCCACAGTTTGCCAGCGTTTGTCTGGACCCTTCTGCACACCGTCTGGATGCTATTTTCGGCCGAAACCCACCCCCTCGCAGCCAGCCGTCTTTATCATCTGCCGTACAGTTTGCACATTGCACGCGAAATTCGCCGCGAAGCGTATGACATCGTGCATATCCACAATCTCGCCCAATTTGTTTCTGTTATTCGGTTTTTCAACCCGCAAATTCAGATTGTGCTGCACACACATGACGCAACGCTGACAAAGCACAGCCGCAGGCGGACACAGATCCATATCGACAAATGCGATCGCCTGTTTACGGCCAATGATGTCATCACGAAGCAGATTCACAAACGCTTTCCGCAAACAAAACATTATTGTCAGACGCAGTTTCACGGGGTCGATGTGAACCTATTTCGGCCGATTGCCCCCTCAGAACGCACAAACGACACGTACATCGTTTACGTTGGCGCGGCACACGCTGACGAAGCGTTTGCAACCCTTGTCGATGCATTCTCGCGGCTGGCCAGGTTGTATGTTCATGCAAAGTTTGAGATTCTTGTTCGTTTGCCCTGTACCGAGCAACAGTTTGTTAGGATGAAAGAGGGCGTTTCGGCCGAAATTCGCGACCGCTTCAACTTTGTCAACGGGATCTCATCCCAAGATCTCGCAGCCCATTTACAGAACGCCACCGTTGTCGTCAGCAACAGCCGCCAAACCGCTTTTAATATCCCACTCGCAGAAGCAGGTGCTTGTGGCATTCCCTGTGTTGCCGTTCAAAGTCACGGCTCAAACATCATCCTAGAAGATAAACGCAGCGGGTTTCTCGTTCAGGCAGGCGATCCAGTTGCGTTGGCAACGCGCATCAGCGACCTGTTGCTACATGCCAACTTCCGCAGACAAATGGGGGCAGCCGCTCGCAAGCGCGTCACGCAACTGTTTGCATGGAAGAAAATCAGCCGCAGCGTTCTACACTCTTACCGCGCCATGCTCCAAGTTGAACAACATAACGCGCTAACGGTTCAAAGTAGCGACGATGAAGCGGGCAATCACAACATTGAAGTCGCCCAATAAAGTACAAACGGATTGAGAGAATAGGACTACATTCTCGCTTCGCAAGCGGCTAATTCTCGTTATAATCAATCTAACAGATCACACATTGCGTCTAATTCGGGTTATTTTGGGAAAGAAGACCATTCGATATACATAGTCGGTTTGCATGACCAAACTCCGACTTTTACACTTTATCCGTCGTCATTCCATAGTTACCCACATAGTTATGCACTTTGTCCACAGAAAATCACCACCTTATCCACAGGTTATAGGATAAACACGGGAGCTTTATGTCATTATTCGCTAACGATTCACAACCAAGCGCACCCGTTTGGGCAGGCTTTTTCTCGATTGAGCAATACGCGCGGTTTTTGGGACACGTTCATGACTACTTGCGCGAAAACCACATCGAAGCCACGATACAAGAAGGTCTGATCACGATTCCCGCCGGCAACCACAAATTAGGGTTACATAATCTGGCGCAGCTTTGTTTTCACAGCCCAGAGGAACGTTGGCACACGCTCATTTTTAGTCATTTAACACGTGTGCTTGCCAGTACGGCCAAAGATGAAATTTTGGCACAGGCGACCGCCCCCTACGAAGAAGTAGCCGACAAGTTGGCGATCCGCATGTGGCCCAAGGCAATATTAGAAGCAACCAACGCATCTGAGTTGGTAACACGCGAATACATTCCTGACATTATTTCTGTTTTGGTGTATGACAATCCTGAAAGCATCAGCACCGTCGGCTGGAGCACAATCAAGAATTGGGATCTCTCCCTTGATGACATCTTTGAACGCGCACTTGCCAACGTCAAAAGGGATATGCCGCCTAAAATAACCAAAGTGCAGATTGAAGAAGGAGCAGAGGTAACCGTTTTTCTAAGCGAAAACTTTTTCATGACGACACACGCACTGTTTCTTGATGGATTTGAGGATTGTATCGGCACATTTGGGTCACTGGTTGGCATTCCCCACCGCCACGCGCTGCTGTGTTTTCCAATTGATGATGTCAGCGTTGTTAACGTACTGAGCAATTTGGTCATCGCTGTCCATAATATGCACGGCGAAGGGCCAGGCTCCATCAGCCCATTTCTCTACTGGTACACGGGCGGGGAGTATATTCAACTCCCCCACGAAATCGACGATAACCAACTGACTTTCCTGCCCCCCCCTGAATTTATTGACCTTTTGGATAAAATTGCGCGAGCGAATTAAACGGATGCTCATGGTTTTCGGTTCAAGCACTGAAACTATACACAGCTTGACTGTCAATCTGACAGCCCACAATTAAAATAACAGCGCACATCTCTTTCTATCCAGCTATGCAACTATTCAACCATGTCTATCAAAATGAAACGGTTCTTGTTACGGGACACACAGGATTTAAGGGCGCTTGGCTCACCGCTTGGCTTCTCGAATTAGGGGCAACCGTTGTCGGTTACAGTTTGGCCGAGCCGCCAACTGACCCTAGTTTGTTTGAGTTAGCGCGGTTGGGATCACAGATCACGGATATTCGCGGGGACATTCGTGATTATGAGCGGGTATTGGATGTGGTGCGTGAATTTCGGCCGAAAATTATTTTCCACATGGCGGCACAACCGATTGTGCTGCACGGCATCCGCGACCCAAAACCAACGTTTGACATCAATGCGGGCGGCACAGTCAACCTCCTTGAAGCCGTTCGTCAAACAGATTGCGTAAGCGCCGTTGTTTGCATCACAACTGATAAAGTGTATGAAAATCGCGAATGGCTCTTTGGCTATCGCGAGATTGATCGCCTTGGCGGACATGATCCCTACAGCGCCAGCAAAGCGATGGCCGAGCTTGCAATTTCGTCCTATCGCGACAGCTTTTTCCCACCCGAACGCTATGCTGAACATGGCGTCGCGGTTGCCAGCGCACGTGCTGGCAACGTCATTGGCGGCGGCGACTTTGCAGACTATCGCCTTGTGCCAGATTGTGTCAAATCGCTTTTAGATGACGCCCCCATCGCAATTCGTAACCCGAACTATATTCGCCCTTGGCAGCATGTCCTCGTTCCGCTCAGCGGCTACCTCTGGTTAGGCGCTAAACTAATCGAAGATGGGGCAGCCTACGCTGAGGCATGGAATTTCGCCCCTATTGAGCAAAAAGGGATTACCGTCGGGCAAATTGCAGAAAAATTGGTCGAATTGTGGGGCAGCGGCAGTTGGTTCCAATCAGATCCCAATCTGCCCAAGGTTGAAACAGGTCAACTGCGTTTGAGCTGGGACAAAGCAGCCACCCGTCTTGATTGGCATCCCGTTTGGGACTGGCAAGCGGCGCTGGGCGAAATTGTTGCGTTCACACAAGCTTTCTCACAAGAGGCTGACATGCACACCACAATCAAGCAGCACATCAGTCAATATGTACTTGCCGCTCAGCAGCAAACGGTTGGTTGGGTCCAACCAAGCTCTGAAGCGTGTTAAAATGATTGTTGCAACAAATATTTGGTGAGTAGATTGGCTATTTTGACATCCAAAACCAAAAGACCACCCTTATAGTAAAGAGTGGCCCTTTTGGGATGTACTGGCTGTGACAAGTCGATTGTCTTAAATTTTCATGGAGGAAGTCTCACAGACGACCTCCAATCACCTCAATTACCGGCGTCAATCGAGCAACCAATAAAATTGGTAGCGCGACCTTAAAAAAACCTTTCATAACAATTGCCAACAACCCTCCTTCATCACATTTACTTCACTGCAAGCATCTCTGGCAAGTAAAATTTTTCAGGAGAAGGCAGCTCACAAAGAGCCGCTACCTTCCCCTAGTTCCTCAATACTGGTTGACAATCTGACCTGCTAGAAGAATATCAAACTAATCAAAAAAAACCGTGACGAAAGAGAACAACTACTGACATTTGTTTCAAATTTAGTGACATTTAGTGACACTTTGTGCGAAAATTAGTGACACAGGCAATAGAAAAAGATAGGAGCAGATGTGCCGCACGATATAAAAGAAATTCAGAATGCTCTCAAAGAGTGTCTAAAGCGATGGGACGCAACAAACTCAGACTATGGCAATGCGCTACTCGCGTTTCGCATGGTTCAGGCAAGCAGCAACCCGCTACGCTCTGATTGGAATAATATCAAACAGGCGATCCTTGAGTTAATTGACACCCTACAAATTGTAAACCCTAGCGCAGCCTCCCTCATTCATCAGCATTACATTACGGGTGAAGGCAAGCGCCAAGTCCTTGATATGGCGGATTCGCAGCGTCGAAAAGCGTATCGTGCGTTAAGCACGGCGATGACGGCGTTAACCAATCAGTTGCTCGTTCAGGAAGAAGCGTTGCTAGAGGCACGCCGTCAGCTTGCGTTTGCACAGATTGCCCACCTGCGCAACGATCCGCTGATCGGGCGTGATTCGGCCGAAATTGAACTCGTCCAAAAAGTTCACCACGCCGCCACAACGGACAACGCCGTCATCTATGTTTCTGGCCTTGGTGGGATTGGTAAGACATCGCTGTTGACCAAAGTTATTCGACGCATCGTGCATGAGATGCTGTTTGATCACGTTGTTTGGATCGAATATCGGCCGATTTCTCTCAGCGGCGACGCTGTGAATAAATCTGGCGCAGCGATCCAAATGATGAACCGTTTAGCCGCCCTGCCACATGTCAACGCCTCTGGTTTGGGAACAGAACAACGGCTCACAAAAATCCAGCAGGCGCTGCGCACATCACGCCATCTTGTGATTGTAGACAACGTTGAGGATGTCCACGTCTCAGAATATCTACAAGACCAGATCAGCATTTTGCACGGCAAATCGGCCTTTATCGTCGGCTCACGTGTGCAACCACGTGTCGGCGCACAAAACCATATTGTGCCGCCACTGTCCGTAGAAAGCAGCCTCGCGCTTTTGCGCCATGTCGCCAAACAATCTAGCCTAGCCGAACTAGCATCTCTATCAGACAAACAGCTTATTTGGATTTATGAGGTCGTGGGTGGCAATCCGTTAGGTCTAAAACTAGCCGCCAATCTCACGCGCTCGTTGCCCTATGACGTGCTGCTAAAACAGTTGCGTACAGGCACAATTGACTCAACGAACAAGCTGTTCCGCCGCATTTTTTCAGGCCACTGGGCGCAAATCTCAGAGGATGCGCGAGAGCTTCTCTGCACTATGCAGGAAACGACAGAAGAAGCTGAACCATCTTTTGTACAGGCGATGAGCGGGCTAGATGACAACGCATTTTGGAACGCCGTTGAAGAACTTGTTGTGCGCTCCTTGCTTGAGGTACAGGGTTCTTTAGAAGCCCGGCGCTATGGAATTCATCGGCTAACGGCCGCTTTCTTGGATGGACATTGTGACTAACTTATCGCGAAAACAGCGGCGGCTTGACCGTGCTTTGACATATTGGGAGGATATGGCGGGGGAAATTTCGGCCGAAAAGCTGCACACCCTAAACGACCAGCGCACCCAACTATACAAAACGCTGACTAGCGGGTTGCAAGATGCGGTGTTTGTTGAACGATCGGCCGAACTCCTAACCAACCTCTACCCCCTCGGCGAACGTGGCGGCTATCTCAAAGAGTGGATCCCACTCATGCAGAGCGCACGTACAAAACTAGATCCAGAGAGCCACCTTATCTGTCAGCTATTGAACCAGTTAGCCTACAGCTTATTTCGTGAAGAAAGGTTAGACGATGCAAGTGCAATGCTAGATCTAACAAAAGAACATCCTAGTAATAAATTCCAACGCTGTTTGACACAATTTTACTACGCGATTATTTTAGTTAAACGCAAACAGTTTCATGAGGCTATCAAAGGCTTGAAGCTGTCAATTGCAGCGTTTCAGGATTTGGGGGAAATTGCACAACAAAAACTTGGCTCCGCATGCTTGGCCTGCGCCTCCGCATATCGCGTTCATGGAAGCTACCAAGAGGCGCTTGAATCATGTCAACAAGCCATTGCTGCTTATGCACGTGCGCAAGATGTCTCTTATGAGGCGCGTTCTTACCAAGCACTCGCAACCATTTACAGTGATATTGAACAATTTGAACAGGGACTGGAGGCGCTCGATAAAGCTGAGCATCTGCTTACAAAAACTATCAGCAAACTTGATGAAACTGATTTGCTAATTCATCGTGGGGTGATTTATTGTCGCCAAAAAGATTGGGCGTCAGCAATTGGAAGTTTCAAGAAGATAGATACCGCCTTTCTTGAAGAAAATAATAATCCGCATCTACTCGGCTACTACAATTATAATCTCGCTTTTGCGCTAGACGGAATGCACAAGCATGCAGAGGCTATTGCGCTTATGCAACGTTCACAGCAATATTGGGGACTGTTGAATGATGCGGCGATGCTGGCGCTAACTCAGTCACGAATCGCTGAATCAACTATTTTTAACGGAGATATTGCAATGGGATTGGTGTTGTGGGCCACAGCAGTTGAACAGTTAGAGCAGGTTGCGCAAACTGATTATATTGTGCAACGTCGCGCTGAGATTGATCGACTCGATACAGATTGGTATCGAAAGCATAAATGCGATTGGCAAATATAGTTGCCAATCGCAAAGTTCGTTTCTCGCATTGGTAAGGTTAGCCACCAAAAATAGTTCCATGTACCGCTCGCATTAGAGTCACTCCTATGAACCGATGCTGGGCATCGAGGGTGCGCACCACGAACAGGTCAGTGTTCGTCTCCGGAGACTCTTTCCACAGTATTGAGGTTTTCAACTAGATACTGGGTCAGCAGCATCTAAATCTTAGATTGTCAATTAAGTTTTCTGGCTAGCTCAATCAACCTGTCTATAGAATACAAGAAATATGGGTATCGCAGTACCAAGCTTTCCTTGATATTAGCCTGTTTGCTTCTATACAGTTTTTTAGTCGTTTGGGTTACCAGTAGCTAGTGGATCGAAAAACGTCTATCCTGACGCAAAAAAGCGGGAATTGACTATCTTGTTTTTCAGGTCAATTTTGATTTTGGGGCAGAAAAGCGGGGATTAGCAGAGGTGTAGCAGCGTCTACAAAAACAAGTTAGCCTGGTTCAGACACCTTGTTAAAATGCCTAAACCACCATGAACATGACAACACAACATGCCGCACTATTGGTACGGCATGTAGAAACGGCGGATATTTGGCGTATTTTCAAGGTCGCATGAGTAAACAGGATGGTTAGGATTTGGGGGTTGGGTCACGATATGAAACGCCCACTCATCGCCACGAAACTCGCCTGTAAAACGTCCAATCACCTCATTATCAATCGCGCCTTGGAGATAGGTCAAATCATAAAAACCATCTTCGATGACCTCGTAAATTTCGGTGCGATATTTCTCGATTGTGCCGTCACGCCAGCGCGGCTGATCTAGCTGATCGAGGCGGCGGCCGAGTTCATAAGCAACCACACGTGTTTTCAAGCCTTCAATGATGCACAACCACAAAATAGCTGCATAGCGATTGCGTAAATCAGGATGAATCACCCATTTCTCCATGCGGTGTTTGGGATCACAACGCGGATCATCACGTTGGAACATCTTCGCTGCGCTGGGGGTGTACACAAAGCCTGTTTCATGAGCCTGCATCAACGCACTTGATAGAGCAACCTGCACATCATCTTTAAGAATCAGACCATGTGGCAAAAGTTTAAGCCCGCTCAATAGCACGCGATAATCGTCGTTTTCAGAAATAAAGACAATGGTTGTATCTGGGCGTGCCGCTTTCAACTGCGCCATGTAGCGGGGTAAATCTTCGCCCTGATCCTCAACAGCAAGATCTATCAGGACAACATTTGGCCGCAGCTTCTTCTTCTTCCGAAGTTGCTGGCAGAGGTCAAAAACCGTATCGTGGTTTGTTAGGATGGTTGTGCGAACGTCGCGCACAAGCAGGTAGTTGGTGTTTAAGCGAGCTGAGTCATCAGGGATGACAATAGAGACTGAAATCGGCCGAAATTCCATTATTCTCTCCTACAATCAAACTTCATTTACAAATAGCCAAGCAAACAGTTGCTACCACCATGCCCCTGACACGAGACGACAATAACATTATGACACAATATCGCATTCAAATTTGTTCACAAATTTATGCTTCAACAGAAAGCTTTTATATGGATAGGATGCACATAGGCTAAAGCCTATAAACCTGCACAAAATGAATTATGCAGATGTGAGGGTCAACACATCACCAAAAAAAGCTGCTGATTTATATGGTTGTCTAAATTGCATGAGATGCAATGGCTATTTTCCAACGGCACTATAACTGAAAGATGTCTAAATCTCAAATCAAAATGCAAAAGTGATTGTGACAGCGACAAGTCCCCCAACGATTGATGCGATTAAGTTAACCATGTCATTTGTCATAAACGGCCAGCCTCGGAAGCGCGGCAGATCACGACCATACTTGGCGCGTTTTTCCGTCTCCTTTTGCAAAACATCATCCCAATAAATCAACTGCACAGTTGCCCCAAGAAAACTATCGAACAAGCTGCCAGCCAATCCTGCAATCATCCCAATCAGCACCCACATCCCGCCGTCACTCCACAGCCAGAATGCGGCGACAAGGCCTATCAAGCCACCACCGACCAGCGAAACAAAGGTCCCAAATGGCGTCACGCCACCCGAAGTGCCAACTTCTACAAGTGTGCCTGTCGTGATTAGGCGCGGCTGACGCTTGCTCAGCGTTCCTAATTCGGTTGCCCAGGTGTCTGCATTTACCGTAGCCATCACGCCGACAAACGCGCTTAGCCAGATGGGCGACGGCCATATGGCATGACAAATAGCGAGTAGAGCGCCCAGACCGCCGTTGGCTAAAACCTGCACGGCATCCCGCTCATGCCCTTTGTCAAATTTTTCGGCCGATTTTCGCTTCTCATCCGCCTTAAACTTGGACAAGATGCTCGATGTCACAAAAAACACGCCCAGCAAAACACCCCACACCCAGCCACCCAATCCCATAATCAAAACGCCGACAACAAGTGCAGCCGCCCCACCCGATTGACTGAGCCAGCGTCGCCACCGTGCCGCGATAACAATGAAGAGACTGAGTCCAAAGGCAATTAAAAGCTGTTGTAAGTCCATAGCTTATTTCCGTGACAGTTTTCTGGATCCTTGTTTATGAATAAGCTGATTTCGGCCGATTCTTGAATCACCTGATGCTAAATTCCGACGTAAGGCGCACATTATATCCTACGGCTCGCCAAGGCTGTGCCGCTTCATCGGTTAAATATGCGGCAAAATTGTGGTTTATGTTACAATTTCACAACTAAATCAATAATAAAATGTACACTTTGCACAAGTCATCCTAAAATTGGAGTTTGTTGAATGACCACATTAACTCAAACGAATTTGAATCCGTTCACAATTGCTCAAGCCCAACTGGACGAGGCAGCAGCCGTTCTCAATCTCGACCCTGCTATGCACCAGTTCTTACGCACCCCCATGCGTGAATACCATTTCACAATTCCAGTCCATATGGATGATGGAAGTACTCGTATTTTTCAAGGATTTCGCGTTCAATACAATGATGCACGTGGCCCAGCAAAGGGAGGCTTGCGCTTTCACCCAGATGAAACAATCGATACGGTACGCGCATTATCCGCGTGGATGACATGGAAAACGGCCGTTGCCGATATTCCGTTGGGCGGTGGGAAAGGTGGGGTAATTTGTAATCCTCGGGAGTTAAGTTCGGCCGAATTGGAACGCCTCAGCCGTGGCTACATTCGCCAAATCGCGCCAGCAATCGGTGCAACCCGGGATGTTCCAGCACCTGATGTTTACACAAACCCGCAAATTATGGGCTGGATGCTTGATGAATATGAAACGATTCGTGGCCGTCGTGAACCAGGCGTTATCACAGGCAAACCACTCCCTCTAGGCGGTTCCGCTGGGCGCACGGCCGCGACCGCAATGGGCGGTATCATCGCCATCCGTGAAGCAGCAAAAGTTCTCGAAATGGACCTTCGCGGTAAAACCTGCGCTATTCAAGGATTCGGTAACGTGGGTTCATTCACCGTCAAACTCGCCACTGAAATCCTCGGTATGCAAGTTGTTGCGGTCAGTGATGAATATGGTGGCATCTACTGTCCAGACGGCATTGACTACAAAGCACTCAAAAAGCATGTCAAACGTAGTGGTCAGGTTCCTGGCTTTGCAGGGTCAACCGAAATTAGCAACGCAGAACTTCTCACGCTCAACGTCAACGTCTTAATCCCTGCGGCAATCGAAAATCAATTAACGGGGCAGAATGCTCATGATGTTCAAGCAGACATCATTGCAGAACTCGCCAACGGCCCTACTACCCCCGAAGCAGACGCCATCTTCAGCGAGAAAGGCACGTTTATTATCCCCGACTTCCTATGCAACGCGGGTGGTGTCATTGTGTCCTACTTTGAAATGGCACAAAATGCCTATCATTTTTACTGGGATGAGCAGCAGGTCAATGACCAGCTTGACCGTAAAATGAGCCAAGCATTTGCAGGTGTCTACCGTATGTCGCAATCACGCGACGTCGAGATGCGTATTGCGGCTTATCTTGTCGCCATACAACGTGTCGCAGAAGCAGTCCAGCTACGCGGTTGGGTCTAAATTCGTTAGGAGAATACAACCTCAAAGGGCTGGCTAACCACCAGTCTTTTTTGAAAAACATAAAACGAACACTTGTTCCAATTATGTTTTGTGTTATAATTTCACTATCCGAATAATGGTCGTTATCCTTGCAAATATCTGCAATTAAGGATAGTGCAATAACTTTAAGGAGGTCCTACTATGTACCATAAAATGATTTTAGCAGGCAATCTGGGTCGTGATCCAGATATGCGTTATCTCCAAGATGGCACTGCTGTAACAAGCTTTAGCATGGCGGTTAGCGATGGCTGGGGCGACAGAAAAAAGACAATCTGGTTTCGCGTCACCTGCTGGCGTAAACAGGCGGAACTAGCAAATAACTACCTCTCAAAAGGTAGCAAAATATTGATTGAAGGTACACTGCGTACAGACAACAATGGTGGGCCGCCCATGTGGACAGCTCAAGATGGCACTGTTCGCGCAAGCTTTGAAGTAACTGCAACCAATATCACCTTCCTACAAAGTCGTGCAGAAGCAGCGGCCGAAACAGGCGGCGGTGGTTACAGCGGCGGCGGCGGTGGCGGCGGTTATAGTGGCGACAATAACAGCGGCGGCGGTGGTGGTGGTGGTGCAGGAGCAGTAGGCTCTAATGCTACAACCCTTGCAGCTGGAAACGGTGGCGCAGGTTTAGAAGTTAACATAATAGGTGGAAGTGGAAATTATTATGCCGGCGGAGGCGGAGGAGTAAGATATAATGTATCTGGTAGCTGGGGCTCTGGTGG
>JBMZDF010000005.1:0-41680 GCA_049614105.1 Promineifilaceae bacterium (SeqCode)
GCCTGTTAGTCGCACAAATTTAGCATTATAAAAATCATGGGAGTAGATAATTTCCTCACACCCAATGGAGCGGGTATTTACCGTTGCGTCGCAAGGCGTATTTGGCCACCCATCATCATTTGTAATGAACTGGATAGTGTTTCCGTTGATTTCGGCCGAATACACACGCCCTTCCCTCTTAAACAAACTGGAATGCAGCGAAAAATCCCCACCCAATATCTTTGACGTTTCCTGTTCCGACACAAATACCATCTTAAAATTAACTGGCGCAAGCTGAACGGTTCCATACCGTAACCCTTTCAGAGCAAAGAGGCAGCTAACGGAGATGAGCCAAGCAACAGGGATAGCTAAAATAGCTGTTACAAAGAACGCCGAAATTGCATTCAGCAGGTATTGTGAGAATGGAATCCGAGCATCTGTCATTGTGACAAGTAGTTTAACCAGATTGGTCTGCTTTCGCCGCCCACCACATTTTCGGCTTCATTCGCGCCCCATATTTGAGCCGCTTATCGAGCCAAAGCATTGCGCCACGCAGTTTGGTCCCAGAAAGTTTAATACCAACACGATGCCACCATTTTGAATAATCTTTGTTGTAGGGGCAAACACGAATACAAATTGAGCAGTCGCTATTTTGCGCCGCCCAGTATTTGAAACATTTTTCGCCATCAACTGACCATTTGACAACGCCTCTGATATTCGATTGATTGAACTGTTCGGCCGAAGGCTCCCCACCACGAATCGCCTTAACAGGGCAACCCTTTACACAGCGATTGCACTGGTTACAAAACTCGTTGACACCAAACCGAATCGGCCGATCGTGCGACAACGGCATATCGGTAAATACCTTGCCCAAACGAACACGTGGGCCAAACTTCTCCGTAATCAGCAGCCCATTTTTGCCGTACTCGCCTAGCCCAGCCTGAATCGCCATCGGAATTGCCAGCGCAGTGTCGTTTAGGCTGGCAATCGCGTTGTAGCCCAAATTGCGGATGTACTGCGCAATGGAGAGTACAACCATTGCATCATAGGAGTAGCCCAACCCAGTTGCTGCACCGCTAAGCGCCGAAGGCACGGTACGAATCAAATCATAATCCATCGCCTGCGCCGTCATGATAACGGAGGTCATCCCCTCTGGAATTTCGCTGGGGCGTTCCGTTTTGCTCATGTCGCTGAACTTGGTTTTGTAGATCCAACGGGGATCAAAGGCGGTGACGCCAACGAGGTCGGCTCCAAATGCTTTGGCGACGTGCTTAATTTCGGCCGAAGCTGCCTCAGGACTCTCAACTTCCTGTCGATTCTCAGACACATCCTTCTGCAAGGTAAACGCATCTGAGAACCCCTCACGTCGATCCTGATCTTCATTTTGCTCTGTGAAAATATCGCTCACATGCCAAGAAGCATTGCGAAATGCATAATCTTTTTGCGTAAACCCATCCGCCTTGCGAAATGTTTTTAGCGGCTCACGATACGTTGCATAAAACAGGGCATGTTTGCCACTCTTGATCGACTCATCCCACCAAGAGCGTCGGAACACGTCATCTTTCTGATTAAACCCGTCAAATTCGGGCAAAATCTCGAAGCCCGCTTCCACATCAGAAACGCCGCCGTTTATCATTCCCGTTGCAATTGGTATCGAATCAATCTGCTTAGACATGGGCTGAATGATACCACCCAATAGTATTTGAGCATTTCAATGGACTAGTTGGTCAGAAGGCATTTCTCAAGGCTATGCTGTTTGAAACACACCCTTAGCTTATCTTACAACAAGCGGTACATAGACTTTGTATTGCGGTGCATTTTCGTAGTTGAGTCCATACCCATAGGCAAACAGCGGATCGTAAATCGCGTCACCGACGTTAATCGGCACTTGACCAATGTTGCGCGGCCAAGTCATGGGCAGCTTGCCCGTGATGCTGTGATCGCCAAACAACACGTCTGCAACACCGCCACCTTCTGAGCCAGGTAGCCACGCTGCTACAAACGCTTGCGTTTGGTCAAGTACGTCGCTGATCATCAATGGACGACCTGAAACGAGGACGACGACGCAGGGCATGTTGGCACAGACGATGTTGATGGTGTTGATATCGGCCGAATCTAAAGCCAACGTCTGATTATCACCCGCACCTTCTGCATAAGGCGTTTCACCAACCACAACAATTCCCATATCGCCACTGATCGCGCTCGTCGGCGTTTCAACATAGGTTACCGTTGTGCCAGAGGAAACGGTTGCACGAATACCATCCAAGATGGTGTCCCCAATCGTTGTTTCGCCACTGCTACCTTGCCAGCTAATTGTCCAGCCGCCGCTTTGGTTGCCAATATCGTCCGCGTTTTTACCAGCCACGACAAGCCGAGCAATGCTCTTAGACAATGGCAGCGTATTCGCCTCATTCTTGAGCATAACAAGCGATTCGCGCACCGCTTGTCTCGCAACGGCGCGATGTTCTGGCGCACCCACTTTATCAAACAGGTCACGATTGGTGTATGGTTCTTCAAACAGCCCCAGCTCAAATTTCTTGACCAGAATGCGGCGAACCGCTTCATCGACACGCGCCTGCGACACATCATTCGCCTGCACCGCGTTTTTGAGCGCCGTAGCAAACATCGAAGCATCATACGGAACCATCACCATGTCGACGCCCGCATTAACTGATGCAGCCACCTTATCTTGGTAGGTTGCCTCTGGCAGTTGGTCAACCGCCGCCCAATCAGAAATTAGGAACCCATCGAACCCCATTTCGTCTCTGAGAACATCTTTGAGCCAGTAGTTAGAGCCGTGCATTTTGTTGCTGTTGATGCTGCTGTAGGAGGGCATCATCGACCCCACATCGGCCGTAATCGCTTCAGCATAAGGCGGTAAGTGAATCGCACGAATTTCTGCTTCGGTCAACTGCGTGTTGCCCTGATCATCGCCACCCGTTGTCCCACCGTCGCCCACAAAATGTTTTGCCGTCGCCAAGATGCCATACGGTACGCCTTCCTGTGGCGCTTGGTAGCCTGTAATCACGGTCGTCATCATCATGTTGGCGATTTCAGGATGCTCGCCATAGCTTTCATAGGTTCGACCCCAACGTTCATCGCGGGCAACCGCTACGGTCGGCGCAAATGTCCAGTCGATACCTGTTGCCGCCACTTCCAACGCCGTGATGCGTGCAATTTCGCCGTTTAACGTTGGGTTGCGTGTCGCGCCTAAGCCAATGTTGTGCGGAAAAATGGTTGCCCCATACACATTGCTGTGTCCATGAACAGCATCAACGCCGTAGATGAGCGGGATACCCAAACGTGTATTTTCAACGGCAATCTTTTGATACGCATCATACATATTGGCCCAATCAAGTGCCGTATTGCCTGATGAGGGTGCGCCGCCGCCACCGCTCAACATCGAACCGAGATGATAATCGATAATATCTTGACCACCATGGCTGCTGCCCTGCTCAACCTGCGTCATCTGACCAATTTTTTCGTTAAGCGTCATGCGACCCATCAAATCGTCAACACGCTCATCGACTGGAAGCGACGGATTGCGATAAGGCGGCAGTTCATCTTCGAGAATTATTAGGGTTGCCGCAGATGGCGATCCTAAATCGGCGTTTTGGGGAGCAGAAAGCGTCAGTAAAATCGTTTTATTTGACCCTGTTTCTGTATCATCAAGCGTTTGAACCGTAAAAGTTTGCAGCAACCCACCCGCTGCGAAATTAACCTGCCCATTGCTAAGAACATAATCGTCGCCTGCGATGGCCGTACCGTTCGCCAGCGTATAAGTAGCTGTAATCACATCGGTTGATGTCATGTTGAGCGTAACGCTAATCGTTGCCAAGCCCCCTTCTAACACAGAAAACGTATTGCTTTCAAACTTGACTTGCGGTGTCTGGGGCGGCGTCACAACATTGCCATACAGGCCAATCTTATCAATATAGAATGACCCTTGTGCAATAGCTGGCTGAATCGCATACCCATATGCCTTTTGCAGGTCTAAAATCTGATTATCTGGGTTGGGGTTATAACCATTAAACTCAAACGAACTCCACGGAAAACTGATGTAACCCCAGCCATCGAAGTCATCCGTAAGTTTGGCAACATAGTTCTCTCGGTTGCCTGTATCGCTCGGATTCGCGGCAATATCTCTAATCTGGACATCGACTACCGTTCCCGTATTCATCCCATAGAACCAGAAACTCAACCCCTCATAGCCACTCCAATCTTGGGCGGCCGATGGATCAGATGAAAATCCGCCCCAGCCTCCAATGTTGTAGGTGACGCTGAGAACATCGTTCGCGCCGATCTGACCAGCCAAAGCGAGCGGATCGGTGTCTGACACTGAAACAGATTGGATAACAACGTTCCCGTTTACATCACCCCACGTAAATAGTCTGCCGTCTGTATTATCTGTAGGCCCAATATCGCTAGGAGCCATCTCATGCAAGATGCTGTTTGGAACCTGTGCAGCAGACAATAAACCAGATAAATCGACCCTGTTTTGTAAACTACTGTTAAGATAATTGATTGGGCTATAAAAACTGTTGACAGTTGATACGGAGGCAACGATCAATAGAAGAAACACCCCTATAGCGGTGCTAAAGAGCCGTTTGCTTTTCATAAATTTTCTCACTTTGTCTCTGCTCAGGCAGGAATCAAAAAGTTAACCGACCTCAAGCATCATAAAATTTTATTTTGTTATTTGAAGCCAAGATAGGGCTATTGATGAGGAAAGTGGGGTAATAGAGAATGCAAAACACAGGATGCAATCCATATTTTGTGCTTCGCATTCTATCAATAGTTCTTCAGAAAACAACTATATTTTCATCTTCATCCACGGCGCGGTATTGTGGAAATCGGCCGCCGCACTCCCCGGCGGAACCAGCTCATCACAAGCCGCCCGCAGCTCATCACTCAACGTCATCTCAAGCACAGGCAGAAATTGCTCTAGCTGTTCCAGCGTGCGCGGGCCAATCAACGGCGCAGTGATGCCCGGCTGATCTTTGACCCAGAGCAGGGCTAGCTGCGCAGGCGACATGCCGTGGTCCTGTGCCATCTGTACAAATTTACGCCCAACCGCAATCCCGCGCTCTGTCACGCGCTCCGCATAGATTGGCGCACTAATTTTTGCACGTGAGCCAGCGGGGTAATTTTCCGCATCTGAATAGCGACCGAGCAAAATGCCCATCGCCAACGGTGACCACGTAATCAGCGCAATGCCATATTTTTGACAGACAGGGACGGTTTCGTTTTCAATGCGCCGATCAAGCAAATTGTAGGGCGGCTGCTCCGAACTAAAGCGCACCAAACCCTTTAACTCGCTCATCATCACCGCTTCCATCAAACCCCACGCGGGCATCGTCGATGTGCCAACATAGCGCACTTTGCCCTGTCGCACCAAATCGGTCAACGCGCCCAACGTCTCCTCAATCGGAATTTCGGGCGACGGCCGATGCAGTTGGAATAGGTCGATATGATCGGTCTGTAGGCGACGCAACGAGTCCTCAACTGCCTGCATCAAATGCAGCCGCGTGTTGCCGCGATCGTTCGGCCCTGGGCCTGTTGGATAATGTGCTTTCGTCGCGATCAGCGTTTCGTGGCGGCGTCCGCTCGCTTTGAGGGTTCGGCCGATAATGCGTTCACTCTCACCTTTACTATAGCTGTTGCTCGTATCAATTAGGTTGATACCGCTGTCGAGTGCGCGGTGGATAATTTCGGCCGAAACCGCCTCCCCCGTCGGAAACCCAAAATTCGCCCCACCCAAGCAAAGCGGGGACACTTTTACACCTGTTCGTCCAAATAATCTGTAATCCATCGTTTTTTTATTTATGAGTAATCGGTAATCGGTAATCCGAACTTCCTGTCCGATTACAGATAACCGATTACCCTCTTCTATCGCGCCGTAAATCCCGCATCAACAGGAACCATCGCCCCCGTCATATAACTCGCCGCATCAGAGGCCAAAAACAGCACCACCTGCGCAATCTCACTAGGGTCGGCCAGCCGTTTCATCGGCACAGAATCGGCCAACGCCTGCATATCCTCAGCCGTTGGCGGGCGATCACGACCCGATTTAATCATTGGCGTGTTGACCTCACCCGGACAAACAGCGTTGATCCGAATGCCGTCCGTTGCATAATCTAGCGCCATCGCCCGCGTAATCTGATGCACAGCCCCTTTTGAGGCACAGTAAGCCACCACGTTGGTTGCACCCACGTCGCCCCAAATCGAGCCAAAATTGATGATTGCGCCCTTTCCCTGCTGCTTCATCACGGGAATCGCGGCGCGGCTCATAAAAAAGACGCCGTTGACGTTGACATTCATCATCCGCTGCCATGCTGCGTCAGTTGTCATTTCTGCGTCAGCACGCAAAATGATGCCCGCACAGTTGACGACAATATCAAGCCGCCCATACTGCTCTTGTGCCGTCTGCACCGCCAACTCACAAAACGCCGACTCAGCCAAATCGCCAACCAACGACGCCATGCCAATTTCGCGAGCGACTGTTGCAAGCAGTTCCGCGTTTATGTCCACGAGCAGCACGTCCGCACCTGCCGCCGCAAACGCCCGTGCCGTTGCTGCGCCCATCCCAGACGCCGCGCCCGTCACCAAGGCTACCTGTCCCGAAAAATCCATGCTCATCTCCATTATTGTTAAACGAGTTCTTTAGCCCATCCCTCTTGCCACAGCCTGCCGCGCCGCAATCTGCGCCATAAATCCCAGCGCAGCTTCCCTAGACGGTGATTGTAGTACATTGTTTGCTGCAAAGTCGGCCGCATCAGGATCATTTGACTGCCGAATCCGCGCCGCCGCGCCTTCATAATCATAGACAGTCCGTCGCAATTCCACTGTCTCATCAACCAACAGCCAAAACGCACCCTGACCGCCAAAGGGCATCCCGACACTACCTGCGTTGACAACTCGCACTTCGCCAAGCTGACGATCAAACTGCATATGCGTGTGTCCGCAAATCACAGTCGACACACTTGTCTCGCCTAAAATCTTGCGTGCCTCTTCATCTGAGGTTGCGATTGTGAACACATCGACATTATTTTGGAGTGTCGCATGACAGAACAAAACCGTGCCTAGTACGTCAAATTCAAACGGTTGCATCATTGTCCATGTTGTGAGAAATTGCTTTTCATCGTCGCTGAGTTGTTCTGCGACCCAAACAGCCACATCGGCCGATTTTGGCCCCAACCCCTGAATCTCCTCACCTGCCAAATGTGCCAACACGTCTGACTCCGCATTCCCCAGTAGCCAATAAGTCGGCACAGACAATTGCCGCAGCAGGCTCAGACAGGTGCTTGGCAGCGGCCCCGCCAGTATGTCGCCCCCAACAACAATTGCATCAACACCTTCATTTGAAATCTCCGCCAGCACCGCTTCCAGTGCAGGCGCGTTTCCGTGAATATCATAAAGTGCAGCAATTCGCATTAGCCCACCTGCATCTGACCATTGCGGTCAATCGTTGCAACCTGCCCACTTCGCAAACAATCAAAATCATCCTGCGCCAGCACAAACAGCGGCAGCGGTGTTCCGTACATTTCGTCAGCCACAATTGATGCTAACGCAAAAAACGAGTCGCGAGCGGTTGTCACAATTGCCCGCGGCGCAACATCAGCCTTGATCGCTTCGAGCAGGACGGCGGTTGTGGTGCTTGACCCGCGCGTAAACGGCACGGCGAGAATTTTGCCAGCCGCACACTGCCCTGCCAACGGGTGGCGTTGGTCGATGACGTTGCCTGTCACTTGGTCATAGCCGCCCCAAAATGAGAGCGGTTCGGCCGAAACCAACAGCTCACCACGGACCGACCCCGCCATAATCACTTCACTTTGCATTTCTACGCCCATAAGCCTTCCTCCCGCACAACACGACCCAACACGGCCGATTCCACACAATCTGCCAAACTGCCAAACGTAATTTCTGTATCCAGCAAACCTGGCGAATAATACGCATATTTTGCCGAATTGGTCATCAGACACTTGATCTCAGGCGGCAGCATTGGCGACACTAAAATACAGGTATCGACCGTCAACTGCGCCCCAAATTCCTGCAAAATCTGCGCAATGCCAGCCTTGTGCGCCAACATCGTCATAGCCCGACTCGATGTAATTAGAAACTTAACGTTAGGATGCACTTTTTTGCCTTTGACCAGCGGAGCCAGTTGCTTGAACTCTGCAATCGAAAAGTGCGGACTGCCCAAAATCACCATGTCGAGTTTATCGCCCGTTGCTTTGGTCAACTCGCGCCACGCGCCGCGCAGCATCTCCATCGTCACATGCACCGTTTCGACATCTGTATTGCCTTGGCAAGCCGCTTCCAGCGTCGGTGCTTCGGGCGTCACGCCCACAATGTGGAACAAGGCGACAGCGCCAGAGCTTGCGCTGGCTGCGCCGAATGCTTTCAAGTTGTCTTCGCTTGGTGTGCCAACTAATTTATTGATGACTGGGATTGCGTTGCCGACCCGTTTGCCCATGAGGTGGCCGAGGACGGGATAGAAGCTGTCTTGCTGCTGGAGTTCGGCCGAAACGCCCTCCAAATCCAGCACAATTTGCCCCGCCCGATTCTCTGTCAGATGCAAGCTCGCCTCTGGGACACGCCCCGTAATCGCCGCGCAAATATCCATCAAATCAGGATACCGCGCCGTCCGTGCGCCCAGCACCGAATTGGCAAACACAATCGCGCTTGACTCGCCCCACGCAATCTGTTGCCCAAACTCAGGCCGCATTTCAACCTGATACGGGGCACAAGTCCACGTCGGCCGACAGCCCATCTTCTGATACGCTTTCATTTGTCGCAACGCGCCTGTCGCAACTTCCTCAGGCACAGACCATTCGCGCCAGTTATGCTCATCCAACGACCCCACGTTCATTGTCGCAGGCACGGCCAGTTTGCCGCCTAAATCTGCCAGACGTTCCGCAAACTCCATTCCCGCCACGCCCAAATAAACGGAGCTATCAATATGCGCCGCGCTAATTTCAAGCAGCCGCGTCGCCCCATGAAATTCAGCCATCCGCACAATCACCGACATCGCCATCCGCGTCGCCGCACCATGCACCCCATCCAGCATCGCCTGCTCGTAACCCGTCAACTCAACACTCATAAAAACCTCTCGTCATCTTTTCTGTAGCCTGTGTGCCTTCGCGTTTACGCTTCTCGGCTTCCTTACCAAATATCCCCAACCGTAAACCCGTTCGGAAACGGATCGGTCGGATCAACCACATAGTTCGCAAAGCCTGAAATCCACGCTTGCCCGCTCAGCTCAGGGACAACGGCAGCATAGTGTCCAACGCGCGTTTCTTCAATCAAACGACCCGTAAACAGCGTCCCTAGAACGCTCTCATGCACAAAATCCTCGTTCAAACCGAGCTGACCCTTCGCGTGCATCACCGCCATCTTCGCGCAGGTCCCCGTTCCGCAAGGGGAACGATCCAGTACGCCCGTCCACGTTTCAGGCCGATCCCAATCCAAGATGCCCGTCGCCACCGTCACGGCGTTTTTGCGGTGCGCGTCAGGGTGCGTCGGCGGAGCCGAGATCTGCGAAATTGATGGGCCGACAAACGCAGGATTCTCAGGATGGGACACGGGCAACTGCTCAACCGTTGCCACACGAATCATTTCGCCGAGACGCGCCAGTTTGCCGCCACTTGCGGCCGTCACGTCAACCCCAAGCTGCGCCGCATCTGCAATCACAAACAGCATGCCGCCCCAAGCAATATCAACCGTGACCTTGCCAACATGCGGCACGTCAATCACCGCATCAAGGTGCATCGCAAACGCTGGCACGTTCCGAAACGTCACGTTTGTCACCTTGCCATTTCTACATTCGGCGCGTACCTTAATCAGCCCAGCAGGGGCTTCTAGCGTCAATTCAGTCACTGGCTCCACCATCGGAACCATTCCCGTTTCCAGCAACACTGTTGCCACGCAAATTGTGTTGCTGCCCGACATCGCAGGGTATTCAGTCTGCTCCATGATGATAAAACCAGCATCTGCATCGGGGTGCGTCGGCGGCACAATCACGTTGCAGCACAGTACAGGATAGCCGCGCGGCTCCCGCAGCATCCGCTGACGAATGTGATCAGCATTCGCTTCCATCCATTTCATCTTCTCGAAAACGGTCGCACCTGGCATATCAAGCACGCCGCCCGTTATCACACGCCCTGGCTCACCACAGGCGTGAGCGTCAACGGCCGTTATCATGTTTGAGAATCGCATCGCCTCTCCTTAAATCAAAAACCCCAAAGTGCTTACATACTTTGGGGCATACTTTTCGAGCTAGCGGGAAACTGTCACTAAATCAGATTGCTAGCGCCAATAATTATTTGCCGCAGCAACCGTCTGATAATGAGTCGCAATCACCTGCGACGCAGCCGTTAAACCATCGGCACTATTTGCATACTCTGGCCTCAGCGTCTTCAAAACGCTCATGTCCGGCTGTGTAGTCTTCACACCCATCCGCGAGAGCTTAACCGCAAGGTCAAAACCATCCTGTGGCGTTTCGGTGATTAGAGTCGGTAACCAAGTTTTGTTAGACATAATAGATCCTTATGAAGTCGTGTGTTGTATAGCAAATCGTGACAACATCAGCGTGGCATCTTGTTGTTTGATTTCAATTTAGTAGCCGATTATTCAATCCCTAGATACGCTTTCTGCACCATCGGGTCTCTAATCAACACATCCGCCTTATCTGACAGAACAATCTTGCCCGTCTGCAACACATAGCCACGGTTTGAAACCGATAGTGCCATATGTGCATTCTGTTCAACCAGCAAAATCGTCATCCCTTCTTTGTTAATCTCTTCGATTGCCTCAAAGATCTGATCAACTAGAACAGGCGCAAGTCCCATTGACGGCTCATCCATCAGCAGCAATTTCGGCCGAGACAACAACGCCCGCGTCACCGCCAGCATCTGTTGCTCACCACCCGACATCGTGCCGGCTAGCTGCGTTTTGCGCTCACCCAAACGGGGGAACATCGCATATGATTTTTCGATGTCTGCTTTAATCTCAGACCGATCGTTGCGATGAAACGCGCCCATCTCCAAGTTTTCCTCAACGGTCAGCTTGGCAAATACCCCGCGCCCTTCAGGAACCATCGCGATCCCCATTGGAACCAGCGCATGGGGCGGATAAGCCGCAATATCTTCGCCGTTAAATTTGACGCTGCCCGTGCGTGGTTTCATCAACCCGCTAATTGTGCGCAGCGTGGTTGATTTACCAGCGCCGTTACCGCCGATCAGCGACACAACCTCGCCTTCTTCTACTTTTAAGCTCACACCTTTTAGCGCGTGAATCCCGCCATAGTAAGCGTGAACGTCGTTAACTTCTAATAAAGCCATATTTTTCAATCTGTTGCGAAGTTGCAAAGTTGCGAAGCTGCAAAGTCGAGGCCGACCTGTTTCGCTACGCCACTACGCGACTGCGCCACTACGCATCAATTTCAATCTTCGCTGCGGCCGCCGCGCCTTTACCCAAATACGCTTCAATAACCGTTGGGTCGCTTTGGATCTCATGGGGCAATCCTTCCGCAATTTTCTTGCCATAGTCCAGCACGGTCACTTTCTCGGAAATACCCATCACGACGCGCATATCATGTTCGATCATCAAAATGGTGATGCCGAGTTCGTCGCGCAGCAGTTTGATAAAGTCGGTTGTTTGTGCCGTCTCTTTCGGGTTCATCCCTGCGGTTGGTTCGTCGAGGAGAAGGAGTTTCGGCCGACTCGCTAACGCGCGGCCGATTTCTAAACGACGCTGATCGCCATAAGGCAAATTCTTCGCCAGCAAATCGCCCTTGCCTTCCAAGCTCACAAACTTGAGCAGCTCTTGCGCACGCGCTTCAACCTCTTTCTCTTCCTTGCGAACGCTAGGCAAACCGAACAGCGCACCCAGCCAAGACGATTTAAGATAAGGCTCTTGCCCCACCATGATGTTTTCCAGCGCCGTCATGTTGTTGAACAAACGGATATTTTGGAATGTCCGCGCCACGCCCATGCGGGTAATCTCGTATGATTCGCGTCCAATCAATGACTGGCCTTCAAAATCAAGCGTGCCTTCATCAATTTGATAAAAGCCTGTCAAACAGTTGAAAAAGGTCGTCTTTCCTGCACCATTTGGCCCAATAATGCTCACGATTTTTTCGCGCGGCAGTTCAAAATTAAAATGGTCTGTTGCTGTTAATCCACCAAATCGTTTAACAACTTGGTTAGCAACTAAAATATTGTCACTCATAAAATTAATGAAGAAGCATGAATGGTGAATGAAGAAAAAGGATTCATCATTCATCATTCAATATTCAATATTTCTTCTCAGTCCGTTGATTGGGGAATGGGCGGGTCATCTTCGCCTCTTAGTTCACGACGGCGTGCTTCAGAGGGCCACAACCCTTCTGGTCGATAGAGCATCATGCCAATCAGCGCAATCCCGTAAAGCAGAATGCGAAACTCTGCAAATTCGCGCAACAGTTCGGGAACACCAATCAGAGCGAACGCCCCAACAACGATACCCGGCAAACTGCCCAAACCACCCACAATAATCAGGCTCAACACGTTGACCGAGATAATTAGTGAGAAACTTTGTGGGAAGACAGACCCAATCTTGGCGGCAAACAGCGCACCAGCCAAACCACCAGAGGCGGCACTCAGCGTAAATGCAACCACTTTCGCGTTGGTTGTGTTAATCCCCATCGCGGCCGCAACGTCCTCATCTTCACGAATCGCCATCCAGCGGCGTCCCGTGCTAGAGTTGTTGAGCTGGCGCAAAATGAACAGCATGATGAAGCAACAAACGAGTACAAGGTAGTAAAGCTGTGGCGGTTTGCCAAAGACAATCACACCATCCGTACCTGAGAGAATGCCTAATTGCCATGGTTCCAAAAAGTTATTGATTGGTGTCACAATGGCTGTAATCAAGCCACCCATCGCGCCCGCAATGCGAGCCTGCGGCACTTGCAAAATACCCTGCGCACCGCCAATCATGCTTTTCATCGCGTCAGAACGTGCCAAGATGCGGATAATTTCGCCAAAGCCAAGCGTTGCAATCGCCAGATAGTCACCGCGCATTTTCAGGACGGGCAATGCAAATGCAAAGCCTGCAATCATGCCCGCCAAGATGCAAATCGGCAGTGCAAACCAGAATGAAATAGGCGATTCTAGCCCAAACTCGCTGTTTGAAGTCAGCAGCGCCATCACGTATGCGCCAATCGCGAAATTGGTGACATACCCTAAATCGAGCAGCCCCGCGAGACCAACCGCGATATTCAAACCCAAGCCCATTAGGACATAAAGTGCAACGGTGTTGAAAATCTCGCTAAGGTAAACACCTAACAAGGAGGGCAAAACTAGCACTAAAAGCACTAGCAGAGTATTGGTAGTGTAGCTCGACGCTTTTAATTGGGATGGGCTGAGACTGGCACGCATCCGACCGTATTGTTTGCCGCCAGAGCGTCGCCACCAATAGGAGCCAGCCGCCGTCAGCACAAACAGACCAACAAAGGCGGGAAGCGTCAGACCAACGTTGCCAAACAGCAAATCCATTGTGTCGCGGCTAAGACGACTACGCAAAATACCGATCACAATCTCGGACATCATGCCGACGCCCAATGACCATGCTAGCCCCGTCATTACCGCACTGCGAATCTCTTGCGAGATCATGCCATAAATTGCGCCAATCAATCCGAGGACGCCAAACATGACGATCAGGAGCAGACCACCAGCTACGGCATTCTCATTTCCCAACGTGATAATCTCAAGCAGATCTTTAGAGACGTTAATAAATGCTTCACGGATGTTCTCCCATGCGCCAGCTAACAAAATCAGCAGGAAAACAGGCACGCCCGATAGTAAACCAGCCAGCAGTCCGTTGACCGCCTTGCCAGCAGGTGACGTAATCTCTTGTCGATTAACCGCCATAAACCCAGCTAGAATCGCCAGCCCGTACAGAATAAATTGACCGAGTGTAAACGTGTCGGTGATAATGTCGCGCTCATTGAACGACTCCATAATTCCGATCATACACATCGCAAGCGTTACAGCACCTGCAATCAAGCCAATACGCGCACTTTCTTGTAGTTCAGCTTGTTTGATCATGCTTTCTTCTCCGCAAGCGCCTCGCCGATAATGCCTTGTGGGCGGAAAATCAGCACGAGAACCAACATCGTAAACGCGATCACATCTTTTAGCTGATGCGAGCCCGAAATGCCAAGCCCTTCAAGGAACAATGGCGGGCCAACCGCTTCGATGACGCCAAGGAATAATCCACCGACTGCTGCACCAGGGATACTACCAATACCGCCCAATACGGCCGCCGTAAACGCCTTCACACCTGGGATAAAGCCCATGATGAAGTTGAGCTGAGTAAAAACAAGCGCGTAGAGTACGCCTGCCACACCCGCCATTGCTGCACCAATCGCAAACGTGATAGTGATGGTGCGGTTTACGTCAATCCCCATCAGCGTTGCCGCGTCCTTGTTTTCCGCAACCGCACGAATCGCACGACCCGTTTTGCTGCGCTTCACAAACTGCTGCAAACCGATCATCACCACCAATGAAGTGACGATAACCATGATGTCAACTTTCTGGAAATCAAGTCCGGCAACCTCTACCTTGCCCTCCAAAAATGGGAAGGTGGGGAAGCCAACCAGTGACGACCCGTAGAGACCACGGAAAAAGTACTGCCAAAAGAAGGATGCACCAATCGCCGTAATCAACGGAACCAAACGCGGCGCAGAGCGCAAAGGACGATACGCAATTCGCTCGGTAAGAACCGCGACCAAGATCGAGACGCCCATTGCCGTCAGAAAAATGGCAACTAGAGATAAAAATGGGAAGCGTTCGAGGTGACCGCCACGTTCTAGCGGCAAAGCAACCAGAACGGCCGCCGTCATTGCGCCACTCATGAAAAACTCGCCATGCGCAAAGTTAATCATAAACAGCACGCCGTAAACCATGGTGTACCCAAGCGCGATCAGCGCGTAGAGGCTACCTTGCGATAGTCCCGACACGATAAAGTCAAGCCAGTCGGAAACGGTGTAAGCGTTGCCAACGCCGAGGAACAGCTTGCCGATGATGCCCCAAAGCACCACGCCAATAATGCCGACCCGCAGCACAACTAAAGTTAAATCAATGTAGTTAAAACGTTTCAAGTTTCGTTCTCCTCTTCCGATACGAGGTGTGATGTATCCTAATGAGACAGGTAGGGGTTACAGAAGCGCCTGAACAACTGTCATCATGTATTTTTACCAGAAGCTGGCATACATGAAAACGGTTGACCGCGTGCTTATTTATCTTGTTGCAAACACACTGCCCTTATTCCTCTTACGATATGGGGAAGTGTGCCTCTCCATGGGAGAAGCAAAGATGCTACCTAAGCTCTAAAGTCATGTATGAATGGGGAAATTGGGCTAACTGAAGCGATCCGACGAATCAAATGACCTTACCAATGCCACCTGCCATAAAAACCGGCTAATGACTTTAGTCGGATCATTATTATTTGCGGATAGCCTAAAAGCAACGGGCTTTATCAAGTGGGAGATGCTTTCTAAGTGAAAACTGTTAATGATAATGCCTAAAGTTCAAGCCACTTAGCTCAATTGCCCCACTCCTAATGAGGGTTTCAATAGGATTTAATGTGCTAACGGCAATCTGATACTGCCGATTGACAGGTATTGTAGTCCTTATTGCGAAAAATCAAAAAGAGCGTGGTGGTTGAACACCATCACGCTCTTTTTTAACTCGCTAATCGGCCGAAAAACCGATTAAGGCGTCGTTACAACGTCACCATCAATAATCATCTGAGTGATTTCTGACAAATCAAGGTCGTATGGGCCATCTGTGATGCCAACACCACCATTTTCGAGCGTCCCCACATAGAGGCCACCTTCAAATGAGTCAGTTGCAACCATCATCGCAACATCAACCATTGAAATATCCATGCGCTTCAACGTTGAAGTCAACGTGATGTCAGCAAACTCAGGTGCGCTCACGCGCCAATCGGTGTCTGCTCCAATCATCCAAGCGTTACCACGCTCCATGATTGCCGCACCAGATCCCAAACCAGCCGCGCCAGCAAGCGGGAAGATAACGTCAGCCCCTTCATCCATCAAGCTTTCTGCGGTGGTTCGGCCGTCATCGGTGCTTTCAAAGTTACCGATAAACAACCCGTCTTGATCTTCAATATCCCAGCCAAGCACTTCAATTTCAGTGCCGTTCAGTTCGTTGTAGTAAGCAACGCCCAGCACGAAGCCGTCCATAAAATCAGTTACAGGTGGAATGTTGATACCACCGTACACACCGACAATGCCCGTTTCGCTTGAATCGGCCGCAATCATACCCGCCAAAAACGCAGGTTGATTTGAGGCATACACTTGACCAACAACGTTTGGAATCGTCGGATCATAGGCAAAGTCAATAATGGTGAAATTCTGGTCTGGGTTTGTTTCGGCCGCAGCCGCAATCGCATCACCCAACAAGAAACCCACACCCACAATCAAATCACACCCATCATCGATGAATGCGCCAATGTTGCGCTCGTAATCTGTTTGCTGTTGCGATTCGAGATATTGCGCCTCGCCGCCCGTTGCTTCGGCCGCATTTTGTGCGCCAACCCAAGCGGTTGCGTTGAATGATTTGTCGTCGATACCGCCAACGTCTGTCACTTCACAAACGCGCACGGGCGTTAGGTCAGCCATTGACGCTTCCGCCATAGAGCTTTCACCACCGATAGCGATGTCCAGCAGTTTGCTGTCTGAGTCGAAGGTGAAAGTGACTGAGCTGTCAGCGTCTAGCGTAAAGACATAATTTTCGCCGTCAGCTGCGCCGTCAATACCGTAGTTTTCGGTCCATGCACCTTCAAGCGCAACTTTCGTTTCGTATTCGCCTGCTGGGATGTCGAATGTGCCAGAATATGTGCCGTCGCCGTTGTCAGCCAAGGCGGTGTCGATGCAGTCTGGTGCCCAGTCACAGTCGAACCCTGCGGCCGATTGCCAAGACCCTGGCACGTTCACCATACCTGTTGCTGAGCCGCCGATGAGCGCACGAACTTGTGCAGCACCGTTGGTCAATGCATCAGAAGCATCTGATTCGCCATTCATGATGAGCGTGAACGCATCACCCCAAGACCCCCAAACAGAACCCATTGCTGGAATTGCTGGCATAGGTTGCGCTTCAACACCTGCATCGTTGAATGCAACGAGGTCTGCATCAGCTTGTGTAACCGCGTTGAATGCGGTTGGGCGGTTGCCTGAATCGGCTAGCGCCTGCATGACTTCTGCAGTTGCAACAAATTCTGTCAGGAATGTTTGCGCCAGCAGCACGTTTTCACTTAATGCGTTGACTGCAAATCCTTGAACACCAAGGAATGGTGCGCCACCGTCTGGGAAGCTCGCGATGCCGTAATTGACACCTGATTCACGCAAACGATCCAATGCCCACGGGCCAGCCATGAGGTAAGGAATTTCGCCTGTTTCAAATTGGAGGTGCGCTGTGTCCCAGTCGGTGCTGTTGCTGATCAAGCCAGCTTCAATGTTTGCACCAAGGAAATCACCTGCCGCAATCATGCCGTCGCTGTCGATGCCGACATCTTCTGGGTTGTAGTTACCGGCTGCGTCTCGGCCGAATACATAGCCACCAAATGACGTTTGCAGCGGGTACATATCATAGGTTGTGCCAGTTAATGCGATTGCATACGTTGCGTCGCCGCTTTCAACAAGTGCGCCACCAACTTCCATCGCTTCGTCCCAAGTTGCAGGAGGGCCGTCAACCAAATCTGCATTGTAGAAGAATGCGAGGTTTTCAACAGCGTATGGCATACCAACCAGTTCGCCTTCATAAGTGAATGCGCTGATTGCGGTGTCAAGGAATTCGCTTTCACGGCCACCCATATCGAGTGGGGCCAACAAACCAGAGGCGTAGAAACCGCCGATGCGGTCATGTGCCAAAATCAGGATGTCTGGGCCTTCGCCAGCAGGTGCAGCGATTGGGAATTGGTCGTTGATGTCTGGAACTTGTTGGACATCAAGTGCAATACCATATTCAGCTTGGAACCCTGCGGCGAGTTCGGCCAAAATTGGCGCACGTGTGTCGTCTGCCCAGATTGTAATCGTTGCAGCAACATCTTCGTCCATCGCTTCGTCTGACATCGTATCAGCAGCGCCCGCAACTGGAACAAATTCGCCAGCCTGAATTTGATTAACCGCGATACGTGCATCAGCACAGTCACCGTTTGCGTCACAGGTCAATGTGCCAGTGATACCAGCCATGCCTGATGTTGAGCCAACTTGGTCAATAAGTGCTTGACGGCCAATCATCATGTTGCCGTCTGCATCAACTTGCGCTACCGCTGCGATTGCGTCCAAAATCATGTTGGTTGCATCGTAAGCGTGCGCGTGAAAAGGTGCGGTTGGCTCCGTTCCATATTCTGATTCATATGTTGCGAGGAATTGAGTATAGATGTCGTTGCCGAAACCGAGGTCCGGCCCTGACATATACATGCCTTCTGAGGCATCGCCAGCCGCTTCGATGAAGTCGGGAGACAACACACCATCGGCCGCAGCCAACGTCACACCAGCTAAACCGTCAATTTCTTTAGCCGTTTTGGTCAGCAAAGAACCAAGCGGAATGAAAACGGGATAGTAGATTAGCTCTGGCCCAGCAGCAGCAACAGAAGTGAGCAGTGGCTCAACATTGGTTGCATCGGCCGCTTCCGCTTCAAAAGCAACAATTTCGCCACCCAATTCGGTGAAGCTGTCGCGGAAAACGCTTGCCAGCCCTTCGGTGTAGGGGTCGCCATCATGAATTGCTGCCGCTTTTGTGATGCCAAGCTCTTCAAAAACGAAGGTTGCCATCGCCGCACCCTGAATCTTGTCATTGTGCGCAGTGCGGAAGTAGCATGATTGACGGGTGTCTGCACCTGTCAGAACGGGGGCTGTGTTTGATGGAGAAACCATCACAACGCCCGATTCACAAACGATTTGTGACATGGGGACGCCAGCACCTGAGCAGCTTGTACCGACAACACCCACAATGCTGGGGTCAGAGACGATTTTCTGGCCTGCGGTTTGTCCGCCTTCGGCCGAACAGCCATCATCTTCGGCTTGCAAAACAACTTCATGGCCCATCATCTCGCCACGATCTGCAATCGCAATTTCAACGCCGTACTGTGAATCTAAGCCAAGTGATTCATTTGGCCCTGTCACAACAAGGGCAGACGCCAACTTGATTGGGTCGCCAGCCGCGATCTCAACACAGCCGATTGCATCGCTACAAGATAGCTCCTCAACAACGGCGTTAACCATGTCTTCAGCCTGATCAACGATTTCATCAGCGTTGTCAGCCACTTGATCGGCCGCATCGCCAACCTGCTCAGCAACATCTTGGATGTCTTGAGCGGCATCACCACTACAGGCCACAATAAATGCGGCAAGCAGTATCAGAAAAAATGGGAGTTTCTTCAAGGTCATATTCTTCTCCAATATGATTGGGAATTGATTTCCAAACATGCTAAACAGGTCGACTTGCGTCCGACAAGGCAAGTCTGAAACTGTCTGTTCGCTACCAGCTAGCGAACCGTCTGGAACTGCTTCAAAGTTTTTAACAAAGCGAATAAATTATACTAATTTCCCCCCTATCGGTCATGTTACAATTGGTTGCTAACGACAAACTTAGGAACTGGGTTTTTAGGAAGACAAATTGCACTGAAAACTGATAGCCTAGCTACCTGAGTAACAAAAGTATCAGGACAGGACTTACGCACTTATCCAGAAACGGATTTTTGAGAAGATAGAAGCTGTCTGTGTAAGTTCTGAGGAGAAGCAATTCGATGATGAAACCAATTGAGGCGTTGTTGAATGAGATGGATAATGGGCAAACTTCGGCCGAAATCCTGCTCGATCAATGCCTAGCCCAAATTGACGACCCCACTGGCGAAGGCGAGCGCGTCATGCTCAAAGTCCATCGCAACGCGGCCCGCGCAGCCGCCCAAGCAGAAGACCTCAAACGGCAGGCTGGCTTGCCCGTTGGCGTGATGTCTGGCATCCCCGTTTCCATCAAGGATTTATGCGATATGGCAGGCGACGTGACCAAAGCGGGATCGGTTGTGTTGAAGGATGCTTCTTCAGCGGCCGAGGATGCCCCGATTATCAAGCGTTTACGGGCGGCGGGGGCGGTTATTATCGGCCGAACCAACATGACCGAATTTGCCTACTCCGGCGTCGGCATCAACCCACATTATGACACACCAGCCAACCCGCACGATCGGGCCACGCGCCGCATTCCAGGCGGCTCGAGTTCGGGCGCGGCCGTTTCCGTTGCAGACGGCATGGCAGCGATCGGCATGGGCACAGACACAGGTGGATCGTGTCGAATTCCAGCCGCGCTGTGCGGCACGGTAGGGTATAAGCCAACTGCCAAACGCATTCCCATTGACGGCATTGTGCCGCTCTCTGTTTCGCTCGATTCAGTTGGCTCGATGGGCGCATCGGTGCGCTGTGTCGCACGCATGGACGCCGTGATGGCGGGGGAAACGTTCATGCCGCTTAACCCGCTCCCCTTGGCAGGCTTACGCTTGGGATTAATCGAGAATATTGTCCTTAATGGGATTGAAACGCATGTGCAAACGCAATTTTTTAACGCTGTTGCCAAACTAAAGGCGGCTGGGGCGCAGATCGAGCGCGTTCAGGTTGAAACACTCGGTAAATTGGGGTCGCTTTTGAATAAGGGCGGCATTGCAGCGGCCGAAGCGTACACGTGGCATGAGCAACTGCTGGCCGATGGCGCAGACAGCTATGACCATCGCGTTGCATTTCGGATTAGCGCTGGTGCAACGCAGTCGGCAACTGATTACATGAAAACGGTGGCGGCACGAGCGCGACTGCAACAAGCATATCAACAAGAGGTGCGTCACTTTGACGCCATGATTATGCCGACCGTGCCAATTGTTGCACCCCCAATTGCCGCGTTTGCCAAAGACGCAGAATTTTTCAGGCTGAACGGGATGCTGCTGCGCAACACCGCAATCGCCAACACGCTCGACCTATGCGCGATTTCGCTCCCTTGCCACACTGAGGGTGCGCCCGTTGGGTTTAGTCTCGTTGGGCAACACATGGGCGATCGGCGTTTGTTGGAAATGGCGGCGGCGGTTGAGGCATTGTTAGCAGAGGCGGGACACGGCGGCGAATTTTAACCAAAAGAAATGATTCTATACCGCAACGTTTCGCCCATTACCCATCGGCAAACAAGGGCAGAACAAGTCTACGTTTATGGTAAATCTGACTGCAGGGGCAGGACGCTGCGGGCGCATTTTATCCAAAAGAGATGATTTTATGCTACAGCGTCTCGCCCATTCATACCCATCAGCAAACGAGGGCGAGACAGATTCACATTCCGCCCTTTTATACCCATTGGCAAATAAGGGCGAGACGTTGCGGCACATATGGTTTCTTCTTGGTACATTGATCTCCGCCACGTCCCGCCCCTGCGTGTATCTGATCTCAAAGGGGAAACACTGCGGCACAGATGGATCTTTCTTGGTAGATCGATCTCCACCACTAACCAATCGTTAAAACAAGAACGTAAGGATGGCAGCCACATGGGCGTCTATTGAACATGCCTGCCGATCGTTATCTATATTTGGAACTGGATCGGTAAAGCGCGTTCATCAATTCGCAGTATCGAATCAGAAAAGGTTAGGAAAGCTCAGATGGCAAAGCAGACTCAAAGTACGGTAAGCCCCAAACAACGTCGGGAGCAGTTTAAAGCAGAGCGGCAGAAACGCAATCAACGCTATGGCCTGATTGGATTGCTCGCACTCGTTATTATTGGCGTGGGTTTACTTCTAAACCAGCAGCAAGAACGACAGCGGCAAGCCTTAGCTGATGCCTTTGAAGGCGAACTGGCTAGCGTTGCATATGATGGGTCACAGGATGCGCCTATCCAAATTGTGGAATATGGTGATTTTGGGTGTCACGCTTGCCGCGCTTGGCACAATCAACACATCAAAACGCTCCTCAAAGCTCAATATGGGGATCAAATCGCGTTTCAATTTCGCCATTTCCCAGTAATCACCCCGCAATCACCGTTGGCGGCCGAAGCGGCGCAGTGCGCGGCCGAACAGGATGGGTTCTGGGCATATCACGACTACATTTACGAGGTAACGCCCCAAGGTGCGCTTAGCGAGCGGAATTTGAAAACGTATGCGGCCGATGTGGATCTTGATACAGTTGCATTTGACCAATGTTTAGACAGTCGGCGTTATGAAACGTATGTAGAAAAAGAGTTGAGCGATGCACGTGCGGCGGGCGCACGCGGTACGCCAACATTTATTATCAACGGTGAACAAGTCAACTTTTCACCTGATGCGATGTCGGCAAAGATCGACTCGCTGCTAGACGGGTAGAAAAAGGGGCAGCGCGGCATTCTCACTTTGCCACCTGCAACACACGATGTTTGACCTATAGTGATTTTGGTTTTCTCAAAAAAATCAGGTAAGACGCAGGCTTGGCCCTGCGTCTATTTATTTGTAACAACACACAATGAGGTAGACCAATTATGACAACCCAACTACAGCAATTTCGACAAAGCATCGACGATTTTATGAAACGACACCCTCAATCACCGCTTGACCGCAAGCAGCGGCGTGGGTTTCAAGGCTTGTCTTATTATCCTAACAACCCAAACTTGATTGTGGAGGTTGATGTTAAGCCGATTAAAAGTTTGGAGACGCTGGCAATTCCGACCAGCTCAGGTGCGGAGGCCAACTACACTAAATGGGGAAAGGTGACATTTGCGGTCGATGGGGAAATGACAACGTTGACTATTTTGTCTGACCAGTCGGGCGGGCTGTTTTTGCCGTTTCGTGATGCAACAAGCGGCAGCGAGACATATGGGGCAGGACGCTACATGGATGACCATCGGCCGGCGATTGAATATATCGGCCGAAATAAACTCCGCCTCAACTTCAACTACGCCTACAGCCCTTACTGTGCTTATAACCCAAACTACAGTTGCCCCCTCCCACCCCGCGAGAACTGGCTAACTTTGCCGATTCATGCAGGTGAGAAGCTGCTTGCCCACTAAAACAGAACTCATTTGCGCCTTAATCATAAATTAGGGCGCGTACAGTGGGGAGCGGCACGGGTTGAAATCTTTGCCTAATACGATTGTGTAATCGTGGGTTGCGTCAGCTTCGGCCGATAACAAAACAGGCCTATTGTGAAATATCCAGCTAACAAGCCAATCGTAGCTGCCTTTGAGATTGGGGCCATGATAGGTGATGGTTGTTTGCGATGGGCGCGTTTGGTCGGCAAGGCTTTGGCGATATTCAGAGATGAAGCCTTGCCAGCGTAAATTTTCGGCCGAAAGTCGATAATCAACCCAATTCTCCACCACCACCTCAACCGTCAGCGGCGAACGAGACGCACGCCCCAGCGCAGGCGGTGCTTGCAGCGCACTCAGCACCGTCTCTGCCTCCTCCCACACCAACGCCTGCACCCACGAACGGTCCTCCCCTACCCGCAAGTCCTCCACAGAATCAAACGCCAACGCCAAATGACGCACCCCATTTTCGCGCACCGCTTGCGCCAGCGTTGCCAATTGGGCCATCGTCGTCACGGGCATATCTGTTTCGACCATGCCCTGAAACGCAGACCATAACGCAGGCACGTCGCCAACCACATCAAGCCGCAGCCCCTTGTCTAACATGGCAGCCAACAACTGCTGCTGTCGCCGTCCGCGATCGAAATCGCTGGTTGAACGGCGCGACCGCGCATACCACAGCGCCAGTTCCCCATCCATTGTGTGAACATTGGATTGCAGTTTGTACAAAACATAGTTGGCTTCAACGCTGGGATCGAGTTCGGGGCTACGCAAGCGCCAATCTTCCAAAGGGCAAATCGCCGCAATATGTACCCCATCGAGTGCGTCTACTATCGCCTGAAACCCATCAAAGCCTACGCGCAGATAGCTGTCAATTTCGATACCCAAATTATAAAGTATCGTCTCTTTGAGCAGCGGAACTCCGCCGTGTGGGGCGGCTAAGTTGATGCGCTGCATTTGCCAACCTGGTATGTAGACATACAAATCGCGTGGGATCGAGAGCAATGTTGCCGTTTTGAGACGTGTATTGATCGATGCAATGATGATAGTGTCTGTGCGTCCGCGTGTGCCGATGCGGTCATTGCCGAGGAGGAGGATGTTGCTGATTTCGGCCGATTTTTCAAACACCCCCACAGGCGTCGGGTAAGGAATCGCAGGATCAGGGGCATCAGGCGCAGGGGGCGCAAACTCGCCAAACAAATTAGGGGTTAACGACACCGTTGGAGGGTTAACTAGGTGCGGTGTGTTGGTCGGACGTGTCGTCGGCAAAAGGCGCGGCGTGTGGCTTGCCGTCGCGGGCGGCGTCGTAGTTTTGATCAGAGCAGGTGTCGCGGTAGAAAAGGGCGTGACTGTTTTTGTTGCAGTCGTCACAATCAACGCCACTTTTGTTTGTGTTGGTTCTGGCTCTTTCGCTACAACACAAGCCGCTATCCCAAAAATCAGTGTCAATCCGATAGCGGCAAGGTGCAGGCGAAGCATTATGTGGTGTTGAAGGTCAGATAAGAATAATTGATAATGAATAACTGATAATGACCAATGTGGTCACCATGCCGTTATTCGTCACCCACTATAAATTATCAACGGACAACAGGCAAAAATACCTGATGGGTTCCGATAAAAACGGTTCCTTCAACCACGTTATCCGTCACGCTTGTCTCTGAGATAGCGCCGCCAATATCAACTTTTGCCCAATATTTGTGTTCGCCAAGCGACAGATTATTCCAAATCAGGGTCGCTTCATATTCGCGCAGTCCACACCCTTCGGCCGTTGAAACATTGACGGTTCCAATCAGATCGGTGAGGGCGGCATCACGATAGAATCCAACGGCAAACGGGATTTGCGTGTTCAAGCTGCCGTTGTTGTTAAATCGCACGCGAATTTCGGCCGAAGCTGTACCCGATTGAGTCACAACTGGCACAATCGGCTCCCCTGTAATGTGTAAATTCTCTTTTAGCACGCCAGGCGCTGTCGATAAGTTTTTGAAATTCCAGCCCATCGGGCTTAAGGCTGCAATATCGCCGCTTGCTTCTTCCTGATAGCCTGTTTTGAGCAAGCTGCTGCTGCCGCCACCGCCGCTATACTCTGGATCAACATAGAAGCTAAACCACATATATTTTTGCACAAGTCGATTGTTATCATTCGGGTTCCCAATCGCGGGATCGGTCTCATTCATGACTGCAATCGTGTTAGACATGTAGTTGTTCACCCGACTTGGGGTGAAACAGCCGCCCAGCTCATCCGTCACAAAACAACTTTCTTGTGGTGTTCCAGGGTTATCAATGACATAAGGCCACAAAACAGACCATTCTGTGATAATCAGCGGCTTGTCCTGCTGTCCATGAGCTTTCATCCACTGTCGGAAGTCTCGCAGATGTTTCTCAAAAACGATAGCACTGTCATGTTCGGCGATACAGAGCGAATTATCACTTGGATTTGTGCAAGCAGCGGGATCACCGAGATAGGGTTCAATGTGCAGCCCGCTATCTGTGCCAATCGCGACCCCATCTGGCCCTTCCGCAAAAATATAGAGATGTGAACTCCAAACGTCAATTGGAATAGTTGACCCATAAATCTGCTGATAAGCCTCCCAAACCAAATCCCAATATTGTAAACGGCTGGGGGTTAACAATGCTGTTGGCCCGTTTGCGACAAGTGCAGTCGGATCACCCCGTTTAATCGCCTCATGCACTTCTCCATAGGCGCGTGCATACAGCGCTGGCGTTAGTCTATCTTGTCCACGAATGTCTGGTTCGTTCCCAACTTGCCACAATCGTCCTGGATGCTGGCTTGCCAAGGATTCAATGGTCGCGAGATCGGGGGTGATAGTATAGTCTGTAAAATCCCCATTCCCTTTGAGCCTAACCATCGGCATGTAATTTTTCTCTGCGGCAATGCCTTCTACGCCATAGGTGGATACCCATCCAAGACCCATCGTTTCTGCCCAAGGAAACGCATTAACAGGGCCAGACGCGCCAGCACGGCAGTTGTTGTTGTCCAGCGGACTAGCCGACAGAGAAACAGGGGCGGATGTCTCGACCTCAGCCAAAATTTCTGGTTCCGCATTTTGAGATAAGACAAGGGCTGTGGCAACAGTTAAAAATAAAATGAAGAATAAGGTGGTTGAATAGTGTTTTTTTGACATTGTTTAACAACAAATACGATTCAGGCATCCGATCTTCGGGTTGCCTAACTTGGCCCGCACTACTGACCAAAATAACGATACAAGTAGGCGCAAAAAGCGCCGTAAACGACAGAGGATTGTCGATATTTTAATTTAGACCCCATCTATTTGCTTTAATGGGATGCTATCTGAGCCTTAAATAGATTACAAAAATTTTCGAATAATCAGACGCCCCAGCGGGGCGTCTCTACAGGTTGTTTTCTCTGATAGAGACGTCGCCGTTGGCGCGTCTCCCTGAGAAAAGCTGGTTGATTTTTCGTCAATTATTACTTGTGCTTCACTTAGGTACGGCTTCAAATTCCCATGATGCAGCAAGATCAAGCAATCCTTGTGTCCCTTGCCCGCTGCCAGCTTCGACAGAAAAACTGTAGGCAAGGTGATGGTAATCGTGTGCAAGCGGTGATTCATCATCGTGAATGCCCGCGCTCACAAAATATTTTCCTGGTAAAAAGGGCAGATTAGGGATGATGTAGCGGAAGAATCCTGCCCCATCAATCTGTGCTATCTCAAACCCTGTGACCTGATTGTTTGACCCTGTTAATTGCGTGTCTCCATGATAGATAGCAAAACCTATCTCTGGATTCTTAATCGGCCGATGAGCAACATACTGCATCTCAATAATTAACAGTTCGCCCGTCCGAAACGCTTCAGGTTGTTCACCCGCCTCATTCAAAAACTTCACCTGCAAAATTTCAGCCTCAAACGTGCCGCTGCGCGAAATAGCGGCCGATACCGCCCCTTGATCCGCAATCCGTGCATTCATGTAGGCCGTGTACTGCGGCGCAATCTCTGACGTGGGGCCAATGCCCCGCATATCGCCACGATCGAGCCAGACAAGCTTGTCACAAAGTTTCTGCAACGTGCTTAGATGATGGCTGACCATCACAATCGTAACGCCCTGCTGTTTTAAGGTAAAAATGCGATCGATACATTTCTTTTGAAAGGCCGCATCGCCCACCGCCAGAATCTCGTCAATCAACAATACATCTGGTTCGCAAAAAACGGCGACGCTAAACCCAAGACGCATGTACATGCCTGATGAATAGTGCTTCACAGACACATCAATGAAGTCTGCCAGCTCGGAAAAGTTCACAATCTCATCAAACTTTGCATCAATTTGATTGCGGCTTAACCCCAGCACGGAACCATTCAAATAAACGTTTTCGCGCCCTGTTAAATCTTCATGGAAACCTGCGCCTAGTTCAAGCAGTGCGCTGACACGTCCGTTGATGATGGTGTTGCCGCTGGTTGGGCGCAGGATGCGTGTCGCCAATTTGAGCAAGGTGCTTTTGCCGCTGCCGTTGTGACCAATGAGGCCAACACTTTCGCCTGCGTGTACGTCAAAACTGACGTTGCGGACGGCGTGGAACGTTTCGGCCGAATTTCTGCCACCACGCCCCAAATTGACAAACGACCCCAGCAAACTCTGCGAGGCATTACGCGACAGCATAAATTGCTTGCTCACATTTTGAAACGAAATAACGACTTCTTTGCTACTCATAAACCCCAAATGCTGCTTAAATTCAACACTCATTAAATTGACAAATGAGCCAACGATAGCAAAAGCAATCATCGCTGTCCAAAACAATCTGTTGCATTCTAATACATAGTACGCAAGCAAGGGGTGAAATGATCACATTTCTTGCGTATACTTCGATAAACTTGTCAGACCCTCACCCGCGCCTTTACAAAAAAAGTAGGTAGTTAGAAACATGAGCGCACCCTCGCTCCGTTTGCCGTTTCTTATTCGTCATCCACATTCTCCGCTGTTCAAAAGAGGGTGTGCAGTTCTTATTATTTGAGTTTTTCGTGTCATAATGGACAGTAAATCACTAAAAATCATTGAGTTTCATAAGGTTCTCGCCAAGGTCGCTGACTACACAAGTTTTAGCGCAGGGCAAGAATTAACCGCATCGCTTGCCCCCACCATCGACTTGCGCGAGGCGGAGATTCGGCAGGCGGAAACAGCTGAGGCGGTCAAACTTTTTCAGGGGGACAGCAATGTCACTATTGGGGGGATGAAGGATGTGCGGCGTCCTGTGGGCAATGCACAACGTGGGTTCACCTTGCTTGCCGAGGATTTCAGCAATATCAAGGATGCACTCATCGCGGCTCGTAACCTCAAGCGCGTTCTGTTACGCGAACCAAGCAAACATCCACATCTTGCTGAGGTCGCCGAGCTAATCGAAGAGTGTCCTGGCCTTGTTACCACCATCAGTCAAACGATTGACGAACGCGGCGATGTGCTAGACACAGCCAGCCAAAAGCTGGGCAAGCTGCGTCAAAAGTTGCGCGTTTCGCACAGCCGTATTCAAGAAAAGCTACGTGCGCTGGTCAACAGCAGCATGAACCAATATCTGCAAGAGCCGTTGATCACAATTCGTTCGGGTCGTTACGTTGTTCCGCTGCGTTCAGAGCACAAAGGACGCATCAAGGGCATTATCCACGATCAAAGCAGCAGCGGTGCAACGTTGTGGGTGGAACCACTCAACACCGTTGAGCTAAACAACGAATATCGCGCCATCCAGATTGAAGAGCTAAAAGAGATCGAGCGCATTTTGGCGGCACTTTCGCAGAAAATCGCGAGCTATGCGGACGAGATCAAGCGGGTCGTCGAGCGTATGGCCGAGATAGACTGCATTTTTGCGCGTGCGCGTTATGCAATGATGACCGACGGTGTTAAGCCGATCTTTGTCGAATGGCGCAACATGCCCAGCCCACACCCCGGCTCCTCCGTCTGGATTCGCGGGGCGCGTCATCCGTTGCTTGAACCTAACGAGGTTGTGCCAACAGACTTTCTCGTCGAGGACGATCTGTTTACCGTGCTGCTCACAGGGCCAAACACGGGTGGCAAGACGGTGGCGCTCAAAAATGTGGCGCTCATGGTGGCGATGGCGCAGGCGGGACTGCACGTGCCAGCCAACGAAATTCGGCTCACCGTGTTTGATCGTATCTTCGCCGATATTGGGGATGAACAGTCGATTGAACAAAGTTTATCGACCTTCTCCGCCCACATTACCAACATTACGCGCATTCTCAATCAGGTCGATGAGCGCTCGCTTGTCGTGCTTGATGAGTTGGGGTCGGGAACAGACCCGACAGAAGGGGCTGCGATTGCCCAAGCAATCATCAACTTTTTGCGCGACAAGGGGGCTACAAGCTTTGTCGCCACCCATTATCCTGAGCTAAAGATTTATGCAAGCCAGACAGCGGGCGCGACCAATGCGTCAATGATGTTTGATTTGGATACGCTGTCACCAACCTATGAACTGACAATCGGCATTCCAGGCAAATCGAACGCGCTGGCAATTGCTCGCCGTCTGGGGCTGGATGAATCAATTTTAGATGAGGCAATGGGTTTGGTTGGCGTGGGTAGTCAGGAAGCGGAATCGCTGATTGACTCGATCTTTGATTTGCGCGCGCGCATTTCGGCCGAAGAAGCAGCCGCACGCCTCGCACTTAATCGCGCCGAGAAAACCCGTGACCAGCTTGCGATTGAATCGGCCGCCATCGAATACGAACGCCGTCGCATCCTAGAAAAAGCACGCCATCAGGCGGAAGCGGAACTGGAGGCGGTACGCAACGAAATTCGTCGTGCGCGTCGTGGTCTGCGTGATGCACAGTCGATCTCGACGGTGAAGAAAATCAGCAAACGGATCACCGATGTTGAGGAAGGCAGCTTGAAGCCGCTCAAGAAGGCGATTTCGGCCGAACAACCAAACCGCCGCCGCAATCGCCGCCTGCGTGTTGGTGACAACGTCCTGATCAAATCGCTCAACACCAAAGGGCAAATCATCAGCCTCAAAACTAAAGAAGCGGAGGTTGCCGCAGGACGCATGACTATGCGCGTTCCGCTAACAGGTCTTGAGTTTCGCGGTCGCGACGAAGCCGAAGAAAAAGCGAAAGAAGCGGCCAGTCTGCCTTCAGTCGCCATTTCGACAAACGTCTCGATGGAACTGGATATTCGTGGTGAACGGGTCGAGTCAGGGTTGAACAAACTCGACAATTATCTCGACACCGCCTCCTTAGGCAGCCTGCCCTGGGTACGCATCATCCACGGCAAAGGCTCTGGCCGTCTACGCCAAGCAATCCGCAAAGCACTTGGCAAGCACCACGCGATCGCCTCGTGGGAAGAAGGCAAAGACGGCGAAGGCGGCGCAGGCGTCACAATCGCACGCATGAAAGGGTAAGAAGCAAAAAAATAGCGAATATTGAATGTTGAATGAAGAAAACCTCTCGCCTCACCCTTTTCTTCATTCTCCATTCTCTATTCTTCATTTCTTCTCTTCTCCCTCCTCTTTTCTTCCCCCTTTCTAATTGAAGCCATAGTACCCATATGCTAGACTGCTAGGCATGAGTGAAAGTATCACCTATCAACAAGCAATGGTTTTGGTGGAACGTGCCTACCGCGCTCAGATGCGTGGTGAAATCACAAACGCGATTGAACTTTATGAACGCTCGCTGGAGATCTTTCCAACGGCCGAAGCACATACTTATCTAGGCTGGGCCTACAGTATGATGCAACGCTATGATGAAGCGATTGAACAATGCGAATTGGCAATCATCATCGATCCCGCATTTGGCAACCCTTATAACGATATTGGCGCTTATTTGATTGAAATGGGCCAAGAAAATGAGGCGGTCCCTTGGCTAGAAGAGGCGCTGACGGCAGCCCGCTACGACTCACCCCATTTCCCGCTCGTCAACTTAGGGCGAGTGGCTGAATCAAACGGTCGCTATAAACAAGCACTTGCTTACTACAATCAAGCGCTTGAGCGAGAACCCTTGTACCGCTCGGCGCGACTTGCCAAATTTACACTGCTTGGTAAGTTAAACTAATCACAAGATACGCAAAGGCTGACAGATTGTCAGCCTTTTTTGATCTCAAACGCAGGCGGTTTGATTATCATCAGATAAACACTGAGGGCGGTCTCTCATGAAAAGGTTACAAATCCTTGCCCGATAAGCGAGCCTCCCCTATAATAATTTACTGTATAAAAGCAGTACCACAATTTTATATTTCCACCTGAATGGAATGGCCTTATTGGTTGTTGGGATTCCCCCTCGCTTGCAAGTAACATTGCAAAAACCATAGCTCATTCTTAGCATTCACATTAGGTGGTGGTCAACCTTTAATCAGCAGTACCGAGTACAAGGGAGAACACTGTCATGTCCGCTATCCGTTCTGATCACGCCCCACGCACAATTTGGGGAACACAAGCCGCGCCACGTCGCGCTGCGCAACAATCCACAACAAAATCAAATACCCTCCTGTGGATCGTCTCACTATTGTCCTTAACTTTAAATGTCTTCATCATCGTTGGCTTTGTCCTAGCCCGTGGCCTTTTAGGCAACATGGTCGCCACAACCAACCATGAGCTGTACACCTCGCTCAAAACGTTAGAAACGTATTCCGCAGCCGAAATTCCAATCCAAATGCAACAATCGGCCGAAGTGCTAGTCACCGAGCCGATTCGTATCCAAGAATCTGTTTCGATTCCGGTCAGCACAGCGGTTGAAATCGACCAAACACTTCAGTTCCAACAAGAAGTTGTTGTGCCCGTGCGACAGACAATTCCTGTCAACCAAACAGCCTACGCCCCTATTTCAGTGATGGGCGTCAGCAGTTCAATCGCCGTACCAATCGCATTTGAAATACCTGTCAGCTTTGACATGGTTGTGCCAATTGACGTCGCGATTCCGTTCCAAGCAAACGTGCCTATCGAAACAGAAGTGCCGTTTGAACTCAACAAAGAAATTCCGCTGCCCGTTATGACGGTCGAAGTGGAAATGAACGACACAATTGAATTGCCAGTTACAGATATTTTGGAAGAAACGTCTTTAACCTCTTCACTAAACGGCATCCACAAAATTTTGAACGTCATTGAAAACGTGATGTTCATTCCGCTACCAAGCAAGTAACCATCAGCTTGAGTAGCGTTTAATTCGCCTCACCCCCCCTTCTTTTTGGTTAGGCGTCCGCTGCGATTCATCGTGGCGGGCGTCTATCTACAAACTGTCACCCTGATACCAAAACAACGCTTATATGACGATACCCTTACGGGATCTAATCATCTGCCGACGTTTGTTTCCCTCCACTTGACATGGTTCTGACGCTGGCTATCCTACAAGGACGCTTGGCTGATTGAGCCAATGCTGTCTGTCCAGGAGTAGCTTTTTATGAATCGATTTCGGCCGATATTTCTTACCCTCATCACGGCCTTCCTCTGCACAGTTGCGATCGCCTCAGCCAACGAGATCTACATTCCCATCGTCATCACCCCCCCACAAGAAGAGTTTCGCGGGTTGTGGGTCAGTCGCTTTGATTGGACCTCTTACAACACGCCTGCCAGCCCCGATCGGATTGATACCATTGTTGAGAACGCGGCAGCAGCAGGATTCAACGCTATTTTCTTTCAGGTTCGTGGAACGGCCGATGCCTACTACACCCCGGGCCTAGAACCATGGGCGCAGCGCGTCAGCGGCAACTTTTTGGGCGAGTGGCCCACCCCTTACTGGGACCCATTGGCGCACTTTATCGAAAAAGCACACGCGAACGGCATTGAACTACATGCCTACATGAACATCTACCCTGCATGGGATTGCAACTCAACACCAAGCGCAAGCGTTTTGCCAAAGCCGCTTTATCACCAGCTAATCGACCAGTACGGAACGCACGTGTTGAGCGGCACAACGATGGTCAACGGTCTGCAAAAACTCGATGGCTACAATAGCCAGTGTCTTGGTGGGTATCAACGAACGTCGCCAGCCTCTATTTTCTTTGATAATCATATCTTGGCGGTTGCGCAAGACCTCGTCAACCGTTACGACATTGACGGGATACACCTTGACCATATTCGCTATGCTGGGCGCAGCGCTTCCTGCGATTCAGTCAGCCTGTGTCGTTACAACGGCGAAAGTGAAACGTGTAGCACTGACTACGCTTGCAATTTGACTGATGATTACAAAGATTGGCAGCGCAGACAGGTCAACGGTACGGTTCGCAAATTCTATGAGGAGTTGGCGTTAAAGAATCCAGATTTGTGGCTATCGGCCGCTGTGTGGCCGATCCACACCAATAAATGGGGCTGGAACGCATCACAGGGCAATCTCGATTACTATCAAGATTCAAAAGCGTGGGTTCAGGGCGGCTACATCGACAGCATTTCGCCTATGATTTATGCCAACACGACAAGCGGTTGTCCTGAAGATCCAGGTAAAAGTATTTTATCAACCCGCAGCGTGTGGCTAACGTTGGTTGCTGACTTCCAAGCGGAAAGCGGCGGTCGTCACATCGTGCCAGGGATTGGCGCTAGTTTCTGCGATTTTGAGGAGATTGCGTGGCGGATTGAGCAAGCACGCGCCGTTGGAACGGCTGGGCATGCTTTATTTAGCTATGGCTATCTTGAAACACGCAGTTTCTTTGACGACCTGCGCAACGGGCCTTACAGCGAGCCAGCCGTTGTTCCAAATATTCCTTGGCACTAGGCATGTGAAAAGCACCCCCACCTAGCCAAAAGCACCCCCACCTAGCCTCCCCCGAAGGGGGAGGGATTAAGGGAGAGTGTCTTATGAAACACACCCGACGTCTAATTAGCGAGTCACAATCGGCATATAGACAAAATTAGTAAACACAATGTTGCTGAGTGTCAAACTTCCTTTGTTAATATCAAAGAAAATATTGTTGCTACATTTAACCTGAATGCGGCCTTGTGTTGTTGACGTGTTTGGAAGTGTGACAGACTCTGTCCCATCGTTGGATGTGCTTGTGGCCAACACAAATGGGAACGTTGCTCCCCCATCAGATGAGAAAGCGATGTCAACAGCGGTGCAGTTAACAGGTGCGAGGTTGGTATTTGCAACATCCCAAGTCACAGTTGTTGCACCAACAGGCAATGTTGCATTAGAAGCGTGTGACGTGACGCGGAATGGACCTGCGCCATCTTCAACCATAACTTGCATATCATCGCTGGCAACACCACCACCATTGGCAACATTGTCACGAACGGTTGCGCGGAAGGTCAGCGTTTGGTCGATAGAAGGCAAATCCTCACCGTCATTTTCGTAAGTGCCATCAAGAATATTGGCAAGTGCTGGAACTATACGGGTTACACTGCTTGATGGGGCAAAAACGCGCAGAATCGGCCGAGCTTGGTTATCCTGTTGATCCGTATTTGGCAGAATAGAGTCAAAAGACCAAGCGGTACCAACCGAATATTGCTCCCAAGAAGTTGTTAATGCATTCGCAGCCTGTTCGTTATCGCTTGTAACAACGCTCAGACGGAACGGCGTTTCTTTAGGAATCGTGTAATTGTTACCTGCCTCAACAGTTGGCTCCGTGTTCCCTGTTGCAGCCGTCGTCGCACAACTAGCGCCGTTACCAGAGGTTACGAACTGAATAATTTCTGAAATAGCACCTGCATTAAACATCGCATCAGCATTAGGTTGGGTATTTTGATCGCCGCAAATCCCCGCATAGCTCATGATTGTTGTGCCAGAGCCTGGCTCATAGGCAACGCTGCCGACTCGTGTGGTACATCCCCCACCGGCCGATGCATTGTAAGAATGGTTCGCGTTAAACTGATGTCCAATTTCATGTGCTGTGTAATCAACCCAAAACGGATCACCAATTGGCGCACCCAGAGTTGTCGCACCTGAAGCTTTATCATCATGATCAGAGCTTCCACAGGTAAATGAGTGTGCAACACCACCACCGCCATTGCTACCTATGCCATGCCCTAAATCGTAACTGTTAATTGGGATAACACCATCTATAGCATTGGCTAATTCATTCAGAATCGTATCGGCATCTGACCCATCGGTAAATGGATCAGTGTCCTTATCGGTAAAGACAAGGTTGTTGGTTCCAGAAACAAGCATAAAGCTAATTGTCAGGTCGCGTTCATAAATTTGCGTGACGCGATTCATCCCCACAACAATAGCAGCAAATGCCGTTGCGCGTTTAGCGGCTGCGTTTGAACAATCGCCCCCTTGGGTACAAATATAATCTGTATATTCACCTGATGCCGCCATTACAAACTCATAGGTTCGTTTGACGCTACCTGTTGCAATATCGGGATCGAGTTGGGATGCAGGAGCACTGTTCAGACGCGCTGCTGACGGGCGACCCTCAACAAAACTACCCAATGGTTTCACATAGTTTGTTTTGTCATAGCTAATGTAGTGAATTATGTCATGTGTTTGGTAGGGATCAATAAAATTTGTGCCAGCCTCTGACTGGATAAAGGCGTGGAACCCGTGCGGGGTCAGGTCCAAGCGGCCAGTCGCCGTTGGATCGTCAATCCCTTGTGCCGTGTAAGTTTGTATTTCGGGGTATTGTGCAGCAAGTTCAGGCTGCATAATGGGGGCGTTGGTGATCTCGAATCGGCCGAAATTACCATCTGCCATCGGCAGTTGCATAATCATTGCCTGTCCGCGCTCCCCAGCCAAGGGAGCCATCGCCAATTGCTCGCGCAACTGAGGAAGATCGACCTGAACCAAACGGTACTCGGTCGGCGTAATGACCCGTTGCCCAACCGAGCGAACCGAGCGCGAAGAAACATCCTGCCAGAGCGGGGAATCTGTTTGAGCCGTCACGCTCACAGCAACCACGCAGCTCATTAAGAGCAAAACCAGTCCAACTATCTTTTTGTTTAACATAAACATCTCCATAAATTTTTCGGATTGTAACGACTATTTTCAAAATGTCTTGCGTCTAAAGTATGAATTATGGTTCAGTATTTTGATGTAGATTTGGCAAAAAGGTAGGTTTTCGGCCGATAAACGATCTAAATCCCCATTTGCAGGACACGTCAGCAGCAATGTCTTTGCAACCAGACACCTTGCGTTATGAATCTCGTTTTATTTCCTACTTAATATCAGAGGCAAACACTGCTAGAATAGCCCTATGACGTTTGAACGGCTCGCGTTGACACGCGCACAGATAGATAAATTCGGCCGAATTCGCCGTCTAGAGCAGTTGCAAAAACTAGACCCCGTTGAATTCGAGCAATTTTGCGGTTACCTATACGAACGACAAGGCTACAAAGCCCATATGACGGCAACCTCTGGTGATGAGGGGGTTGATTTGCTGTTAACTAAAAACGGCAAAAAGGAGGTTGTCCAGTGTAAACGATATCAAGGCTCCGTCGGACAACCCACCGTCCGCGACATGTACGGCACAATGCTGCACACAAACTCTGTCTCAGCCGCCGTTGTCACAACGGGGCGCTTTACAAAAGCGGCCGAAGCGTGGGCGGCCAACAAACCGATTCAACTAATCGATGGATACGAGTTGATGAGCTGGGTCAATCGGGAACGGCGCTCATCCTCAATGGGTAGCAGTAGCGACAGCAGTGGCTCATGGTTTTCTAGCAACGTAGGCAAAATCTCGCTTGTTGCCTTGGCATTAATTGCAGTCAGTCTTTGTTTATTTTCATTACGTTTAGGCATTCAAACCTTCCAAGAGCGCACGGCACGCACAGCCGAGGGACCGAGCCTTGCAGTGCCGACCCTACCCGTGACGGCAACCGCGATTGTGACAGAATCGGCCGAAACACAACCCGAAAACGAAAGTACAGAAGAACCTTCGACAGAAACAACTGGCACGCCAGAGCTTGCCCCCACGGTAACGCTGCGATCTACGGCGACAGCCCCCGCTGGCAATGTCACCGAACGCTTTGAAATCAGCCCTGTTGATGATTTCTCTCTGTCAACGAGTCCAACCCAATGGGAAGCCATTAACGCCGTTTCGCCAACCCACATTGTTGAACAGGAAGGCACGTGGGATGGGTCGCAAGACATTAGCGCCCTGTTCAAACTGGCGTATGATGCGGACGCGCTTTACGGTTATGTCGTCATTGAAGATGATGTACACGTGCAGATCAACAGTCCCCGAACGAGCTATCTGGGCGACAGTATCGAATTAGAAATTGACACGCTTGGGGATCGAGCGGGACAGGCTGGGGTTGATGATTACCAATATATTATCTCGCCAGGCGACTTCGGGTCGCTGCAAGCTGGTGCGTTTCGCTTCCAAGGCAACGCAAATGGCACGATGGCAGATGCTTGGGGAACCCGTGCAGAAGTCCAATCGACCAAAACGGCCGATGGGTACATTCTCGCGTTCCGCATCCCATGGTTTGACATGAACATGAGCCGCAAGGCGGTGGAAGGCACAACGATTGGCATCACGCTCAACGTCAATGACAATGACGACGTAGGAACGAGCAAGCAAGAATTGATGCTCTCCAATGTGGCAGGACGGCGCTGGAGTCGGCCGAATACTTGGGGCACAATGACGCTGGGTGAGTGACAAGTTTATAGAAACGGCGTCCAAGAAGTAAAAGGTGAAAAGTGTTGAGTGAAAAGGGATAACTTTCTGCTTTTCGCTTGCAACTCGTCTGCCAGCATTGTCTGGTACAAACTACGGTTAAGTGATTTATGGAAACAGAGAAAACAGAGCAAATTGAAGCAGTATCGCATGATGCCCCCTCAGAAGTCCTTGCATCTGAAACAGTACTGCATAATGCCCCCTCAGAAGTCCTTGCATCTGAAATAGTACCGCATGACGCCCCCGTGGCCGTCCTCACACCTGAGTCAGAGCCATCTAGTGCTCCCTCAGAAGCTGTTGCATCTGAATCAGAGCCGCATCATGCCCCCTTGGCCGTTCTTACATCGGGAACAACGCAGGATGCCGCTCCCGTGGCCGTTCTCGCATCAGACGTAAAACAAGAGACCTCGCCTTTGGATGCGCTCGCGCCTGAAGCGAAACAGGCATTAGTGGCTCGGAGTTTACGGCGCGTTGCGCTGCGGCGTGCAAGACGATTTACGGATGCGCTTTTAGAGAATGAAGACTTGCGCAGCAATCTGCACGACACACAGGCGGGTATGTTGATCGATTGGGCAACGGAGCGGTTGGAGCTAATGGCGGAAGAATCGGCCGAATTGGATGACGCCGCTGCCGACAGGCTGCTCAGCACATTGGCAAAAGGCACAACCAGCGTGATTCAGCAGATTGATCTGCTCGTGGGCGGCACGCTTGATCATGAGGCGATTGCGGATGAGTTCCGCACGATTGCTGAAAATTCGGCCGAACAAGGCACAGACAGCGTATTCAATAATCTGTATACCTTTGCCACCAACGGGTAATCAGGATTTCAGACAGTTCAATCGAGCGACACCGTACCGCCTTGTTGAACAAGGCAATTGCCAGCTAAAGTTTCCCGCCTTTGGGCACAATAGCCACAAAAGGCGCAGACAAAATAATAGTTAACAGTAATCGCTACTCGGTGATCTAAATGCCGATTAGCGATATAAATCCTCTATATGCAAATGAAACTAGATAAACAGACTATCCGTAGCCTAGTAGGAATCGTTGTGATACTTATTTTAGGTTACTTTGGCATCGATCCAAATAATCTTTTGGGTGAAAGCGCAACACCGGTGGCGACAGAACCAGCCCCCATCGTGGAGGAGCGCGAGAACAATTCATTTGAGACGGAACCTATCGATGACGGGTCTATTGTTGATGACACAGAGGGTACGGCATCTGGCACGTCAGAGGGTGCTACCTCTGAGACAACGCCAAGGGAAGTTGCTGTGGGTGGCGATTGGTATGAGATTTACTTTACCGATCCGACCTGTCCGTCAAAGGAAGATCGTGCTGGCGGGATCGATATGTTTTTGGCGGAAGATATTGTTAACGCGGCGTTTCAAGTTGACATTGTGGCGTTTGATTTAGATTCGGAGCCGATTATTGAGGCGCTTATTTCGGCCGAAAAAAGCGGCACAATCGTCCGAGTCGTTGTAGACGATGAACACACCCCCGTTGAGGGCATCAATCGTCTACGAGGCAACGGCATCTCTGTTATCGAGGACAAACGCACAACCCTCATGCACGACAAGTTTGTGATTATCGATCAGGAAATTTTGTGGACTGGCTCAACCAACTTTAGCAGCAACGGCATTTTCTGTAACAACAACAACCTAGTACGCATGACCTCTCCCGATTTGGCAGCCAACTATGGCATCGAAATGGATGAGATGTACGAGGAGAAACAATTCGGCGCACGTTCGCCAGAAAACACGCTTGAAAGTCTTGAAATCAACGGGATTAAAGTCGAGAATTACTTCTCACCAGAAACCAAAGTTGCGCCCGTTGTTGCCAGTGCAATTGCCAATGCTGAGTCTGAGATTCTATTTTTGGCCTTTAGTTTTACCCATGAAGATGTGGGGGAAGCAGTTCTAGAACGTGCAGGGGCAGGCGTCGACGTGCGCGGTGTCTTTGAAACAGTTGGCAGTGAAACCTCATTTAGCTACTATCCAGATTATCGCCGTGCCAACCTAGACAACCTACAGGTACGCCAAGATGGTAACAAGCGCATTATGCATCACAAGGTGTTCGTAATTGATCGCGAAACGGTTATCTTTGGGTCGTTCAACTTTACAAAGAGTGGGAATGACAGAAACGATGAAAACACGCTGATTGTGCACGATCCAGAGTTTGCAAGCTACTTTGTCGATGAGTTTGAGTTTATCTGGGCGGAAGCCAAGCAAGAGTAAACGTCGTTACCCACCATAAACACAAACAACATGCAAGAACTATCTGGTCTTGATTCCTCATTTCTGTACATGGAAACCCCCACGACGCCGATGCACGTGGGCAGTGTGGCCGTGTTTGAAGGCTCGTTAAGCTTTGACGATTTTCGTGCGTTGATTTCCTCGCGCATTCACCTGCTGCCGCGCATGCGCCAACGCCTGTTGACCGTGCCGCTCAGCATTGACCGACCCTATTGGGCAGATGATCCCGATTTTAACCTTGACATGCACCTCCAGCATGTGCGACTGCCAAAGCCAAGCAATTGGAGTGAACTGCGTAAACTTGCCTCGCGCATTTTTAGCGAACCGCTTGATCGGTCGCGTCCGCTGTGGGATTTGACCTTTGTCGAAGGCTTGGACGCCATTCCCCAGGTTCCACCTGGCTCCGTTGCGTTTATCTCAAAAGTACATCACGCAGCGATTGATGGCGTTTCAGGCAATGACATGCTGACCGTCCTGCTCGATACATCGCCAAAAGGACGCAATATCCCAATGGCGGAACCGTTTGATCCCGATCCGATTCCAAGCGAAGTGGGGATCATCTCGCGCAGTGCGTTCAACTTCATGACGCGCCCGCTCAAACTGCCTAACTTGCTCTATGACGCCACGATGGCGACTATCAAGACGGGCGTGTTGACACGGGTGCAAGGGCTTGAACTGCCGCCTGTGCCGTTTACAGCGCCGCATACACGACTTAACGGCGCAATCTCCTCCCAACGCATCTGGAATACGGCACTGCTGTCGCTTGATCGGGTAAAACAGCTCAAATCAACAATGGGCACAACGCTCAACGACGTGGTGCTAGCCATTTGTGCAGGCGCATTGCGGCGCTATTTGGCTGACAAAGACGAGTTGCCTAACAAGTCGCTTGTCGCAATGGTTCCCGTCTCGACACGCAGCAAATCTGAGGCTGGCACGATGGGTAATCAGGTTTCGGCCATGACAATCCAGCTCTCAACGCAGATTGCAGACCCAATTGAACGGCTTGAAGCAATTCATAAGCATACGTCTGAAGGCAAAATGTATCAGGGCGCGATTGGGGCCAAAACGTTGGGCAACGTGCTTGAGTTCGTACCGTTTGGGTTAGCAGGACAGGCCGCACGTTTGTACACGCGCTTAAACGTTGCGGAACGCATTAATCCACCGATCAATTTGACGATTACAAACGTGCCTGGCCCACAACTTGATATGTACTTAGCAGGGCATAAGATGCTGTCAGTAATGGGCATGGCACCGATTATCGACGGAATGGGTCTGCTGATTACAGTGCTGAGCTATAACGGTGTGATCTCGATGAGTCCGACCTCATCGCCAAAAGTGATGCCCGATCTGGATCTGTTTGCTCGTTATTTGCGAGAAGAGGCCAACGCATTAGAGGCAGCCATTCAGGAAGCGTTCCCTGCTCCCAAAGCGGATGAACCTGTCCCGGAAATGCAGTCAACCCCCTTCTTTGTTCATCTTGGGAAAGCACTTAAGACAGACCCCTCGCTGGCTCCAGAGGGATCGGGCGTGTTTGTGTTTAGAGTGAGCGGTGCGACGCCGAAACGGTGGGTGATCAATTTGAATAATTCCCCAGGAACCGTTGCAGAAGATAACTCAGACACGGCCGATAAGGAGCTGGGCGATGCCACCTTCGCGATTCGTGATGACCATCTGATGAAAGTATTAGCTGGCGAACTGGGGATGCAGATAGCATTCATGCAAGGGAAACTAAAAGTGAAAGGGGATGTTGGCAAAGCGTTGAAACTTGCCCCCCTATTACAACAAGTACCGTTACCCTGACTCGCTCCTACGCTCCGCGTGGGAGTGTTTTTGCTTGCCGCTCTGCGGCCT
>JBMZDF010000006.1:0-36487 GCA_049614105.1 Promineifilaceae bacterium (SeqCode)
TTACTATGAACAATACACAGGGAAAAAGCGTGTAACGGTCTTAAAAAGGCTGCTAAGACATCTTAATGCGATTAAGCCAAAACACGGCATTGGCATTCAAATTTTTGGTTGGGGGCGCGAAAAAGTGGCTAAGGCACTTGAGTGTAAGTTAGATGGAGATGGTTCGGGCAGCGTTAAAATTAATCCTATGGATGCCGCCAAGATTATCACTGACAACGCGACTAACTTTTTCGTTCGTGGCGGTGGCAGCGTGATAAATCGTGTCATGTCCGCTTTCTGGGATACTAAGCAACCCCAAGAAAAGACTATCCCAGAAAGCGGACATTTACCGCCAGAGCATCAATTTATACCCACCGAGACAACACAAATATACGCTGAACTACTTTTGTAAAAGCGCAAATCCGACTGAAATGGATGTGTGTCTATGGAAGTTTAGTCAAATCAAATTGAAGCTGCGGAATACCTGAGGCAAGGGGATAATCCCCTGTTGCCGCTGGCCCAGTCAAGACGGCCGAATTAGATGAACTATAAAAATCTAACATTGCCCGAAAATAACTGTACGCCCACCCTTAGATTTTTGACATTTGCGGAAAAACAAGGGACGTACGGTTAGACGGTCAAATGTTCTGTTGTTTCGGCCGAAAAACGTCCATTTTTCATACCCCAGCCTCAGATTCTGAAAACGGCTGTTTTGGGCTGCAAATCAGTACGGAAACTTGGTAAGGAAATGATAGTCATGTTTCTTTCAACACGAATAAGTTTCTGTACTATAATTGCAGTATGAAAGTAGGCTATGCACGTGTTTCAACCAACGACCAAACGCTTGATCTGCAATTAGACGCCTTGAAGGTGGCTGGTTGTGAAAAGCTGTTTCATGATGTTGCCAGTGGAGCTAAAACGGTACGTCCAGGTTTGATTGAGGCAATGGATTATATGCGACACGGCGACACACTTGTTGTGTGGCGGCTCGATCGCCTTGGTCGTTCACTGCCGCACTTAATTGAAACGGTCACTATCTTGGAACAACGAGGCGTTGGCTTTCATAGTTTGCAGGAGTCAATTGATACTTCGACAAGCGGTGGCAAGTTGATATTTCACATGTTTGGTGCGCTCGCGGAATTTGAGCACAACCTGATCAGCGAACGTACTAAAGCAGGATTAAAAGCCGCCCGTGCTCGTGGCCGTAAAGGCGGCCGACCAAAAGCACTCAATGAAACAAAACGTCAGCTACTTTTCAAGCTTTACGATGAAAAGCAGCATTCAATTGCTGATATATGTGAGTTGATTGGGGTATCTAAAACAACGCTCTATGAATACCTTCGCCGTCGAGATAGCAACCCTAAAGAAGGTTGACCTTTAGCCACGGCATAACATCGCTCAAACGCCACTAGCCAGGCAACCTCTATTTGCATAAACAACCTACAGCCACGGCAATCTATCTTTTTCTGGTGGCTGTATCATGACAAACCAATCTGCAAACCCTCTTTATAATCTTGCTGATCAACTCAACCAATCTTATCGCTAGGCCGAACTTCCCCACTTCTGTGCTTTTGTTGAGGTGGATTCTGAGAATGGGGAAACGTTAATTTTGGTTGCTGATTTTGTTGATTTAGAAGGGTATTTAGCACGTTTATATGCTAATTACGTCGCATTTTTCATATTGAAATGCTTTTTGCATATATATTTGCATTTTGCAAAATTAGCCTTCTGTTTATAATGGAGAAATTACCCACCCTAAAAAGCAAAAAGGCCTGCCAAATGAATGACAAGCCAATAGTTAGAAGCATAGAGCCTTGCAAGCAGCTCATCAAGGCGGCGCTACCTGTTTGTCTTTCGCGATGAGATAGTGATCTCAATGTACTCATCGACCTTCATATTATGCTGTTGGGCATACTCTAGGATTGTTGCTTTTTGGTAATTCAGTATGTCAAAGCGCGAGCCATTTATTAAATCGCAGAAATGGCTCACACAATTGTGATAGTCTTTGCCCTATATGCGGCGGCATCGCTTGATGAAAGTTGATGCGTGTTACCATCTGTGACACGATCTGCCGATCGGAACCCTCTATACGCTCAATTTCCCAACCAAAGCGCAGAATCCACCAAAGTGCACGTGCTTTCGCGAGAGCAGTGGCGGGGCCATTCAAGATCGCATATCCCCATGCGATTAACTCGCCAAACAGTAACGATGGCAACAAGATAAGCAAAGTATTCCTACGCAAACATTTCAGCAATGTTATCTGTCGATTGCGCTCGATCCAGTACATTTTGTGTGCTGACATGCGAAACTGATAATCATGTTGAACAATAGAAGATGGCACAAAAACTGTTGAGAACCCGGCCAGAGTTGCTCGCAGTGAGAGATCGGTATCTTCGTAGTAGGTAAAATAGGAGGGATCAAAACCGCCTGTGGCTATATAACAGGCGCGACTCATGGCAAACGCAGCTCCCGATATAGCTGACACAGCTTGCGGCGTAGTTTTGTCAAATTGCGCGGTTGATTGGTTCACGCCAATGCAAAATGTTAGCCCTGTGAGAGAAATCTCGTTGCCGCAGGTGTTGATCTGGTCGGGATTGTCCATCAAAACGATGCGCGGGGTTGTCAATCCGATATGAGAGTCTGCAAATGGTTTGATGAGTTCACAAAGCCATTCACTCGCTACACGTGTGTCGGGATTTAATCCAATTAAAATCTCACCTCGCCCTGCTGCAAACCCTTGGTTAGATGCTGCTGCAAACCCAACGTTCTCATGATTTTGAATAATCTGTGCGGTTGGAAAGGTTTGTTGCACAAATTCGGCCGAATTATCGTCAGATGCATTATCAACGATGATTAATTCATAAGCCGTATACTGTTGGGCAACGAGCGTGGGCAAACAGCGAGCCAAATCAGAGCAACTATTCCAGCTCACGATCACAATAGAGACAAACGGCTGTGGGGGAGAATGGTTTATCATTGTTGGTTCACCTCAAACCTTTAAATTCACTTCTTCAAACTTATACTCAAATGTATACTTAAAAGCGTTGCGATATGGATATTGACAGGTAGGACAATAGCTAAAATGCCGTTGAGTGTTGAGCAAAACAAGTTAAGTTGTTTCTTCATGAAAAAATTGTATGAATCCACTGTATATGTTTGATTTTGCTGCGTTTTCGCACTGGCTAGAAACGATGCGGTCACCTGGCGGCTACGGAGGGCCAGTTGCACATTGGTGGCAGCAAAGTTTGATGTTTTGTGGTGCGGGGTTTGATTGGCGCTATGAGGGAATTATTGCGGGTTATCTTGCACTGTGGCGACGAACGGACGATGAGCAATGGCTCAGAATGGCGCGACAGGCGGGCGATGATTTAGTCAACGCGCAGCGTGACGACGGCCATTTCCTCAACTCTGGATTTGAACGCAACCCCAGCACGGCCGGAACACCACATGAAGCGGCATGTAATATCGGGCTGCTATTGCTCGCAGATGCGCTTGAAGAGGGTGGTGTTTACCAACGTTGTGCCGAGAAAAATTTGAGACAATTTTATATTGAGCAGCTTTGGGATGCGTCTCATCAGCGATTTTGTGATGGTGTGGGGACTGACACATTTGTGCCGAACAAGGCGGCAACAGCATGCGAGGCGTTTTTCTTGCTGGCAAGGCTGCGACAGGAGGATCGATGGGTTGAACAGTATGTATTGCCAACGCTGGAGAGCGTGATTGAGCACCAGATTGTGACACAAGGGAGGCTGCACGGGGGAATTGCCCAGAATAGCATCGGCCGAAAACGGATCGACAAGCTGTTCCCTATTTACATTGCACGATGCGTGCCTGCCCTCTTGCAGGCAAACGAGTGGACAGGCGATGAACACTATTTAAATACAGCACAGAATGCACTAGCATTTATTGAACGTTGGCAACATCCTATGCTGCCGACCGTTATCTATAGTGATGAAACGAGCAATCGCTCACCCGCATGGGTTGCTGGATTGGGAGACGTGTTGCGTGCTGGCGAATTGGGGCGTGCAGCGGGCTTGTCGGCCGATTTCACACCTCTACAACATCAACTTCAACAGGACAGTACGGGCGCGTTCCAAACCGCGCAAGGGTTTGCGGCACAGGCAGGTGGCGCACGTCCGACGTTGCCTGATGTGCGTGACGTGCTGCATGTTGTCGGCTGGAATGATAAAGCGTTTCGCTACTTGGCACAGTACGCCGAACTTGTGCATACATCTGCGTCGCCCGCGTTATTCGAGTGTGACTGCATTTTTCGGGGTAAGCAAGTGAAGTTTATGGAAACGGCGCAGAAGATAACAATGAAAGCAAAACGAGAGACTGTCTATCAGTGGCGCAAGGGAACACCTTATCCCCAAATTGCATCGGCCGATTTTTGGTTACGCTAATGGTTCCACACGAATATGTTAACGCGCTCGATGCGCTGCCCTCATTTGTTGATATGACCCAAGTTGGCTGGGTGTGCAAATCGGCCGAGCTGCACACTCTGATGGCGACACGCTTCCCAAACGCAAGCCAGTCACGCCACCTCGTTTGGATGGAGCCACAGGAGGGTGAACGACCGCCATTCGCCTGTGAAAAGCTGGTGGTTATCGCGGCTTTGCCGCTCATGCGGCTGATTCCCGAACGGCGTGGCTGGCGAGATGCACCCGTTGGGGCATGGCGGTTGAGACGGTTGCTGCGGCGACATGGGTGGCGCATTTCGGCCGAATATCGGTTCCACACCTGCACCTCTATTCTTCTTAACATGCTAGCACAACAGCTTGAGCAAAAGGGGCAACCAGCCCGTGCCGACCGCTGGCAATTCGCAGGGCGTTTGCGCTATGTCAGCCAATTTCCCATTCCTAGCACACTCGCCCTGATGGTATGCGACCCCCAAACGGTATTTAAGGCATAGGAATCTGCTTTCCCCCTTTGGAGTTACTTTTACCTATGAAAACACCTCGCGCTGGCGACATCATTCACAATTATCCGTTATCCGTTATCCGTTATCCGTTACCCGTTGATTCTTGCCATTTTCGACCTCGTGTGATCTATTGGGGTTCGGCCGAATGCAACTCTTCATATTGCTGCATTTGCCAAAGCTGCGTGTAATGCCCTCCCTGTTCAAGCAGCGTGTCATGTGACCCCTGTTCAATCACCTGCCCCTCCTCCATCACGTAAATTAAATCAGCTTGCCGCGCCGTTGTGAAACGATGCGTAATTAAAATAGTTGTGCGTCCCTGCATCGCTTCTTTGAGCGCAATGATCCAGCGGTTGCGTGTCCACGGATCCATCGCGCTCGTTGGTTCATCCAGAATGATGACCGACGCATCGCGCACGAACGCCCGCGCCAATGCAACCCGCTGCCACTCGCCACCGCTTAAGTCCTCGCCGCCAAACTCCCGACCGAGCAACGTATCATACTGGTTTGGCAGCTTCTGAATAAACTCATCTGCCTGAGCAGCGACAGCAGCGGCGTGGAGTGCCTCATCACTGGGGCGTTCATGCCATGCGCCATAGGCGATGTTGTCGGCGGCGGTATCCGCGTAGCGAATAGGCGTTTGCAGGATAATCGAAATGTGTTGGCGCAGCGAGTCAAGTGAGACATCGCGGATGTCGGTATCGTCAATTGTGATACGCCCACATTCTGCGTCGTAGAAGCGACAAATTAGCTTGGCAAGCGTACTTTTGCCTGCGCCATTGTGTCCAACAATTGCAATAAATTTACCAACGGGGAACGTCACGTCTAGTCCGTCGAAAACAGTGCGCTCGGTGCTAGGGTAGCCAAAATGCACATTTTCAAAGCGGATGCTTTTCTGGGGTTCGGCCAGCGGGTTGCCCACATCACGGGGCGGCAGCGATGGCTCAAGATCGAGAAATTCGTACAGATTGTTGAGACGCAACGTCGTGAGATGCAGTTCATCGATCTGCATGATGAGCGTGTTGAGGATCGAACGCCCCTGATTAAACGCTTGGGCGAATAGCGCCATATCACCAAGCGAGATGATTCCTGTCAACGCCTGCCAGCCTAGATAGCCGCCAGCCAACCCGATTCCCGTAATGGCAATAAGCGCGAGCAATAGATCGAGCCACAGTCGTTTGCTAATCCAGCCCAATTCCTCATTAACTAATTCGCCGAACAGTTGTGACCATGCCGTATAGAAGTGTTCGGTTAATTTGAAGAGGCGCAATTCGGCCGAACTTTCGCGCCGTGTCAACAAATCATTGTAGTAGGTTGCCCGACGGCGGCGTACTGTCTGTGCCTCCCACCAGGCATGATAGTGGCGGGCATAACGCGAAACAAGCCACAGCCCAGGCAATGTACTAACGGTGAGTAAGGCAGGCACAAGCCAGCCATAGGCAAGCAACAACGCACCAATTGAGATAAAGGCAACGATGTTTTGTCCCAAAAAACCAATGGCGAGCAGCAGCCGAAATGGGGCAGATCCGCCGTCTGCGTTGGCGCGATTCAGCGTATTATAAAATCGTTGGTTATCAAAAAATGCGAGGTTGAGTTCGGCCGATTTTGCCAAAATACGCCCCTGCACAGCAAAGTAAAGCCGCTGTCGCTGATTCCGCCGCACCCACGTTTGTACGCCCATCAGAAAAAAGCCGAGAAACATCGTGCCACCATACAGCCCAACGTTGAAAATCAGGCGTCGCATCAACCGCATGTTGTCAACGTTCCCGATGGTGGCGATAAAATCGTCTACGACGACCTTTGTCAAGTAGACTTGTGTTGCTGGCAATAAGCCCTGTGCAAAGAAGATAAAAAGCCAGCCAACGGTCCACCAATGGGTTACTTGCCAAATAAGAAATAATGTGCGACGGATATTTGCAGAATTGCGGCCGATGGCGCGTAGACGATCTAAAAAATGGGAAAATTTCATGGATTCTTGCTTTTAGGCAGTGGAAGCCCCGTTCCTTTAGGGCGGGGAGGAGGTCAAAAGTTCCGAAATGCGTCACCAAGTCGCTCGCCGCTGAGCCGAAACGTAATCAAAGAGGGTGCTTACCCATGCGATAAAGTCGAGCAGAATGAAGTAGGGAAGATACAAGGTATGGGCAAATTTCGGCCGATAGGTCGCCTCATCCTCCCTCAGCAGCTCGTTACCTACATGCCAATAGCGCAGCCGCGCCAAGCACATTTGCCACAGCAGCGCACCCCACACAAAAAGCAGTGGCGGAAAAAAGAGGCCAATCAGCGGCAAACTGAGCATAACAAATCCAATCAATGACGTTTGCAACGATTGGCGTACCTCACCCCACGCCCCAAACCGCGCCCCCTGCCACGCGACGTTTCGCAGCCAGCGTCGCTGCTGGCGAATATAGGCGCGGGCCGTTGTTGGATAACGTGTTTCGATCCGGCTGTGTGAAACATGCCGGATCGTTGCGCCGTGCGCCATCAGCTTTTTTGCTAGTACATAGTCGGTTCCCGTAAATGCTTCGGCCGCTAGCCCCGCAGAACGTTCGAGCAGGTGGCGAGTGACGGCACAGTTGCGACCAAGCAAACCGTCTGCCGTTTTCCTTGCACCTAACAAGTTATACAGTCGCCCCACTGCTTGCCAAACGATAAATGGATTGTCTAACTGTGTCGCAAGCGGGCGTGATTCGCCTGTGCTGACCTCTGTCGCGCCAGAGGTCAGCGGCAATATTGTGCGTTCAAAGCTATCGTCATCAAGTATGCAGTCGGCGTCGGTCAGAAAGATAATGTCGCCCGTTGTTGCGGGGAAGGCATGATGCAGGGCGCGTTGTTTACCCATGCCCGCCACCTGTTTGACAACCACAACCCGTTCATCCGCTGCGCTTTGAGCAATGGCAAACGTGTCGTCTGTGCCGCCCGCGCACACAACAAGCTGCTTGTGCGGATAGCGCAGAGCGTAGAATGATTGGATAAGCGCGGCAACGCTGGCCCCCTCGTTCCACGCGGCGACCAGTATGGAGACGGTCGGCCGATCCTGCCATTGTTCAAGCGGCGGCACGCTAAGCTTTGTAGTTTGATGGTGCGCTAATTTGTGCTGGTCACCTTGCCAATTGTGCCAGTTGCGCCACGCAAGCCCTGCCGCAAGGATTCCAAAAGTAAATGCTTTCCGCATATTTAATATTGTTTGTAGAGCGCGGCCGTTTTCCGCGCCGTTTGTCGCCAATGAAACTGCTGGGCGCGTTGTAGCCCGCGCTCTCGCAAGGTTGCAGCAAGCGCAGGGTTGGCAAGCAGAGAGAGGATGGCGTCCGCGATTTCGGCCGAATCTCGTCCATCAACCAACAGCGCCGCCTCCCCAACCACTTCAGGCAAGGCAGTTGCATTGGCGCAAATCACGGGCGTGCCACACGCCATCGCCTCTAACGGCGGCAGCCCAAACCCCTCGTAAAGTGAGGGGAAAACAAAGGCGGTCGCGTGGTTGTAACACGCGACCAATTTTTCGGCCGAAACATCTGTCAACATGAGCACATGCTTTTGCAAATCGAGTGCCGCGACTTGCTGCTCAAACACGGCCGCCTGCGCCACGCTCGTCGCCGCGCCCACTTTGACAAGCCACAACTCAGGATGATGGCGGCGAACGGTGGCGAACGCTTCTAGCAAGCGTGGCAGATTTTTACGCGGTGCGTCTGAGCCAACGTAGAGTAGATAGTTAGGGGGTAAATTGGCGGGTCGTGGGGTGTCAATCGGCCGAAACACGGCGTGATCAACCGCCAACGGCACGACGGTGATCTGCTCAGGCGCGATGCCCAATTCGCGCACGACCTCCATTTTGGTGTACTGTGAATCGGCGATAAGGTGACTGGCGAACCGCAAACCACGCATCGCCAGCCGATAAAATAGACGTTGCAGCGGGTGGTGTAGCTCTGCGAGATGCCCTGTTAATGTCTGTGGAAGGATGTCATGAACGGTGACGATGGTGCGTGTGCGCCTGTGCAAGGTCAGCCACGTCCCCATTTCCTGTGACACGAGATGTTTGAGGGTGCCAGGTTGTGAAAAATCGGCCGATAATGGATACGTTTGCAAAAACGCGCCAAGGTCGTAGCCAGCTGTCCGGCCAATTGCACTGATTGGTTTAAGAACAGCAGGCTGTTTTGGATGAGCGATGCGGTGGGTGATATTGGCGTGTGTTAGCTCGACTGACAAGGCTTGTGCATAGCGGCCGATGCCGCTCATCCCACGCTGTCGTTTGCACAATAATTCAACGTCCATAAAGCGCGACCGTCCTTTTTGCCGTTTCTAACCATGTGAACTGTATAGACCGTTTGAGACCACGTGCAATGAGCATTTGACGATAATCGGCCGATTCCAAAACCTGCTGCACCGCCTGAGCAATTTCCGCGACGTTTGTTGGGTCAACCTGTACCGCCGCCTCACCCGCCACCTCTGGCAAAGACGAAACGTTTGATGTGATAACGGGCGTCCCACACGCCATCGCCTCGATCACAGGTAGCCCAAATCCCTCATAGAGTGAGGGGAACAGCAGCAGTTGAGCATCGCTGTAAAGCTGTGGGAGCTGCTCGTTAGGAACAGAGCCGAGTAGGTCAACACGGTTTTCAATGCCAAGTCGCGTCACGACTGTTTCAATAGGCGTTTGTCGCCACGTGCGTGGCCCGACAAGGCAGAAGCGCAACGCGGGGAAGCGTGGCGCGATCAGGGCAAACGCTTCTAGCGCACGGCGCAGATTTTTACGTTCGGTTAGGTTGCCGACGAAGAGAATGTAGGGTGGGGTGCTGGGGTTGGGCGATTTGGGGGCAAATTGGGGATGGATGCCAAGCGGGATGGGGGTGATATTTTCGGCCGAAACCCCCATCCAGCGCACGATTTCACACCTTGAATGCTCACTACTCGTCACCACATGATCGACACGGCGCAACACCATTGGCAGCCAGCGGCGATAGATGAGCGCGTCAAGGCGTGAGCTATAGCCTGGAATGCTGAGCGCGAACACATCCTGAATAGTCACGACTTTTTGTACATGCGACGGCAACAGTTCAAACGGGGTGACGCCACTCAAATCATGCACAACCGTCAACTGATGCTGATAGACGGCGCGACGCAGAGCCACCTGCCCAACCGTCAGTAGTTGCGGCAACAGGCGGCAAAACGGCAGCGTTACAACGGGAAACGGCACGTCGAGCGCGACCGCACCCGCAGCGAGCAGTGTGATATTAGGGCGCGGCGTTAACTGCCCTAATGCGCGAACAAGCTCAACCATGTAACGGCTGATGCCCGTCATCGGTCGATCTAATCCATAAACAAGCAATCCGATTTTTATCATGTACGAAATTAAGGGGTGTAGGTTTACTGCTCACAACGGGTATGTTTCAAATGAATTCGTGATGATAATGCAGGCTTCGACACGCTCAGCCACCGCTTTTTACTCAAATGAAACACGCTCATTTATAATTTGCATCCACGTACCCATCATAAATATAATGCGAATAAAACAGATGTTGCGCAACGGTCGGAGAGACAGATGAACGACAGACAGCGAGAGCGGGTACAAGTTACGATGCAGGGACGAGATTGTGATGATCTTCCCAGAGTACCAAACGCAGGCGCAGTACTTACATCAGAGGGTGGTAGACCGTATCAACTTATGCACAATGGGATCAAGCTGTATAGTGAAGGGCATTACGGCGACGTGTATACAGAGGTTATCAAAGGGTTGCGAGGGTTCCATGAGCCGCAGCAGGAGAAAGCTTTTCATGAGGTGTTGCAGAGAATTCAGCCGAATGGCACGATGATTGAGCTTGGTAGTTACTGGGCATACTACTCACTTTGGTTCAATCAGGCGATTGCGGGCGCGGTCAACTACATGGTTGAACCTTCACCACAGCATTTGCAAGACGGACGCGACAATTTTGCGCTTAACAAACGCACTGGACAATTTATCCATGCGTGCATCGGCCGCGAACCCTTAGAAGAAACAACAATTACCTATCGTGCAGGACAAACGTGTACGGTGCGGCAAATTTCCCTTGACTCTTTTCTCGACGCACATGTAATTGATTTTGTAGATATTTTACACGCCGATGTGCAGGGGGTGGAGTATGAGATGTTGCAGGGAGGGCAGCAGGCGCTTAAAAACGGGCGCATCGGCTATCTGCTCATCTCAACACACGGCCCATTTTTGCATAAGGACTGTCTACAATTTCTGCGCAAAAATGATTGCACTATTCTTGCCGAGCATGACAGCAGCGATAGCTATTCAGTGGACGGTTTGATTGTCGCCGCAACAAAGGCTATTGTGAACCCTAGCCCCATTGCCATCTCCTATCGGCATTCTACACAGCGGAAAAAGCGTGTGCAGAACTGGTATGAGTCTTACGCACCCTTGCCTACGCTGCTGCGCTCGACTTATCGTAAAATTTATTGGGGCGTCGTTGGTAAGGCACATGCCGAAAATTAAACACCTTGAAAAACTCAGTTTTTGATGCGCTAATTACTGAGCGGAAACGGCCGAATGCACATCAACCTGTTCAAATTGATAGTCGAGCCGCTTAATGTCATCTGCATAAATCTCACGCACGATTTGGATCGTTTCAGCGTCATAGTAGTGGCTATAATGCTGTCGATTTTGAGCTTTGTTGTAATGGGGTAGCGTGCTGTGGGGGATGCTCAGGCGTGAGCAGACGGTGTTGAAGTCGTGTTGAAGGGTTTCATATCGGCCGATAAATCCCATCTTTCCCCATCGCCTACGCCACACACCAAAGTAACGCCAGCGATTATAATCAAGGATGAAGCTGACTTGTGGCTGTGCGTGATAACGATCAAAGCGGCTCAGTTGACTGTGGTCACCTGTATGAATTAGTTTGGCATACGCTTTGAGTGACAGACCAGACTGCGGACGCAGATAGTAATTGTAATCCCCAGCGACCTCACTGCCTATTCTGCTCTCACTATGTCTCCAAATTGAGACGAGTCGATCAAACGGATTCCGCACAAAGGTAAATGTAAAGTAGTGTGGATATAGATTGAGCATCTTCGCCAGCCCCTCATTCCGCATGGTGAATTCGACCTCTGGTCCCCGCCAGTTCAGCACCTTGGCCTGTTGCTGCAAAGATATTCCAACTGACCTGCCCGCACACTTGGGAATGTGAATGAAGATGCAACGATGTTGGTGAGAGATCATAGTTCATAGTCAAATAGCGTGAGGATGCCAGCTAGTTTTTTGTTGACAGCTTGGATGGTTGCTGGTTCCAACTTGTGCTTATAATCTTGAACACGCCCAGACCGTCTGTGGTCGGCCGTATTTTCTATTTGTCTGGGTCGTGTGTCTCGGTAGATGGTTTGCACGACGGCATCATCTATCGAAACGATTTGACAAAGCTGCTCCGCAAACACATCGAACTTATCGATCATATCCTCATACTTGAAAATCGCGCTGCGCTTGCAAGCAACTGACAGATCGTAAAGCTGCTGAAAAAGCACGACTTGCCTATCTGCCTCTGTCAAAACATATTCATCCAACGTCATCTGCTGGATTTGTTCTCTTTTAACAACCTGCCGTTGTTTCGTTTCTTCGACGGGGCTATAGAGGTGTGTAAACCCAAATGAGTAGTAGGCTGAGATCATAATGTCACGTGGGTCTCGAACAAAAAATATAGCTGTTTTGTCCCTAACAAAGCTCGCACCAGACGTTGGTTTTATCAGATGTTGTCCCACGCGATCTTCAGGGTCGGCCGATAATCGTATCGGCCCGTAAATAAAGCCTCTATCACGAAAAATCAACGCTTTATCAAGATCCCACTGACCACTATAGATGCGCCCCGCGTAACCGACCTTCTCTAATCCATTCGCGTTGTTTAAGACGTACCTGCCAAAAAAGCTGCTGGCGCACTTATGAAAGGTATAAAAGTAGACTGATTCAGGGAGTCGATTATAAAGAAGTCGATATCTAAGGGAATGATATAAATCTTGCAGCCGGTTCCGTTGAATTTTTCTTTGGCGTTTAAACATAGTTTGGATGTGTGGTTTTTCAAGTGAAATACAATCTGTTTAAGCACATGTCTCAGTCAAATCGGTTGCTGCGTTTGGGAACTGATTCAATCTTCTTTCCACCATAAATCGCATCAAAAGGCCCCGCTACACAGCATGGTACAAAATTTCTCGTACCCTTGTATTTCTTCATCAACAATTTTTTGCAGCAACGGACTTTGCAACGTCCCCTGTTTCCAATCAAAGTATGCATTGTACGCTGCCTCATCCTCGCAAAGATAGGAAAGGTACTCCGCCAACTCCGCAACGCTTGTATAGTCTTTGACGTTGATAAAGCTGTGTGGCCCTGGCGCGTACTCATCAATGTTGGGCGCACCCAGATAAATCGGCACAGACCCCATGCGCCAAGGCTGAAAAATTTTCTCGGTCACATAATCCCGCTCAATCGAATTTTCAAACGCAATTGTGAATTTGTAGCGGGCAATCGTTGCCAGCTTAGTTGGAAGCCAATCGTCTTTTGGCAGCATGCGATTGTGGTACAGCTTGCCATACGAATCAACAGGCAGATGAGCCATGAGTTCCTTGATTACCTCGCGTCGGCCGCTCTGATTGGCGCGTCCAGAGACAAAAAGCGCAGTGGGTTTTTCCTCCGTTTTGGGCAGCAGAGGGTTTGTAAACATTTCATGTATTTCTGGTGCGGTCACGTAGGGATCCCAAAACGTTGCTTCACGCCAATACGTCAAGGTTGCATCAAATAGATTCATAAAACGGCGATTGTGGAGTAACGGATAGTTTGTCCCACTTTCCCGCGACCATGCAACCCACTTTTGTCCACGCGGCTTTGTCAGAATTTGCGCGATGACCGTTCCAATTTCACGGCGTGTTTTTAGCTTTGCCACATGGACAACGACGGCATCTGCGCGTCGCCGCAGACGGTGGTCGGCCGTTAGAATACAATCACTGCCGCACGCCCACTCAAAGCGTAGAGGGATTTTCTGTTTGGCAAAGTCGTTCCAAAAAAGAACGGTTGGCTGCTGAGCTGTTGTCAAATTTGTTCCTTGATTTCATGATCATCATCCTAAGCAGTTTCCTCGATCAAACGTTTGTAGGTATTGGCGAGATTTCGGCCGATTTCCTTCCACCCATACAGCCTTTTAACTTTCTGCCGCCCTGCCATCCCCATTTGTTGACGGGCTTCGGCCGATAAGTCACGCATCATCCGCAGCTTCTCCGCCAAATCGACGACATCATTGGGCTGCACCAAAAAGCCGTCAACCTGATCTGCAACAACTGTCCGCACGCCTGGCAAGCTGCTTGCGATGACGGGCGTGCCGCTTGCCAAGGACTCAACCAGCACCAGCCCGAATGCCTCCCCCATCGTGGTTGAGGGCAACACGGTAACGCTCGCTTGGTGATATTGGGCAGGTAGCTCTGCATCACTGACGCGCCCTGCGAAGGTGACGCGACTGCCAATGTCTAGCTGTTGTGCTTCTAGTTCATATTGTTCGCGCAGATTGCCAGAGCCGACAATAACGCCCTGAATACCCTTGACCTTTGCAATAGCATTTAGAAATTGTGTCACGCCTTTGAAGTAGTGTGCCGCGTCAAGCCCCGCGACAAGCAATGCAATAAATGGCGCGTCATGCTGCGGGAGGGGCGTTGTGATGCTCGGTGCTATGAAACGTGCCAAATCGACCCCATTGGGCAGTGTATCTACTTTTTCGGCCGCAAGAAAACGGCGCACCTTGCTGTGTTGGGCGTAGTCGTGAGATGTGAAGAGGGTGAGATCGGCCGATTGTAACGCCCATCGACCAAGCGTTCCCTCCATCACAGCCGCCACTTTGCCTAGCAAACCGCCCAAAATCACGTCCTGATGATACGTGACAACCAGCGGCGTGCGCGTTAGTTTGGCAGCTAACGCAACAATCTCGCCCCCGAAAAATGGATAGTGCCAGTGGATTATGTCAAACCTGCGCAGCCGCCACAAAAGCTGGGGTAATAAAAAACCGTTGCCAATAGTCAGCAACGGTTTGAGGATATGAACGGTGATAGCGTGATCCGCATCTGCGTTCTTACGCTTTCGCGCCGCTGTCCAGATGTGAACCTCATGCCCCAATTGCGCCAGCTCCCGCGCATGACTGCGGCAAACGTTGCCTGTTCCGCCATGATAAGGGGGATAAGTCGCCGTTACAATTGCGATTTTCATGCTAGTTAGAACCTCACGGCGTGCAGTTTAAATACCAATCAGAGGTAAGCGGGAACGACCAGCTATGTGTCGTTGGTGTACTGTTCGTAGGGGGCGGGGAAAATGTGACAGGTTGTTCGGTCATGTGCAGTTGTACAGTTACCTCCATCGGTGGTGCGCCAGGCTGTTTCTGCACGAGCAGTTGATAACAATCGCCTGTTGTTTCATGTTTCCACTGCATCGTCAGCAATTCAGATTCATTCCTTTCTAGCGCCGTGTACCAACCTAAAACGGGCAGCGCGGCGCGTGTTTCGGCGAAATCGAGGTAGGGTTCGGCCGAAGTCAACTCAACATCAGCCGCTCTTGCAATGCGTGTAAAACCGCCATAATAGCCTTCGTTGAAGCGGAACGAGCGCGTTTCAGGCTCCCAACGACCGCCATCATAATAAAAGTCAGGGAATCCCGCAAAACGTCGGGCAGCATGGTAAAGGTTGTGCGTTGTGAGGGATAACTGGCTGCGAAGTGGCTGCTGATTTGCATCAAGCCACACGTCATAAAGTGCAGTCTGTCGGATAAACGGGCTGGATTTTGTATAGGAAATGTTGCTTTCAGCAATGTACAAATAGTCGATTGCTGCCTCATCACGCAGCGCACCGTCAATTTGGAGCGTGTTCAGAAATTTGGCAGACTCGTTAAACGTCACCATTTGCAGGTCGCGGGTAGCGATTTGCTCATTGATAAGAGGCAGCAACCGTGCTATGTCTGTTTGTGACAATGCAGCAATGCGCTTGGCAAACGCATCCGCTAATCCCTGTGCAACAACGGTTTGCTGTGCATCCCAATCGCCGCGCTCCCCTTCGTAAAACTGTGAAATTGTAAAGGTTTTGAGCGTCTTAGCAGTAATGACAGATCCGTCCGCTAGCTGCAACCCGCCCAGCGCATCAACCCACTGCTCCAAAGAACGATCGTTGACGGCAATGACGCCATCGACAGGTTGCTGTCCCATATCTTCCCAAAAGAGCTGTAATTCATCGGCCGAGTCGCGGAAGTCAAGCCACCAGTTTGCATCGTGCAGCACCCAGTTTCCTAGCCCCATGTACTGCACAATCGGGGAGGGTGGTTGAACCCACTCACCTTCGTCAACCCAATCCCATGCGGCTCGCCCCTCTACATCGGAGATGTTGAGCAGCAGCACATCGTGCAAGACGCCTTCCTTTACCTCGATAACAGCAAACTTTGTGATCAGCCCACCTGACGGGCGTAGTTCGTCTGTCACTTGCAACAAGACGAGATAACGGGCAGGCTGTTCATAACCAAACAGGGTTGAAACGTGAGGCTCCCCAGCCAGTGCCAGCGGCAAGCCAGCCGCGAGGCGTGGGGCATTGTTGTCCCAAAGCATGAGTGCTTGTTCAGCTTGGGGGCGCACCGTTTCAGGCAACCATGTCAGATCGCTTAGCTGGTCGCGTGCCGTTTGAGTTTCGGCCAGTTGTTCGATAGCCGTGTTGAGTCTTGGTCGAATTTCTGCCAATAGTGCGGGCAGTCGCGTGCGATCATTGATCGCGCCTCCCTCCACAATGGTTGTCCCTGACTGCAACAGTTGTTCGGCAAGCTGTGTGCCGTGGTCAAGCATGTGCCACAGTGGCGCACTGTCGCCCAAACTGGGGTGCAGCCATTCTAGCCGCGTTAGCAGCGGCAAAGCAGACTGCACAAACGGATCGGCTTCGATAATCCCGTTGCGTGCTTGTGCAACATGAGCGGAGGCATCTTGCACAAGCGCGGCAGGATCGCTTGCGGGGTTATTGGCAAGTGCAGTTAGCTGTTGTAGCGCACCCGCCGTCGTGCGCAGCGGTTGCACGACAGCACGGAACCCCCAATACCCCACGCCAAGCGCGATGAATAAGACCAAAAACAGACAGCCATATGGCCATCTGCTTTTAGTCAGAGACGACACACGTGGTGTCGCCTCCGAATTCGATAAATCAGTTACGGTCACTCGTCTTTTCGTAAAGATAGAGCTGTGCCGCCGCCCACAGTCGCTAACCCAAATAGCCCAGCGCCAAATGACATGGCGAATGGCGGACTACCCGACTGCATGTTAACGGATTCAGTCTGCTCAATCGTATTTTGAGCAGAGGTATTTCTCTCTGCAAATACAAACGAGAAATGTGGTCTTGCCGTTGTCGTCGTACCAACATAACCGCCGCTAACATGGAAATACGTCCACAATCTCCTGTAACGTTGTGCGTTCTCATTGAAGCGGTACACATGTGTGCGTCGCGGTTTTGGCACGTTACGGCAAACTTCAACGTGCAGGTTGATTGACTGTGTCGATCCGTTGTTTCTGATCCGATACCCGTCAATCTCAATTGCATCCAGCAACGTCCTGTTTTGGAGCGACGGGTAGTTTGAAACTGGCTCGAATTCAGCGCGAACGACTAACTCGCGATAGCGATTCGACCGTACAAATAGCGTGATGTCAGACCCAACATTAATCACAGCGATTTTGTTTCTACCCTTTGGTACAACGGTGATAATACCGCCATTGGTCAAACTGGGAACACCAGAGGGAGGAACAGCTTGTGGGGTGTGTCCGATGACACGACGTCCACTAGGCGCATAGCCACAGTTCGGTGTATCAACGGGTGGTTCGCCTGTGCCGCTACCGCCATCATCGTTGTGGGTGAATAGACTTGCTTGAGGAATGCTATTGTCTGCGGCCGAATACGCTTGAGCGACCTCAGCGGCCAACATTCTGCCGATTAAGAACAGAAACAGCAATAGCAATAGCCTTTTTGCTCTCATAAAGTTCTCCTTGACCGAGATGGAAACCATCTAGTCATACTTGTTAAGTTGGTGCGTTTCGCCATCGATGACGTAAATTGGGCGATTGAGTTGTAGTAAATGTCCGGGGCGCAGCAAATCGGCCGAAACCCCAGCCTGCGCCGCCAAGTGGTGTTGATGCCACTCAAATTGCAACAACCGCTCATCCACCGTCAAGACATCACGGCGAACGCCCTGCGTTTGGCTATACCAAAGCGCGAATGTTGTTTTGTCTTCTTTTGTAATAATCACGGCATCCGACGACACGCTTGCCAAAGTCATGTGGGCAAATTCAATTGCCTGTCGGTCGTGTTGTAAGTTCATGTGAGGGTACAGTCCAACAATCCTCACGATCAGCAGCACCATCAGCACAGCAAGCACGGTCGGCCGAGTGCGCTGTGTCAAGAGCTGGTTGATCCCGAATGGGACGGCCAGCGCCATCACAAAGATAGCAGGCAGAAGGTATGTACTGTTGTCCCGCACGTCGTAGCTAGCGACCCACAGAAGCGATAGGAGAACTGTTGCAACAACAAACGTGCTAAAACGTATATGGCGCACACCGATTAAGGCAATAACCCAGCCGACCCAGTGCATGTTTACATCTAGCTGAGCCAGCGCCTCAAACCAATCTGCTAGCTGCGCGACTTCAAACAGATGGCTGTATTGTTGGCCACGAACCAGCCACAAAAACTGCTCCCAAGTGGCTGGGTTGCCCCAGTTGAGAAACGGCAGTTGGGCAGCACGCACAGGCAGGTAGAGAAAGGGCAGCAGTCCGATAAACAAACCGCTGGCAAACATGAGGAGTTGACGTAAGCGTGGCTTAACCAGCAGTAGGCCAAGCAACGCAGCCAGCGGAAAAACGCCTGCATTGAGACCACTGAGCAACCCCGCAACCCATTGTCGATCCGTGATGGACGCAAAGAGGGTGAGGGAAAATAACAGCAATCCGAGTGCATATACCTCTGTGAAAGTGGCATGCGCCCAGACAAGGGGGGCGCTGGCAAAAGCGGCTGCACCAATAATACGGGTGTACATGTGAGGTGGCGCATTTCGGCCGATTTGCGCCACAATCAACAGGTAACAACCCACCGTCAACGTGGTGCAGAACAACGAGAGCCAGTTCAACGCCCGCGCAGGGTCGTCGATAGGGGCAAGCGCCAGCCACCCTTGCGCTACCAACATATACGTTGGGTAGCCAGGCGGATGAGGAATGCCGCCAACAACTGCCGCCGCCGCTAATTCCGCACTGTCAATTGCACCGTTACGCCAACTAATTGATGGGGCAAGCGTTCGCCCGTAGAGCGCTCCACAGGCGAGCATTACGCCAAGCACAGCACCATACTCAACACGTTTGTTCAGCATCAGTTCTTAACTGGCAGTGATCGCAACCGCGAGGATAGAGGCGGTTGCAATGCCGAGGGGAATGAGCAGGATTTCGATAGCACGATTGACGCGAAACAGCAGTTGATTTTGCTGTGTCGCTTCGCGCATGATTTCCTTTTGAATGAGCAGCAGAATGGAGAGTAACACGGTGAACACAGCAAATGCTTGCGCCCACTGAGTTAATGCCACGCTGCTGACAGCCGTAGTGACGGTCGAAATCATAGATTTCTCCTTTGCAGGTTTAGCCTACAGAAAGAAAGGCCAAACGATAAATAGACCTATGTTGGTGAATCCGTGTGCAATCGTGATTCCAACCAACGAACGGGTGTGATAGGCTATCACACCGAATAACAAGCCAACCGAGAACACAAAAACAACATCAATAAAGGATGCATAGCCAATATGAAGCACGGCGAACAGCAGCGAGACAAAAATCTGCGCTGCCCACGGTCGCAACACGGCGAGACCTGTCTGCTGCAAAATGCCGCGAAAGAGCAGTTCTTCAAGCAATCCTGTCGAAATAAGCAAAATTAGGGCAGGTAGCCAAACCTGCTCCCAAGTTAGTGCGGGGACGATCGGTACAGGGCGTAAAATGAGATACTCGGCCACGCCGAGCGGAATGCCGATGAGGGCGATAATGGTTTGCTCCATCAGCCGAAAATCACCCCAGATCATTTCTTTCAGCGAAAATGAAAAGCGGCGCATTAACACGCCCATCGTCACAAACAGTGGGATCGAGACAGCGGCATACCATGTCACCTGTGACCATGCTGCGAGCGGCAGGGCCAGGCTCATGATCCGTGTAAGTGGAACGAGCAACAGGGCAAGGTAATAACGATATTCGGCCGAATCCTCTTCATACCCCGCCGCTAAAAAGACGACGGCAACCGTCACGACCAGATGCAGAACCAAACACCATGCAGCATTAGCATAGATGAGCGCGAGTTCAGCCATTGTCGTCAGCGCCAGCAGCGCGAGCGTGGCGGTGGTGAGATTGGGGGGAGTCGTATCACGGCGAATTTGTATCATCGACATTGATCCAGAGCGACAGCTCACGATAGAGCTGATCGTTCAAATAGAGGTGAAACAGCACTTGTTGATCGTCACCTATCGCGGGCATTTGCCACTCGGCGCGTGTAGTGTACGTCTGGTGCATGGCAACATCAAAAGGCTCGCCAGCAAAAAGAAGTGTGCTTTTCTGCTCGCCCCAGCTGTCTACCACAACAATTTCATAACGATAAGTTTGGGCAGCTTGCTCACGATTGACAACAAACAGATCAACGGCCAGCGGCTCTCCAACCACAGCGGCACGCGGATAGTCAGCGACGCGCTCATCTTGCAGGATGTAAAACTCGGTGTATGGTGCGGTTGGCAGCGTGGTGAACGTATAGGCGACTGCCCCACAGAGGAGTAGCGCTGCCCCGATTGTGAGCCAGTGGTGACGGACAAGGTTGCTCAAGTCGGGCGCATATGCCGCATCGCCAAGCTGCTGTCGGCGTACTAACATGCCTACGAGACCAAATGCGATGACAAGCAGCTCGCTGACGAGAATCGGCCGAAACCCAATCCCGACGCCCAACCAACTCAACACAGGTGCAATGAGCGTGATGATGGCGAGACTCAGCCCAATTGCGATGCCGTTGCGCTCCACTGTCGAGAGCGCATCTTGCCGAGCAAACGCGGTGCTGGTCAACCCATAACCAGGCAGATACAGCACAAACGGCAGCGCAAGCGGCAGCCGCAGCCAACCCAGTGGCGACCACACCATTGCGAGCAGCATCCCGCCGATGATGGCAACGATTAGGCCGACATCGTGGTTACTGGTCGAATGCGCTTTTCGGCCGACGGTGATAGATGTCTGTTGAGCCATTGTCATATACCTTGAGGTGATCTGTTTCTACTGGGAGCGGTTGATTAAAACGCAGTGATCGTTCGCGCACTAGATCAGAGATGAGCAGGTTGTTTGCTAGTTGTGCCTGTGAGGTAAAGCGCAACGTCGTTTCTACTGGGTTGGCCACGTTGACCAACTTATAAATTTTATTGATCCGCTCGTTGTAATCTGTCCACACGCCACCCGTTGTGCCGTGCTGACGGACCCAGTTCAGTCCCTCTACTTCCTGTTCGGTGGCAAAAATCCAGTTGTTAGAAATTGTTGGCTCGTTGGTTGCCTTAATGACAGAAAGGATGCATAGCACGGTTAGCCCCATACCGCCCAGCAGCGCAAACGTTCGGCGACCGCGCACGGGCAGCCGCACGGATTGGGCGATGAGCGGGGCCGCCAACATGCCAAAAGCGGGGAATATTCGCAACTGTAAATTTGCCCCGAGAAAACCGCTCGCATCGATCAGAATCGCCATTGCTGTCATCGCGGCAAACGCGCTGTAAAGTGACCACAAGACCCACTGCGTATAATGAAACTGCACTTGCCCACGCCACAGTTGATAGGTTGTGTGGAGCCAAAGCAGACCAGATACCGCCAGCACCAGCCAGTTGGCAGCAGAGAGCAGCAGGTAAACGGTTGTACTTGGCCAGTTGAGGCCAACGACACGATACGGATTCACGCCGCCCACGCCATCGCTGCGCGTTGCGTTGAAAAAGAGCAGCGAGATACGTTCGGGGATTGACGTGAACAGGTCGATGCCAACTTTAGATGGAGCATAGATAAAGTAGGTGAATGTAAGCGCAATTAACAGCATCGTCAGCAGTACATACCCCATGCGGCGCAGAAAATCGGCCGATAACGCTCCCTCTATCACCCGCTGCACGCCCTGCAAAATAAGGACGGCCAACGCTGTCCCAACAATATAAGAGATGGCAATCAGATTATTGACGGTGATAAGTGCGTAGCAGGTCGCGTAAAAGGCAAAAACTAGCCCCGCAAATGTCCCTAGCCGCTGGCGGGAGCGCAAACTACGCAGCAGTAGATAGTAGCCAAGCAGCATCAGGCCGCGTGTAAACTTTTCGTGCGAGCTGCGCAATAGCACGAACAACAGGTCGGGCTGGATGAGTAGCAGCACGGTTGCAAGTGAGGCGAGGCGTTCATCACGCAGCAGTTCACGATAGAACAGCCATGCTGGCAATACGACCCATGCGGCCAGCAACGGCACAAGCAGCAGTTGAAACTGCGTTGTCGTGATACCAGTCATATGAATCAGGAAGGTGGCGATGGCGGGGTAGCCGTATCCTTGTGTGTAGGCGTTGGCAGGGACAAGTTCGGCCGATTTCACCATCGTCTCGATCATCTCCGCCAGCACCGACATATCGTTTTCGCCCCACAACCCGTTAAAGCGCACAACGGCATAAACGGCCAAACTGCCAACGTAGAGCAGCAAAAGCAACAGATTGCGCGTGCTGTGTTTATCTTTGGTAATCATTCGTTGAGCGTTCGCACGCTGACCAGCAGCAGTGCGAATAGGCCAATCGTCGCACTGCTAAGCAGAGCGCCCCGTACCTGTGGTGCAGTTGTTGGTTCGACTGATTCAACCGCATCATTAACGCGGATTGGTGTCGCCTCTTCGAGCAAAAGCGTATCGTCTGTGTCGTGCATTTGCACGATAACCTGCCAATCATCCGCAACGACAGGCTGCCACGTCACCAGGTGACGCTGTTGCGAGCCAGCTAGTAGCGTCACTGTCTCTTTGAGCAACTTGCGCTGGCCAAGCGCGTGCCTGACCAAAACGGTTAGCTTGACGCGCTGCAAATCGCGCTGACCATCGTTGTTGACCGTTATATAAAATGGCGTGGTGGCGTGGCGGTTGATTGTAGTGGGAGCTTTGAGTGAGGCGGTGAGAGGGGCGGGTTGGTTAAATGGATCGGCCGCTTCTACTGTAAACTGCCCGTCTGTATAGTTGACAACTGCCGCGTCCCCCGACCATGTGTTTGTGCCTAATAACTCATTGTGCGGCATAGCGAATTGCGCCCCATGCGTCATCACGAAACGAAATCCATCGTCCGTTATACGGATGTCAGAAAGCGTTGCACCTGTGAAAATTGTTTTTGCACCGTCGAATGTGTCAAACCAAGCGTACATTGCTAGTGGATCGCGCCGCTGTAGTGCCTCGTGCTGTTGTTTGAACTGTTGCCACGTTTCTGGTGTAGACGGTGGCTTGATGTGTTCAAGAGCAAGCGGGATGTCTGTTTGCAACAGGACAATCTCCGACTCCCCCGCATAAATTAAATGCCCGCCCAGCAGATACAGTTGTTCATGTGGCTGTTCATTGCGGGTTGTTACCCACCCATCAATGTATGCATCGCCGTCGAGATTGACGACGCGTTGCGTCGTTGTTTCGTTGATATGCCAAATGCCACCTTCTGCCCCGACGAGGTGGAAGCGTTGGTCAACAGGGCTGTGATAGAGGCTGACTTCGGCCGATTGCCGATAACGATACTCACCACGTAGTTGTAATGACTCAATAGTATCAAATGCATCGAGCGGTACGTCTGCCCAACTGTAAAGATGCCCAATACCGCTTTGACGCGGCGAGTAGGCGTAGATTCCCTCATCGCTACGGTGTGCTGAATCTTCCGTATCCACAAACGTCACAACAGGCCACGATCGCGCCAATACCCAGTCGGGAAACCCATCATAATCAGGAGATTTGACCCGATACTGCCCTCCAGCAATCGTAACGGTGTTGGTGTAGGTATGGGTTCCCATTACCTCTACTTTGTAATCCCATTCGTTGCGCCCTGGCTCCGTCAGCCATGAGTAACGAATCGTTTCAAAATGTGTCGGAACTGGTCGCAATTGTTGCCGACGAGCGTTTAAGCTAATCGACCAATTGTCGTAAGGTGCGTAATGCTCGGCACGCAAAATGAGGTTGGGGCGACCATTGTTTATGCCAGACAGATCATAAAATGCAAAAGGGGTTTCAAAATTGAGCCGACTGGGCCGCGCTTGTTCAAGCGGGTTAAGACTGTACATTGCGTAGCTACAGCTTTGGTTACGTACTGTCACCAGTTCGGAAAAGTGGGTGATGATGCCCGTTGTCCAGTCAACGAGAATAGGAGCATGAAATCGGCCGATGGGCTGCTCAAAATCCCCCATCTGTGCCGCAACATAAGGCCACGCTGCCACTAAAATCGGCTCTTTTTCAGCAACCGTCGGGCAGTGGCTCTCGGCATAGTTGACGCGATAATATCCCTGCCCCGTATACGACGGGATTAGTTGGCGTAAATCCCACTGAGGATGACCTGTCCCGGCAGGGTCGCCCACCTGAATCTGAACGGATGGTTGAAATGGATCATCTCGCATCTCGTTGAGCCATCCATTATCTGCCCCCCACATGGCATCAATCGGGCCATTGAGCGTGATCGTCAAGTTGTAATTAGTCACCCCTTCTTTGACCCACCAGCCAGCGGGTGCGTGTAGCTCGGCGGCGGGAAAGCGCGTCACGTTTACGCCATCCTGCTCGTCAAACCAGTTGAGCGATTTGGAGACGGTTTGCTCCCGATTATCGTATATGCGGGCAAACGCACCGTCTGCATTGTTTTCCAGTTCAATCACAATTCTGGGTGCGGCACGGTTGATCAGTGCAGGAGAAATGACAAGGGTTCCTGCGCCCTGTGCGCCTGCGCTCAACGCTTCGAGCGTCACCCCTGTGTCAGATATGAATTCGTATTCTAAATCGGCCGATTGTGCAGAAATCGGCCGATTCCACCACACAAGCAGCAGCAATGAGAGTAAGAAAACGCGAATGTACAAAGACATAAAAAGATGATTTTGGGCTTAGAGCTTAACGATAGCGACGCAGAATGGGGAAAAACAGCTTCGCCCCATTCTGTTTTGTTTGTCGCCCCCAGAGTGCCGCTAGCCAAATAGACTGCACGCTGTAAGCGATTGTGGAGGCAATTGCCGCGCCCACAAGCTGGTAACGTGGGATCAGAATGAGGTTGCAAACAATGTTGATAAGAACTCCAAAGGCGGCGGCATAACTTGGAATGAGGGGGCGATCCAGCGCACGAAAATGGGTCTCGATGATGCCAAACGTTGAGAGCATAATGATGCCAGGCAGCAGCCACAACAAGGGCGCAACTGACCCAACATACGTTTCCCCATAGACGAGCGGCACAAGCCAGCCACCGACGATTCCTAACAGACACGCGCCACCTAGTACAATGGTAAAAATGAGCCGCCCTGTATATTCGGTGCGGCGGATAGCGAGTAATGGAGCGAGCGTGGCGATATTTGCCAATAGTACCAAGTTAACGGCGTTGGGCAGTTGCCAGAGCAGCTCGGCAAACGTCGTCGCAACACCATACAGTCCCAATGCCTCATCATTTAAGAGCGTGACAATTAGGAAAGTGTCGAGCCGCTGGTTGAGGAAAGTGGCAATTCGGCCGAAATAGACCGACATTCCATAGCGCACCATCTCACGCGCCAGCACGCCATTCCATCTGCGCGAAACCCCATTTGGATACGCCAATCCAATTAGCCCCAACCCTTGCAACCCCTGCGTGAGACTGTAGGCCACGATCGGTTGCCAGGCGGTTGCCGCATGGTCGCCAGCCAACATATAAATCGTCAATAATAGATAGATGATGCCCCAGCCTGCACTCCACAACGTCACGCGGGTCACGCGCTGGCTGCCGTATAAAACGGCCGAAAAATTATGATACGAAATCGTACCGACGGTCATCAAGGCCACAAACGGCAACCGCTGCGTCGCACCACCGCGCAACAGGAAAAACGCGGCAACGGCGGCTAACACAGCAACCCCACTGACCATCGCCGTTAAGATCATATGCGTCCACCAGAGCGATTGCGCCGTTGCCTTTTTTGCGCTGATGAAGTAGTTGGCAGCGGCGTACAGACTAGGGTTGCAGACAAATGCAGCGGTGCTAGCAACAGCAATCGCCAGCAAGAATTCCCCCATCTCTGCTGGCCCAATCGCCCTTGCCCACAGAACCGACGCGATAGCGGTCGCGGCCAACTGCACGATAGCCATCCCGCTCGTTTTTAAGCTGTCACGGAGAATTCTTAGCATTTAAGCCCAGTTACTGCGTGACCGTTGCGCTTTAAGCAAGCCAAGGTGATGACTACCCTCGATTAATAGCTTGCTCTGGTAAAGATAATTTTGCCAATGTGGGTATTTCGTTTTGTCACGTAAAAAAATTGCGTTCAACGTTTCCGTGACGGCTGTTTTGCAGAGATAGAGATAAAACAGGGCGGCCGTGCGGCGTGAAAAATGAGCGGGTTGTTGTTGGTTGATCATCATCCAAGCATAAGATCGAGCAATTTGGGTGCGATAGCGGCGTAGAATGGTTAGTTTTTCGGGACGTACCAAGTGTGAAACAGATAGCTCTGAATCGTAGTAGACAAATGGCATTTGGTGATGGTTAGAAAGCCTTGCGACGAGATCGTCCTCCTCGCCAAAATGAACTGTGTCGCCGTGCATGCCGAAATTGGGGTCAAAGCCATTGACATGCTCTAGCGCCTCTCGTTGTACAAACATGTTGCCGCCCACCACACATTTGCCGTCCGAAAGCCAGCGAGCGGGTGCGCCGTAGGTGTGGCAAAAATCGGCCGAATAAGCCTCTCGCCACCAGCGCGGGCGCTGTGACTCGTAAAACGCACCGACATCGCCCCCAAAAACAACGGGAGCATACTGGTCAACAATGGTGGCAGCACGGGTCAACCAATCACCTGCAACGCGACACTCGTCGTCTAAATATGCAATATAACGCCCATTCGCCGCCCGCCAGCCAGCGTTACGCGCGTGCGACAACCCTTGTTTCGGCTCAAAACAGTAGCGTAAATGTGGATGCTGTGTTTGCAACTGCTCAACCACGGGGCGCGTGTTGTCGCTCGAATTGTTATCTACGACGATCACCTCATAGCACGTTGGGTCAAACGCCTGTGTGAGCGCGGTTGGCAAATATGCCTGCACGTAGCGGGCGCGGTTGTAGGTACAGACGACGATGGAAAAGAACATAGGGGGTTAAGGCTCCCGTAAAAGAAAAATCCAGTGACGGGGCGCAAAGGCAACGTGTTGGTGAGTTGTGACTGTTTGCATCTATGAACGGATGAGCGGCTGTCCAGTCGGGTAGCCATTTGCGTCGTAAAGATGGTCAAGGTCAAAGGCGGCGAGAATGGCATTGGCGCGGTTGATTTGTTCGGCCGAAAATGCCTCACGCCATGTGTTAAATAGCCGCGCCCGATCATGGACAACATCTCGCGCCTGAAAGTTTGTGCTGGAGAATGTGTATTCAATCTCAGTTAACGTGCGCGGTTTCGGCCGATCCAAATAGCGAAATAGTCGTGTTACCTCCTCTTGAAAGTGGTGCAGCAGATTCTCGTAATAAATAACGTGAACATTTTGTGCGTGCGCGGCTGGAACGAGATGCAGCACGCACCATAAAAACAGCGTGTTTTCCAAAAAGTCGTGTTTGTCGATTTGCGCCGCCATATTGCTAATGATTGGAAAATCAACTAGCAATGTTTCTTGGGACAGAATACAGTCGATAATCGGCCGATTTCCACCCCACACAAACCCCCACCCTAGTTTTCGCCACCCTAGCACAACTTGGAGAGGATGACGTACCACCAGCACTGTGGGGGGGCAGTTAGCGACACGCTGTAGCCAGCCAAGCATCAAATTGACGCTGATTTCTTTGAGAATGCGCTTTCGGTAGATGAAACGTGGCGTGGCGCGGTCGACCCAATCATCCCGTACCGCACCCGTGAGAAGGTTCGCCGCCTTCTTATGGAGAGCCGCATCGGTAGCGGTTGGCGCGAGATATTGATAGGGCAGAAACGGCGTGGCGCTCTGTGGTACGAATGGCTCAAACAATAGCCGTTGGCGTTGGTCATGGTTGATGATGTCGCTGACCCACGTTGTGCCGCTGCGCCCCATCCCCGCGACAATAGTCAGCGCGTCAGGCTTGCTAATGTCGACAAATTGTCGCCCGATAGTTGCCCGCCCCTGCTCATATTTGGCGGCAACCGTCTCCCAACGTGGATAACGCGGGGCGATTTTGAACGCCTTGATTAATGCCTTACCCGCTTGGATTGGGGCGTGGCGCAGATTGGAACCCGCCATGATGTAATAATAATCGGCGACAGCAGTGGCAAGCTGTTGTTGGGCGTGGGGGGAAAGTATATTTGCTTGACGATAGGTGGTGTAGAGTTGGGAGAGAATGTTGTGTATTCGGCCGATTTCCACCTTTGCCAGCCGCTCCCCTAACAAAATTTGGCGAAAGTGCGCTGCCTCTGTTGGAGAGATAGGTTGCCCCAACAATGCCGTCATCGCCTCACTGCCGATCTGATTCTGGTTTGCCTGTTGCTGCGTTTTGTAACGACGCGACACCCCTTCTGGGCTGCGGAAAATGTAAACGAGCGTATCGGACAGTCGCCGCACGCTGCACACCTGCGCCATCCGCAGCCATAGTTCTCGGTCTTCAGCGTAAAGATATTGCAGGTCATAATCGCCAACTTGCTCAATTAGGGCGCGGCGGAACATGACCGAACTGTGCGCCATCGCCGATCCAAACAGCAAGTCCCACATAATCAGTGCATCGTCGTGCAACGGTTGTGCCGTCTCAATCAGCTTGCCCTGTCTATCAGCATAAGCGATTTGCGAGCCAAGCAAGCCAACATCAGGGTGTGCCTGAAGGTATGCAACCTGCGCTGCAAACCGTTCTGGCAGTGAAATGTCGTCGGCATCTTGTCTGGCGATGTATGTGCCGCGTGCCGTCTTTAGCCCGTTGTTGAGCGTGGGGATGTAGCCTAAATTGCACTCGTTGCGCTGAATAATGAGGCGTGGATCGTCGTAGCGTGCCAGTACGTCGGCGGTGTAATCGGTCGATCCGTCATCCAACACAATGAGTTCAAAGTGCGGATAGGTTTGCGCCAAGATGCTGTCAATAGCGCGACCCAGATAAGCTGCCATGTTGTAGGTTGGCAGCAGGACAGAGATGATCGGCCGATTAGACATCTTTGGCATATCCAAATCGCTCAAAGTCCGCCCGATACCGCTGAAAAACGAGCGCGGCGAGTTCAGGTGTGTAGTAATCTTGATAGTTGGCAGGCATCTTGCGACGTGGAAACTCTCTAGGCAGGTTGCAAAGCTGCTGCGGCAAATAGGTGCGTTTGGCGAGGGCTGACCAGTCGGTTGTTAGGGTTTCAAATCGGCCGATAAAATCGACCAAGCACAGCCCCTTCCAGTATAAAAACGCCGTCTGTGATTTGAAATGCCTGTCCGCCAGCTCGTCTGGAATCTCGGCGATCCGCCGAATGAATTGTTCAAATGTATCCCCAACGGACATCTCAAATGGCGGATGGGCATATAGAAATCGATCACGCCCATATTCACGCACCTCGACAAATTTATTTTCATAACAAGAGACAAGGCGGCTATACGGATTGCGAACAAAGCTAAACTTGAAGTAGTTGGCGTTCACTTGCTGAAGCGATCCGCGCTTGATGTGGGCAGCAAACCGCCCCCGAATCTCACGCGGCTGCACATCAGTCAAGCCACGTGCCACACCAATCGTCAGCAAAATAGAGGTTGAAGCAGTCTTGGGCGTAGCAATGTAAATGAGGCGTTGCTCATCGAACTGAAAATAAACACGCGGATCAAGCACCTTTTGTCTCCGTGAAAACCGGTAGCGAAATCGCTGAGCCATCGTAAAATGCTGCATATATGAAACCGTTTATCTATCTTGTTCAAGGCCAAGCCAAACTTGTACAAGCGTATCTGTCACTGAAGGAGCGAGCAGATACGTTATTTTTAACTTACGATGAACCACTTGATGGCGCGATCTTTTTTCCTAATTCAACGTGGGCAGAAGGTCGCAATCACCTACTCGAAATTGCACGAAGTCGCGGTGCATACCGTTACACTATTTTTTGTGATGATGACATCCAGTTTTTGCGTGGCGGATGGGCGTTATTTGAGCGTGCGCTGTTGCGCTATGAACCTGCTGTTGGTGTGCCAATTTTCACACCAAAAACGGTCAAAACGCCGCTGCGCGGACTGCCGTATCAGCCGTTTTTGATCAATGATGAGCAGCTAATGGCGTTTCATCATACCGTCGTCGCCGATAACATTTTGCTGCCGTATCAGACTCAGTTTGACAACATACATTGGTGGGCATCCTGTCGCATTCAAGAGGTGCTAACCCAAAACTTCTACACGCCCAACGCAATTCAGTTCAACCACATTCACGTTTTGAATACAGAACGAACGCGCTATCCACATGATGCGCCAGCGGTTGCGCAATTTCGCACGCGGGTTCACACATGGCTCACCAAGCAGTTTGTCGGGGGCGCGTACATTGACATCAGACGAGATGTGGATGGGCGTCGGCTGCAAATTGCACTTGGCGCATTACGTTTCATGGCACGGCGTTTGTTCCACCGTCGCCCACACAACTACAGCATCACCCCTGCCCAGGTTCAGCAACGGCTCCAACCCGATTCACCCATTCGGAAACAATATCATGAAAAGCCCCGCCATCTCGGTTAATATGCCCGTCTATAACGGTGAGCAGTATCTTAGCGAGGCAATTGAAAGTATTCTCGCACAGACACATACTGATTTTGAATTGGTGATCGTTAACGACGGTTCGACAGACGGAACGGCCGATATTCTAGACAGTTACACCGTACAAGATAGACGTATTAAAGTGCTGCACAATGAAACGAATAGGGGGGTATCTGCAACGCGCAATCGTGCGTTGGCGGCATCTTCGGCCGAATTTGTTGCCATTATGGACGCAGACGACACATGTGACCCAACCCGTCTCGCCAAACAGCTTGCCTATCTGCAAACGCATCCTGACATCGGTGCAGTTGGTACATGGTCGCGTTATGTCAACAAAAACGGCGAACCGCTACGAGAACGACACAGCCCACATGACCCAATTGAGATTAAATGGTCACTGCTGTTTAGCTGCACAGTTTTGCCCGCATCGATTATGGTGCGTCGGCATGTCATTGATAACGCAGGTGCTTACCCACTAGGTGCGCCCGTCGCCAAAGATTATGCGCTGCTTTTGGAGATCAACCGAACAAACAAGATTGCCGTCATTCCAGAGCCACTTTACTTCTATCGAGATGTGCCGACGGGCCTCTCAAACACCTACCCGCAACGGCAACGAGATGAGTGTATCACCTATCAACGATACTTATTTGAGCTGATGTTGAATAAACAGGTTGCCCGTTTGACAGTGGAAAATGTGGTCAAAAGTTATTATGAGCGGGAGCCATTGGGTGATTCGGCCGAAATACAAGCCGCCTTCCAACTGTACTACGATCTTTACCGTCACTTGTTGGCAACCCATCCCTTCACCATCACCGACCGCCGCGCCCTCGCCTCACAGTTTGCCACGCATTTGCGCGTTCTCGTAGGCAACAATTTGCGCGTTGCGCCACTTATCGCGCTGCGCCTCATTGGGCGTGCCCAGCGTATTTCGTTCGCACTGCCTCGTCTGTGGTGAAGGCGTTCTCACCAATCGCCACGCCACCGATCCAGCGTAAGCGCACGTGTCCAGACGAACACATCGGCAACCAGCAGGTGAATGGCCCCGCGCCAGTTTGGTTGCTCGGTCAGTCGGGTGTAGGTGTGTGCTGCCTTTCCCCACGCCAGTAACGTGAGCAGTGTGCCAACGCGCGGCAACGGCAGTGACAGCAACGGTAACAACAAAAGATAGAAACCATACCGTGCTGTGCGAACCGTTTTCTGACGCAGCTTTTCATCGCCAAATTGTCGGCTGATTTGCCACGCACCGCGCAGCCAGCGAGATTGCTGACGAATATATGGCCTCATGCACGTATGAAACAACGTCGCAACTTGGCAATGAGGCTGCCAATGAATCACAATGCCATCACGTCGTAGCAGTTGACCAAGATAACCATCCTCAACAAGCGTGTCTTGTGGAATTTGGGGCAGATAGTGACGGTATAAATTGGCCGAGATCGCCGTGTTGATCCCCACCAAATGCCCGTTTGTCTCGGACGGATCGTGCTGCTCGCGTTGGCGGATTTTCGCCCACTGCATCATGACAAATGGGTTGTACTGTTGTTCAGGGAATGGATGATAGGAGCCAGTTGTTACTTGGGCGTTGTTGTGGAGAATCGGCCGAATCATTCCTTCAACCCCCGCATCGTTCAACATACAATCTGCATCAGTCAGAAAAACAACATCGCCATGCACATGGGCTAACCCGCGTTCAAGCGCACCCCGCTTGCCATCACTTGGCTGCTGACACACAACATGCACTGTCTCACTGACCCACTGCTGACTCAATGCCCAGCTGCCATCTTCGCCACCAACACATAAAATAAGTTCTTTGTGCGGATAGTGTAGGGCAGTGAAGCTGTGGATGAGGTGTGGTAGCGTTTCTGCTGCATTCCACGCTGCGACTAAAATAGAAATTAGAGCCATTTTGTGCGCCATTTTCGGCCGAAAAGCTGCACCGCTACCCACGACCACGCCACAAAACTTGCGATTGTAAACTTTAGCAGCCCCCAGCCAAACGGGGAAACAAATTCATTTTCGATCTCGTTTCGCAATCGCATATAGTGTGTGCGCCGCACGACAATCCCGCCCCAAATAAGTCCCCAAATCAGCACACCCCACCAGCTAACCAACGCCAGCAGCGGCGCAAAAAGACCGCACAGCCCCACAGCAATCGTCTTGGTTCCATTGACAAGCAGCGACCGCTTTTGCAACATCAGACCGATCATGATGTGACCGCGTAAACCGCGATTTGTCTGACGCACATACGTCCAGAAGTCGGGTGGGTACAGTGTCTCAACATAGCTCTCAGGCACATAACGAATTTTGTAACCGCTGTCAAGCAACGTTAGCCCAAGCAACAGGTCCTCGCTGATCGCGGCGGTTGTTTGCATTTGTAGCACATTGAGAATATCACGATGCAGCGCAAAATTACGCCCCAAAACACTGTGTGTATAAATTGTGTTGCGTATTGTCTGGCGATGTTCCTGAAACGCCCACTGGTAGCGTACAAACAGATCGCGCTGTTGAGCGGGCAGCGGCCGTGAAACGCCCGTTGCTGCTTTTTCGCCATCTTCTAAAATGGGAGCGATCAAACACTCAAAACTGTCTGAATTAGCAAACACATCTCCATCGTAAAACACAACGATGTGGCCAGCGGAAACTGTTAAACAGTGTTTGACAGCCTTCTGTTTACCTTCGCCCGCCCGTTGACGCAAGAGGATAATACGCGGCTGAAAGGTAGCGGCCAAGGTGTAGGTTGCGTCGTCACCACCAGCACAAACGATAAACTCAATCGGCCGATAGGCTATCCCCAGCACACGATTCAGAACCCCTTCAATGCGAGCTTCCTCATTCCATGCTGCAATAACAATTGAAACGAGTGGTCGTTCAAGCAATGCTAATTTTGCCTTTGCCAATTAACTAGCCACGTACGCAACGAGTACAGAATGACCCCTGTCGAGAGAGATGTTGTGCCAATGATAAGCAACATAATGCAGATGAGCGCGTAGCCAACGGCAAGTTCGGTCGATTGCTGATAAATCCGCATGATCAATAGTCCCATCGCAAAACCGAGTAGTAGACTAGTAATACCAGGTACGCAGAAAAAGAGCAGCGGGCGGCTCATCCCAACCAATTTTATAATACCGTTGAGGACTTGCAGCCCATGCGTGATGGGGTTGCGTTTCGGTGCTTCGGCATAGACGACGCTGATTGGAACTTCGCTTACACGTAGCTCATGTTTGCGAATAATGAACTGCATCTCTGATTCAAGTGAAAAACCGTCTGTTGCAAAGTTGAGTAGGGGGAGAACTTCGGCCGAAAATGCCCGAAACCCGCTTTGTGAATCAGTTAAATGCACCCCACTCGCTAGGTTAGTTACTTGTGTCAGCGTATGTTGGCCAACCTGTCGCCATGCGGGAATATCGCTTTGAATAGAGGAGAAACGTGTGCCGATGACAAGGTCGGCCGAACCAGTTGCAATTGGCTCCAACAGGTGTGGAATCTCAGCTGCATTATGTTGCCCGTCTCCGTCAAGCATGACCACAACATGTGGGGCGTTATGCGCCATCAGAGCAAGCCCTGCCATAATCGCGCCTGCTTTGCCCACATTTTTCTCAAGCTGCAAAACGGTTGCGCCCGCTGCCTGCGCGATGTTAGCGGTGGAATCGGCCGAACCATCGTCTACGACAACGACGGTCTTGACGTGTTGCCTTGCTTCCAAAACAACACTGCCAATAAATCGGGCCTCATTATGTGCTGGGATCAAGGCTACGGTTGTATAGTTTGTAAAGGTGTCAAACAAGATCGCTCCGCCCTTGTGACAAACAAGGGCACGTAAAGATTGCCAACTGCTGTTTAATGACTTTGCTGAAAAAAGTGTTTAGCCTAATCTCAGTAGAGCAAAAATGGTACTTGGTGCAATACCAATGGACGAAAGCCCTATTTCCAATCAGACTGATTGTTCAAGTGGGTGCTAGTTTCTAGAAAGTTTACTAGATACACTTTGGTTCAGCAGACTCATTTAATTTAATTGTGATTCGGGGATGTGACTTCAGCTTAAGATACGACAGATAAACTGCCCGATTTAATGCATCTCTCACTACTCACGATATTGCTACTCGTGATGAGTAGGATTGTAGTATTAGTTAATAAAAGTCTAACGTCAACGAATCTATACAAGTTTGCACAGTGTCACACAGCATCGCACAAATTGTGTATCTCGGCGGATCGTCCAATCCATGAGTTGAACTAACCCTTTGAAACTCAAATGATCTAAGTGCGCCACAAAAAGTTCCGAACAATAAACCTCAGAGGTTTGGTGTCATCTACTCTGGTCTGCGCACAAAAACCTCTGAGGTTTTCGTCAATGACTATTTGTGACTTACTTAAGGATTGGAAACTGGCGAACAAATTGACCGATAGTCTGGAATCCCTGTTTCTTTAGGGTGGGGAGTATGTCAAATTTTTATTTTCTTATACACGGTAGGAGGCGAATAGGGGCTTGGCTTCTCAAACTCTATCTCAATCATCTCTGACTGATACATTTGAATAAATTTTCGCACAGCATAACGCACAAGTGCGTTACGTGCCGCCCCAGTCTGTTGCGCAATGTCATTTAACAGGATGTGTTCATCTGGTTTTAAGCCCACACCAATCGAGGAGCTTCGACCCACATTAGGAACCGACACCTGGTTGACAATTCCCCAAAACTCGGCCGCTACGGCATCATTATTTGTCTCATGCGGAACAGTGTCAGAAACGCTTTTTTCGGCCGCTACAGACTCTGAAGATTCTTCGGTTTGAGCAAACACGCTCATTCGCTTTCGTTTAGCCATGAATTTACCTTAGCAGCAATCTGCTTGAATTTTGCGACCTGTCGATTCGTCGGCGCGTAAGTATGCAGTGGTTCACCATCAATCATTGCCTCCTGAATCTTGACTGTTCGACCAACTGTCGGCCAAACATTGACCCCTGCGGCCGTTAAATCTTCAATCGCATCACGATGATGAAGATAACGTGTGTCGGCAAAAGTTGGGATCACGCCAAGAATCTCAAGATGGGGATTTAACTCAGCCCGAATACTCTCGACAGACTGGAGAAACAAGCGCGTTCCTCTTAGGTCAGTCGCCGATGGCTGCGTTGGAACCAGCACCGCATCAGCCATATTGAGCGCATTGACGGTCAGCACATTAAGACTGGGTGGACAATCAATAATGGTAATATCGTATCGATTTACCAGAGGTGCTAGCGCGTTTGCTAGAATCGACTCACGCCCACGTCTTAGCACAAGTCCTAGCTCATTGTCTGCGAGCTGAATATCGCTTGGCGCAATATCTAGTCGCTCAGAAACAGTTTGAATAATATCGCCCAACCCTAAAGTACCTGCTTTACTGTCACCGAGAACATGGGATAGGTTCGCATTTTCGGCCGAACCCACCACAGATTCCGTGAGGGAGGATTGTGGATCAATATCAATTAACAACACGCGCTTATCATGCAGTTGAGCAAGAAGAGCGGCAAGATTGAGAGAGATTGCAGATTTCCCAACACCACCTTTGTGATTTGCAATAGCTAGTACGTTCATATGCTAATTATATCGCATTTTTCATATTAAAATACTTTTTGCATATAATTTTGCATTTTGCAAAATTTACTTTCTGACTCGCTCCAATGCTCCACTTAGCTTTTCTAACGGAGACGCGCCAGCGGCGACGTCTCTACCAGAGACAACAACCTGTA